>CAMDOF010000003.1 GCA_945903465.1 Opitutus sp. GAS368
GCCGGGCGGAATCTTCCAGATCCCGCGGTAGCAGAGTTAATATATACGGCCATTCCTTCTCGTCGTGCAGCGACGGCGGTGCTTCCATGCCACGAAAACCATCGCAAAAGGCGAAAAAAGGCAATTCCTTATTTTAACGCCTATGGGGCCTCCACCTACCGCATTGTCGATCCGCGACAGTTCATCCTTTCGGCTTCGTTTGACCTGTAGCGCTCGTCGTGCTCCTGGCATGACGCTCGCCGCGTGAACGCACCCTTCAATCGCCGCGTTGGCACCCGAGGTGGCGCTTTTTTCTTGGCCATGAAACCAAAGGGCGGGCTGGCTTCCCGGCGGCACTTGGTTAGCAACTGTCCTCTGCGGGGATTCCGTGATTCGTTCGCGGCCCCGCCACGATGAAGCAATCGAAACATTCCTCTTGGCCCCGCGCGAATTTCGAGACTGCCCCGGCGGCGAGCCGCTGGTCCCCGGGCGCAGTGTTCGCGCTCGTGCTCGCGCTGACGCTCGTCGCCTATTTCCCGGCGCTGACGGGTGACTTCTTGTGGGACGATGCCGGACACATCACGCGGTCGGATCTGCAATCGTGGTCGGGGCTCGCCCGGATCTGGTTCGAACTCGGCGCCACGCAGCAATATTACCCGCTCCTTCATTCAGCGTTCTGGCTCGAGCATCAGCTCTGGGGCGACATTGCGCTCGGCTATCACCTGATCAACGTGCTCTGGCACGCGACGGCCGCTTGCCTGCTAGTTGGACTGCTGCGGCGGTTGGTCGTCCCCGGTGCTCTGCTGGCCGGCCTGGTCTTTGCGTTGCATCCCGTGGCCGTTGAATCGGTGGCCTGGATGGCCGAGCAGAAGAACACGCTCTCGACGGTGTTCTATCTCGCTGCGGCCCTCGCCTGGCTGCGCTTCGCGGATGAGCGGCGACCGGCGCGCTACGTGATCGCGACGCTCTGGTTCGTGGCCGCGCTGCTTACAAAGACCGTTACCGCGACGTTGCCGGCCGCCTTGCTCGTGATCGCGTGGTGGCGCGTCGGCCGCCTTTCGTGGCGCGGCGACGTGGCGCCACTTTTGCCCTGGTTGGCTCTGGGTGCGGCGGCGGGGATCGGCACGGCTTGGCTGGAAACGGTTCAGATTGGTGCGTCCGGCGGGGACTTCGCCCTCGGTCCGCTCGAGCGCGGTTTGTTGGCTGGCCGTGTCGTCTGGTTCTACCTCGGTAAACTAGTTTGGCCCGCCGACCTGACGTTCTTCTACCCACGCTGGACGATTGATGCTGGGGTCGTGTGGCAATGGCTCTTCCCCATGGCGACACTTGGGACAATTGCTGGCGGGGCGTGGCGGAGCCGGCGCGAACGTGGGCCGCTCGCCGCGGCCCTGCTGTACGGTGGCACGCTGGTGCCGGTGCTCGGTTTCGTGAACGTGTATCCCTTCGTGTTCTCGTATGTGGCGGACCACTTTCAGTATCTGGCGAGCCTCTCCATGATCGCGTTTCTCTCGGCGGCGGTCGTGCGTGGACATCAACTCCTGCACTGGCCTCGCTGGAGCGGACCGACTGCGGCCGCCGGTCTTCTCGTGCTACTCGGTGGCCTCACATGGCGTCAGAGCGGAATGTATCGCGATGTATTTTCGCTCTACGAGACCACTCTGGCGCGCAATCCCTCGAGCTGGGTGGCGCGGCTCAATCTTGGGTCGGCTCTGGCCGCGGCCGGTCGCCCGGCTGATGGTCTGTCGCACTTGCGTCGCGCCCTCGAGTTGAAGCCGGATCATCCGGAGACGCTTAACAGTCTCGCCGACGTCTTAAACCAGATCGGACGTTCGAGTGAGGCCCTGCCACTGCTCGACCGGGCACTGCAACTCCAGCCGCGTTTTGCCGCCGCGCACAATACGCGCGGGGCGACCTTAATGGCACTGCAACGCGCCGACGACGGCGTGGTCGCGTTCAGACGGGCGGTGGCGCTTAACCCGGCGTTAGTGGCAGCGCGGGTTAACCTCGGCTGGGCGCATGCGAACGCTGGACGTATCGCCGAAGCGATTGCGGAATTTACCAGAGCTTGTCGCGAGCGACCGGACTTCGCGGATGCCGAGCTTAAATGGGGTCTCACGCTTGTCATGAACTCGCGCCTGAACGAGGCCTTGCCCCACCTTGAGCGCGCCGTCGCGCTCCAGCCCGAGAACGCGGACCTGCATCACGTTTTGGGCCGCGCGTTTTTAGGACTTGGGCAGCGGGCAGCAGCGGTGGAGCAATTCGAGGAAACGCTGCGCCTCGCTCCGCATCATCCCGGAGCATTGGCAGGGATCAAACTCAGCCAGCGCATGAATCCGGTTACTCGGTGAAGGGCTCTGATTCCATCGACCGAAAGTCGGCCTGGTCGCGCCAAGCCCGACTGAGTTGTATCCGTCAAGTTCCGCGAAAGGGGATCGGTGGTGTGATGGCTCGGCGAAATAAAGAGTGATGGGCGGGGTCGAGGAGATGGGGCGGACCGCGCGGAGCACTTCGGCCGTTCGCCGCCAGTGGGGCGGTCGCGATCCCCTTTCGCGACCCGAGGGGTGTGCGTAAGGCGGTGAGCACGTTACTGTCAGGAATCGGGCTCTGCGGAAGGGCCACCGCGCAGGGCTGGAAGCGACTGAGCTTAGGTTGCGGACGACGTATCTGGGAGCAGCGTGGCGGGTCGTGGCGGTGTGCTGGCCGCCAAGTTGGCCGGAAAAATTCGCCGCCGTTTGGCCGAGGTTCGGGCGGTGATAGGCGGGGACTCGGCTGGCGCGCGGCGGGAGTGATGGCGGCTACCGAGGCGTGCGTTCTCCGCGGTGCAGCGGAGTTGAAAATCCTGCATGCGTTGGAAAAGCCCGAGCAGTTGCTCCGGTTGTGTGTAGTGATCGAGACCGGAGCGATCGAGCGCGCCGAGCAGTTCGTGGGTGGCCTCCAGCGTCGAGAGGCAGCCTGTTTCCGGCTGCCGCTTGATGACGAAGCGGCTCGGCGCCGCGTTTGAAAACATGATGCGCGGCAGCTGTTGCAGAATGAGGCTGGTACGCAACATCGGCCGCACGAGCCGCCAGGTGGCGTCGAGCAAGAATACCACGAGCCGCCGGCCCGCAAAGTCGGCCGCTGGCAGTTCGCCTTTGGATAGATCGCGCGCGTCCCGGGTCGGATAAAGCAGGACGGGAAAATTTTTCGGATCGTTGATCAATGCCCCCACCGCCTCGTGTTTGTCGAAGCTGATGCCGACGTGCAGTTCGCTGTCGCTCAGGCAAAGGTGGGTGAGCCGGCCGGTATTCGCCTTCACCCGCTTGAATTCATACGGGTGCATGAGAAACACGAACTTCGTACGGGTCGGCATCGGCGTGATCGAGCCGCACCAGCAATGGCGGGCTGGCCAGAAACAACGGTAACACATCTCGCGGCTCATCGTCCTCTCACGATTGCGTTCGCTCCCTCTCGTGACCAGCGGCAAAATGCGGCGGGCGGGAAAATGCGGTGGGCGGTTTGGGCCGGTGATCTGCTCCGGTCTCGCCAACGCGACGAGGGCGGGTTGCCCCATGCGCTATCGACGCGACCCGCTCGGTGGACCTACCCAAACCGGTTGCGTGGGATCGCACCTGACTTGGTTGGTTATCCGGTCGTGCCGGCTTGGGCCCGAACAGGATTCCGGCGAAGCTAGCTCCGGCGGAACCACGGTCTTCGGCGCTGCGCGGCCTGCCGTTGAATGGAATCTTGCTGAAATCTCCCGCCGCGAAGCCATCGTAGCGAAACGTGCTGGCATCGGCGATGCCCTTGCGCGTCGAGCGTGCCGGTAACGATCGAGTCGCTGACGCCGGTCAGCGAACGGGTCGCGGACTAAAAACCGCCAAGCCAGAGACAAAAATGGCGCCAGAGCAACTGATTGCCCTGACGCCATTTGAAATGGTGGCAAGTCCCGGAATCGAACCGGGGACACAAGGATTTTCAGTCCTCTGCTCTACCAACTGAGCTAACTTGCCGCTATCGGAATGCGGAATAAACGGGTGCGAGGCAGACGCGTCAACGGGAAATTCCGAGCAATTCAGAAACCTCACGTTCCGGGGGACCAGCAACGCGTAGGGGCCGCTGCGCTCCGTGCGATGGGTCCGGTCACCGAGCGTGGCCCTTGCTCGGAGGAGGGGTCGATCGGCGGAGGTGGGCCCGCGAGCGCCGGTGGCTTGGTCCCGGGTGGACGGTGTGCTGGGAGGGTGGGGTTTGGCGGCGGTCGGATTTTTGCACGGACCGGCTCAGAGGGTGGAACGTGGGCTCCGCGCGCTTTTTGCTATCGGCACAAAACTAACCGAATGCCGAGCGCATGATCGATCCTTTCGTGCACCAAGTTCCCGTGCAAAAATTCGCCGTGGGGTTTGGCGGCGGTCGGTGGTAAATAGGGTGACAGGCGTCTCACCCGAGGATTGCGTTCAAAGGCCGGGCGTTTTTTCTGGAGGCGGATTGTATGAAAAAGTGAAGAAAATCCTTGGCGTAACTTTGCTCGGTCTTGGTGCGGCCGCTTCGGTTTTTTTTGCGCTGCTGTATGGATGTGGGCTGCTTTTTCGTCCGGACGTAGTCACGCCGCCGCCCTTGCCGCCGGCGGATCAATTGGCGGCGGTGCAGCGGTCCCGCGAACAGGCGGGTCGATTAGATCGGGAGCGGCCGCCCGTAATTACCCGCGCGGTCGATTATGCGGATTTGTCGGCTGGGTGGCATCCGCGCGGCGAGGCTCCGGTGCTCGCGGAGCTGGTGCGGGAGGGCCGGCTCCCGCCGGTGGCGCAACGCGTCGGTGATGAGCCCGTGGTGATGGAGGGCGTCGATGGGGTGGGGCGTTATGGCGGTACCTGGCAGCGCTTCGCCAATTCCTATGAGGACTTCAAAACGATTTATTGGCGACTCTCCGGCTCCAATCTCGTACGCTGGTCCCCGCAAGGCTACCCTCTCGTGCCTCATGTGGCCAAATCTTGGGAGGTATCGCCCGATTATCGAGTTTACACCTTTGAGTTAAGACGAGGCATGCGTTGGTCCGACGGTCATCCCGTTTCGAGCGATGACCTCATTTATTGGTACGAGCACGAGATAAAATACTTTAATGTGCGGCCGAAATTGTTGAGGGCGGGAGCGACGCAAGGGCGGGTGTCGAAGCTCGACGAGTGGCGGGTGCGGTTTGAATTTGCACAGCCGAACCCGTTGTTTTTGGAGAGGCTCGCCTCGACCGGCATGAATTCCGAAGATTATTCCGAGCACATTCTGCCGGCCCATTATTTACGGTCCTTTCATCCGGCGCTGGGGGACCACGCAACGGCGCAACGGCTGATGGGGTCGTTGGGGGTGGCGAGTCCTCTGGCGGTTTATCGTCGGATGCGGCATTATTTAAATGTCGAGCACCCGCGCCTCTGGCCGTGGGTGCTCCAGGCGGCGGCAGTGCCGAGCCCGCTCGTCCTCGTGCGCAACCCCTATTACTGGGCGGTCGATACTCAGGGAAATCAGCTCCCGTACCTCGATCGAGTCGTCTTGGCGATTCGCACCAACCAGGCGATCGGGGTCGCCGCGGCCAATGGTGAAATCTCGATGCAGGCGCGCCATATTCGCTACGACGATCATATCATGCTGCAAGGCGAAGCCGCCCGGCGCGGCTACGAAGTCTACCATTGGAAACCCAGCACTCAGTCGGTCTTCACGGTGTTTCCTAATTTGAATCGCCGGGTCGAGCCAAGCCGGCCCGAAACGCGTTGGAAGTCTGAGCTCCTTAATCAAGCGCGGTTTCGGCAGGCGCTTTCCCTTGCGATCAATCGCTGGGATATTATCCATGCGCAATTTAACGGGCAAGGGGCGCCCGCCCAGATCGCGCCCCCGCCGGATTCCCCTTACCATAACGCCCGGCTCTGGCTCGCGTTTACAGAGTTTGATCCGGTCCGCGCCAATCGCCTGTTGGATGAACTCGGGCTGACGCGAAGAGACGCCGAAGGGTTTCGCACGTTTGCCGACGGGAGCCGGATGGCGTTTACTTTAAACGCAACGGATTACACGACGGAAGCGCCGGGTCAATTTGTGATCGACGACTGGGCGAGGGTCGGCGTGCGGGCGATATTTCGGTCGCGGGCGCGTCGACTTTTTGAGCAGGAGAAACTTGCGTACGAGCACGACTTCACCGTTTGGACGGGCGAGAGTGAGTTCTACCCGTTGGTCGAGCCCCGAAACTTTGTACCCACGTATTTTGAGTCGTTTTTTGCCCCCGGCTTTGGCTGGTGGTATCAGTCGGGCGGTCTCTATGGTGACCCAGCGTCGCGACGACCGAATGCCATCGAGCCTCCGCGAGGGCATCCGTTGCGTCGCGCGATGGAACTGCTCGACGAAACGTGTTTGCTGACGGATGAGACGGCGCGAATTGCTCACTTCAACCAGATCCAGGAAATCGCGGCCGATAATGTTTGGACCATCAGCATCGCGACCCCGCCCCCGCAGTTGGTGGTGGTCAAAAACGGCTTCAAAAATGTGCCGCGTACGGCCCTTTTTGGTGCGAATTTCCAGTCGCCGGCCAACGCGGGCCTGGAGACTTATTTTTGGGAAGAGGCGGCGCGGGACCACCGCGGCGACGCCCAGACCAAGGCGGCGATTTTGAGCAACGTCGCATCGCGGCGAGCGGAGCGACTTTCCGCCGAACGTCCACCGGTGGACCCCGCCCCGGCGATTTGGGGGAGGCTCTGGCTGGCTGGCATGGGCATTACGCTCAGTCTGCTTTTGCGGAGGCATCCTTTAATTCTGCGAAGGATCCTTTTGCTGGTTCCAACCATGTTGATGGTTTCGGTCGTTGTCTTTACAGTCGTGCAATTGCCGCCGGGCGATTTTGTGGAGATGCGCATCGCGCGCCTTGAACTGGAGGGAACGCTGGCAACGGACGAGCTGGCGGCGGAATTGCGGAAGAATTTCCGGCTCGATGAGCCCCTGACGCAACGATACGCGCGCTGGCTGGGGTTTGTCTGGTTCACGACTTTCCAGCCGGAGGATACGGGTTTGCTCCAAGGGAATCTCGGTCTTTCCATGGAGCATGAGAAACCGGCGGGAGAAGTGCTGGGTGATCGAATTTTTCTGACGGTGCTGGTATGTTTCCTCGCGGTGATTTTAGCGTGGGCTTTGGCCCTGCCGGCGGGAATCTATTCAGCGGTGCGGCCGTATTCGCCCGGCGACTACGGACTGACGTTCGTAGTTTTTTTGGGAGTTTCCGTGCCGCCCTTTCTGTTTGCGTTGGTGATGATGTACCTTGTCAGGCGATGGTTCGGTTTTGATGCGACGGGTTTGTTTTCAGCGGAATTTGCGACCGTACCGGGATGGACGTGGGCGAAGGTGATTGATCTCATGAAACACGCGTGGCTGCCCGTCTTGGTTTTGGCTTTCGGCCTGGCCGCGGGCCTCGTGAGGGTCATGCGGGCGAATCTCCTCGATGAGTTAAAAAAACCGTATGTGACCGCGGCGCGAGCCAGGGGCGTGCGACCGTTGCGCTTGCTGCTGAAATATCCCGTGCGTTTGGCTTTGAACCCATTTGTTTCGAGCATCGGCGGTTTTTTCCCTCATTTGGTTTCCGGCGGTTCGGTGGTCGCGATCGTCCTCAGCCTGCCGATGGTGGGGCCGACTTTATGGGATGCTTTGATTGCCGAAGACGTGTACCTGGCGGCATCGCTGCTAATGGTGCTCAGCTTGCTGGGGGCACTCGGCGCGCTCGTCAGCGATCTTTGGCTGCTTCGGCTTGATCCACGCATCCGGATCGATAGCGGTCGCCGATGAATTGAGGAATCGTTGCGAACCTCCGCTTGCTTGTGACCAACGGAGGCATCACCCTTTGGCGATGAATTCTCCCGCCCAGCGATCGCGTCGTGATATTTTGAAATCGTTCGGCGCAGGGGCTGCGCTGCTGGGGGTCAGCTCCGTGCTTGGCCAGACTAAGAACGGACCGGCATCCCCGCCGAAACTGCCGGTGCGCAGCGATGCGGCGACCGCGCCCTTCACTTTGCCCAAGCTGGGTTATGCTTACGATTCGCTCGAACCGCATTTTGACGCGAGGACGATGGAGATTCACCATTCCAAGCATCACCAAGCTTACATCGCACAAGCGAACAGCCTCATCGCCGCCCAGCCTGCGCTCCAAAAAATGTCTGCGGAGGAAATATTAAGGAAGATCGGGGAAGCGCCGGAGGCGGTCCGGGCCGGGCTCCGCAATCACGTCGGCGGGCACGTTAATCATGCGCTCTTTTGGGAACAGCTGGGCGTGAGCGGCGGCGGCGTTCCGCGCGGGCGACTCGGCGTTACGATGGAAAAAACCTTCGGCTCTTTCGATGCTTTCCAGATGCAATTTAATGACGCAGCGATGAAGCGATTTGGCAGCGGCTGGGCCTGGCTGTCTTTTAAGTCGGGCCGATTGGAAATTTCCTCCACTGCTAATCAAGATTCGCCCCTGAGTGACGGGGCGACCCCGCTGCTCGGGCTTGATGTGTGGGAGCACGCGTACTACCTGAAATACCAAAACCGCCGGGCAGACTATCTCGGGGCTTTTTGGAAAGTTGTGCAGTGGGAGCGAGTCGACGCACGCTTCGCTTCGGTCAGTTAAAAGCTTGGCCCCGCGCCGGCGCTTAGGCCGTGACGGCGTCCGCGTACCGCGGGGGGGGGCGGGTTGAGCGCGTGGTTCGAACCGAGCGGCGCGGCGGGCACGAGGGCCCGGCGCAGGTGCGGTGAAAGGGCGGCGCGGCGTGGGGCGATTGCCCGCGCGGCGGGTGTCGGCCGGGGGAACGTTTCTGCAATCGGGCCGTTGGCGGGGTGGGTACCGGGCCCCGGCGCGCCGGGGCGGAATCTCAGGGGGTGATTTTTTCCGCGAGTTCTTCGAGCGGGTAGGTGATGATCTCGGCGAGTGTGGGATGGTACCAAGGCGCCCGCAGAAGATCAAAAACCGTCGCCTTCATGGCAAGAGGGCCGCTGAACGCGTGAATAAGTTCGCCGGCATCTTTCCCAACGATTTCGGCGCCGAGGATGCGGCCGCGCGTGGGCTCGGCGATGACCTTAACGTAGCCGTAGTTTGCATCCATCAGGATCGACTTGCCGTGGTCATTGAAAGGGTAGCGGGCGATGAGGTAGGGGGCGCCGCGGGCGTCGAGCGCGCTCTCGAGTTCGCCGATGGTGGCCAGGGGCGGATCGGTGAAGACCACCGTGAGGAGGAGCGCGTAGTTGACCGGAGAAAGCTTTTTTAACTTCGCCGCGTGGCGGGCGGCGAGTTCGCCCTGTTGGATGGCAACGTGCACGATCTCAGCAGGGCCGGCGCAATCGCCCGCCGCATAAATGTGCGGGGTGCTGGTCTGTTGCCACCGGTTCGTTACGATCTGTCCGCTGGGGCGGGTTTTGACGCCGGCGGCGGCGAGATTGAGCGGCGCGGTGTTGGGCACTCGGCCGAGGGCGTTAAAGAGACGAGCGGATTGGACGGTTTGTTTTTTTCCAGCATGGAGAAACTCGGTGGTGAAGCGCCGTGGGTGCTGGGTGATTTTCGTTAGCTGGGTCCCCGTGAAGATGATCATGCCTTCATCGCTGAGGGCTTGTTGGACCACCGCGGCGGCCTCGCGGGAGTGGTCGCTCAAAAGCTGCGGACTCCGCTGAATTAATGTTACGCGCGATCCAATCCGTTGTAAGAACTGGGCGAGTTCGCAGGCGACAATACCGCCGCCGAGGACGGTGACGCTCGGGGGGATCAAATCGAGATCGAGCACCTCGTCGCTGGTCCAAGCGGCGACAGCGGCGAGGCCGGTGATCGGGGGAACGGCGACTTGGGAACCGGTCCCGATGAGAATGGCTTTCGCGTGGATCTTTTCACCGGAGGAAAGTTCCAACGTGTGGGGATCGAGAAAGCGCGCGTGATCGCGGATGAGATCAAAGCGGCCCGTCTGGAGCGCCTGCAGGCGGTAATCGGCAAACTCCCGGATAATCTTTTTTTTACGCGCCTGCATGGCCGCGAGGTCGGCGCGGGCGAAGGGTACTTTGAGGCCGAACGTTTTGGCTCGCTGGGCCAAGTGGAGGACATCGCTCATATAGAGCAGCGTTTTAGACGGCATGCACCCGCGGAGAATGCAGAGTCCGCCGAGTTCCTTGGCCCCGTCGATAATCGCGGACTTGAGACCGAGGGAAACTGCGGTCCGGGCGGCGTTAAAGCCGGCACTACCGCCGCCGACACAGACAAAATCGTAGGATCGCATAGAGGATCGAGCGGGTTACCGGCCTTTGGCGAAAAGCATGACGTGGATCGTTTTTAAAATAATGGTGGCGTCGAGTTTGAAGGAAAGATGGCGGATATAAAAGAGGTCATATTCTAGTTTCCGGATGGTGTCGGCGCTGCTGCTACCGTAGGGATAGTTTACTTGGGCCCAGCCGGTGATGCCAGGTTTGACGAAGTGACGGAAGTGGTAGCAGGGGATTTTTTTTTCGTAACCTTCGACCAGGCGATCCCACTCGGCGCGGGGGCCAATCAGGCTCATATCGCCAATGAAGACGTTCCACATTTGAGGAAATTCATCGACGCGGGTGGCGCGCAAAATTTTACCCACGCGCGTCACGCGCTCGTCGTTCGGTTGAGTATAGAGCGCCGTGCTGGCGCTGGGGCGCATCGTGCGGAGCTTGCAAATGCGAAAGGGCGCTTGATTTTTTCCGATTCGCGTTTGGGTGAAGAAGACCGGTCCGCGACTCTCGACCCAAATGGCGAGGCCGGCGAGGGCGAGCACGGGGGCCGTGAGCAACATCCCGAGGGTTGCGAGCACGATATCGATGGTGCGTTTGATCCGTTCAAAAACGGGTTCACGCGCGATCCGAAATCCATCCTGAAAAAGCCAGATCTGGTTGAGCCGATAAATCGGCACCTTGCGCCAATAGACCTCGTGAAAAAGCTCCAAGGTATAGGTGGGAATTCCAGAAAAATAGAGTTTAACGAGTTTTTGGGTGACTGCCGGTGTAAGCTCTTTGGGGGTTTCGCGGAGCACGATCGCCTCGACCGACCGATGGGACGTCTCGATCTCCTGAAGAACGCTTTGCAAGGTGGCGAGAGCCGGAGCGTCGACTCCAGCAATCGGCGGGTGCGTCTCGGGAGATGAGCTACAGAAAATGACGGGTTGGTTAAACCGGCATTGTTGGCATTCGATTTTGAAAAGTTCGCGGCTGACCGCATCGCCGACGAAAACCACCCACTGCTCACCACGAAATCGAAGATTTCTGAGGTAGAATAGGCGGCGGTAGGCGACGGTTAGCGGCAGGAGTAAAACGAAACTGATGACAATTACCGAGCGACTCGATTGCAGGGCGAACGGGGATGTGATGATTCCGTAGGTGAGGAGCAGTACCCCGATCATGACGGCGAGGAGCGCGATCATGTGCTGGCTGGCGTAGTTGACGCTGATCATGTCCGTCCGCGGGTTATAGCCGTCGATCAGGGTGAGGCCGATAATTATGGCGAGAATGGGCACGATGAGTGCGGCGAAGGTTAACTCATCATGGATCGGCAGGCCGCGGAGAAATGCGACGAAAGTGAAGACAATGACTGTGGCGATGATGTCGAGGAAGAGCAGCGCGAGAGTGATGAAACGGTGGCGGTTCATGGCTGGAGAGGCGGGCTTGTAAATGGCGTTGTCGGCGGGTGCGCGCCGAGGGAGCGCAGCCGCGCATCCCACTGGCTCGCGGCGTCTGCGAAAGTGTGCCGGGCGTGGAAACGCGCAGCGGCGGTGCCCCCCGCTGCTCTCAGGGAGGCATCGGTCGCGAGACTTCGGATCAGGGCGACCAGACGGGCGGGCTCGGCCGGATCGACGCTCCAACCGATACCGTGCTGGTTGATCAACCCAGCGATTTCACAGTCCTGCGGCCCGATAAATATCAGAGGCCGGGCGACGGCGCAGATGCCATAGAGTTTACTGGGAAAAACGAGATGCTCGCAGCCGCGGCGTAGCGTGACGAGGTGAACGTCGCCGACGCCCAAAGCCGTGCCTAATCGTGCCCGGGATTGCGCGGGTAGGAAAGTGACGCGGGTGAGTCCGCGCCCGCGGGCTTCCGCTTCCAAAGCGGAGTGCTGGGCGCCGGTGCCGATAAAAACAAAGGCAATCTCCGGTTCGTCGCGCAAGGTGGTGGCGAGAGCAATCACCGAGGCTAAGTCGTGGACCCGACCGAAATTCCCGGAGTAAGCGACGACCATTGCCTGGCCGAGGCCCCATTCCTCCCGCAGAGCGGCGAGGGCCGCGGCAGGTGCTGGCGCGAGACCGACTGGCGCCCAATTGGGAATGACGCTGATGGCGGTGTGAGGAACGCCCGCCGCGGCGATGACGGCAGCCATTTCTTCGCCCAAGGTGACGCAGTGATCGGCGGCGGCCCAAGCGGCGTTGCGCCACGGCCGGGTGATCCGCAACCAGCGGTGAGCAGTCAGTTCGATCGCAAGTTCTGGATAGATGTCTTGGATCCAGTGGATGAGCCGAGCTCCGCGGGCGCCGGCGATCCACGCTGCGCCGATGCCGAACAAGGGAGGATCGGTGAGGGCGATGATGATCGACTGGCGGCGCGTCAGCCGGAAGAGCCGCCAGAGCGCACCGAGGTAAAATGTGAAAAAGTCGCACGCCTTGCCTAAAGCGCCCCGTTGCTGATGACGGGTTCCGCGCACGCGAGAGATCTGGACGCGATGCCTTGTGGCGGTGAGGGGAATGGCGGGCGGGCCGGGGTGACTAGTGATGACGTGAACCTCGTGGCCTTGGGCGGCGAGATGCTCCGCGAGATCAGTGAGCAGTTGGCTCGTGGCGGGAGTTTCCGGCCAGTAAAAGCGATTGACGAAGATAAGCCGCATGGGACCGGCCTAGCGGCGGAGGGCGCGCATTTCCTCTTGGGAAAAGTGCTCATAACGCGCGAGCAGTCGACAGTACTGCCAACCCGCCGCGCCCTCGAGAAACCCGCCGCGTAGCAGGTATTGATAGACGAGCCGAAGTGCCGGCCGAAAAGGGAGTTGATAACTGAGATGTTTTAGCGCGCGCCGGCGATGAAGGGCATTTCGAGAGAAAAGATCAGACCCGGAGATGGTCCCTTGAACGGCTTGATGGTGCCGCGCCTCGATGCGCGCGTAGCGACGATGTTTTTCGAGCCACGCGGTTTCCCCATCGGCTGAGAGATCGTGGAGATAGTGCGCGTCGAGATAGGCCATCCGCATGGCTGGAGCCTCGCGCTGTCCGTGGCCGACTTCGACGAATTCAAATTGAGGTGCGCGCACGAAACGCGCCTGCCATGCGGGGAAATCGGTGCAGCGGGGAATCCAGCGGCCGTGCCAGAGCATTTTAGGGGCGGTGTAGTAACCATCCAGATCGCGGCGAGCCGCCGCCGCACGGCAAGCGCGCTCGAGCTCGGGTGTCAGCTGTTCATCGGCGTCGAGGTGAAAGACCCAAGGATGGCGAAAAGCGAGCGTGCGTTGCGCGTGGTTGCGCTGGGCGGCGAAGGATTCGAAACGGTGCTGGTAGACGCGCGCGCCCGCGTGCTCGGCCATGGCGACGGTGCGATCGGTCGAACCTGAATCCAGCACCACGATATCGTCGGAGCCTTTGATCGACGCGAGGCACGGGAGGAGATTGCGCTCCTCGTTGAGGGTTAAAATAAGGACAGAAAACACAGGTAAGAAAACCAAGGGGCTCCCGCGGTGGCCTGAGATCAGGCGTCCGCGGTGACGGCGGGCGGATCCTCGAGGTGGCGAGGCGAGGCGCCGGTATCATGGAGTCGGGCGTAGTGCACGGCGCAGAAAAAGCAGAACCACCACGAGAGGACGACCGCGACGTTGCCAAACGGGAATTCCACCATCGCGTAAAACAGCAGGAGCAGGCAGCTGCCGAGAAGATAGAGGGTGAAGCGATTGCGGACCAGGGAACGCCGCAGCTGCCACAAAGGAGTGAGGGCGCAGAGGACGAGTAACGTGGTGCCGGCGAAGCCATGCTCAGCGAGGGCCTGCAGCCAATCATTGTGGGCGTCGTGGTAGAAAACGGGGAGGCGATCCGCGCGAGATTCGCGGGTGTTAAAAAGCGTAAAGACATGCGGGAAAGAGGCCATCCCCCAGCCAAACCACGGTTTTTCCTGAGCCATCCGCCACGTGTTGTGATAGAGCAGCGCGCGATCGCCGATGCCGCCGATCGCCTGCATCTCAACAAATTGCTCCTGGGATTTAGAGAACCGGGCGACGACCACATCCTTGGCGACGAACCACGTTGAGCCGCCCGCGACGATAAGAGCGGCGCCGATGCCGATGCTGGGCAGAAAAATGGATTCTCGGGACTGGCGCCGCGCGCGGATGAAGCGACTAAGGGCGTGGGTCAGCGCGACGAGGAGAAAAAGGCTGGCGAGCAGCGTCGTTGAGCGGGATCCGCTCAGTGGCAGGGTGATGGCGAGCAGCAGGATGACAACGAGCCCGGCGAACGCGGGGGTGTGAAAGAAGTCGCGGGCGTCACTGCGGTGTCGGTAGTGCCACGTTAAGCCGATGCCCGCGGCCAGCATGAGCAAAATGAAGGATCCCCAGTGGTTATGGTAAACAAAGGAAGCGAAAAAATAGCTTTGAGAGGTCGGCACGGCATCGAAATAAATTCCGGTGGCGTGGCCCAGTTTCTGGACGGTGCCGAAGATGGCGAGGAGGGCAGCGTTGGTGACGGCGAGCAGAAGAAGGTGACGGAGGGTGCGGCGTTGACGGATAACGAATGCGATATTGAAGCAGGAAAGCCAAAGGCCATCAAAAAGCCAGAGAGCCTGGAGGCCGAGCTGGGGACGAGCGGAACTGGGGAGACTGCTCTTCGCGCCTTGGTGGATCAGCAAAATGGAGCCATCGGAGATCACCTCGCGAAAGCTCGCGTTACTGCAACCGAGAAGGACGAAGGCGTTGAAAGCGATGATCGGTAGCAGCCAGCCGATCGGCCCGCGCCGGCCATCCGCCAAGGGACGTTTGCTGCGTTGGGCGGCGAGCGTGATCACGAGGCTGAGGCTAGCCCAAATCGATATCACGAGTTGGGCGTTATCGGATTGGCCGCCGAAGGCCCACGTCGTTCCGACCAAGAGGAAACCGACGTGCGCGCACGTCACCCGCTCCATCGGCCGGAGCGGCTGGGGGGCACCCCGGAGGTTGCGCTCATCGGGCCAGACGTATTCGGATTCCGGTGACATTGAGCGATCCGCGCTGGGTGGAGGCAGGTGTTGGGAATGGTTACCGTCCATCAGCGTGGAGGTGGAGGTCCTCGTAAAACGTGGTGAGCAGGCGGGCGGAGCGGTCCCACGAGAAATTTTCAGCCACCCAAGACTGGGCGTGCGCCCCACGCTGGGTGAGTTGCGTTCGACTCTCGGCGGTGGCGGCTTTCAAGGCGTTGCGATACTCAGCCCAAGGCACGCACCACCCCAAGCCGAGGCGGGCAACCTCAGACCAAGGCGTGGTATCGGTGACGAGTACCGGGACGCGGTGAGCCATGGCCTCGGCGATAACCAGGCCGAAGTTTTCGTTATGGGAAGGCAGGAGGAAAAGCGTCGCGACGGCGTAAGGTGCCGGCTGGCCGAGGCCGGAGAAAGCGGCGACGTGAGTACGACCGGGTAGCTGGCGGGCGTATGCTTCGAGTGAGGCGGGCGTATCCTCTTGGGGGATACCGACCAACAGGAGGAGCCAATCTTCGGGACCGTGGCGGCACCAGAGGTCAATGAGTTCGCGGGCACGCTTCTTGGCGTGAAACCGTGAGTAGAAAAGGGCGACGGGGCGCTTTTTTGATTCCGGACACACCGCGTGCCAGTGAGCGGCCGCGTTGTCCTGCGCGGCGGGCAGGGGTAGGTTGACGGCGTTGGGCGCGACGCAGATGGGCTGGGGAAACCCCAAGTCGCGAATTTCCTTGGCCTCCGCGGTGCTGGTGGCGTGCCAGCCGGCGGCGGCGGCGAGTGCGCCGGGATGCACGTAGCGGCTGGCGAATTTTTTTCTCCAAGAGCGGTGTTGCCAAGCCCATGCACTCATCATGCCGCGAGGGGAAATGATCAAAGGGCGGCGCTGGGCGACGGCGCGCTGGTGCGCGTAGTGAAGCGTGCGCAGCCACAAGGAGTGATGGTGAATAATATCAGCGTCAGTGGCGGCGAGTGCGCGGCGCAGTCCGCGCGATGGGCAGAAGCGGTGGGGCCAGCCGCGTGGGTAGATGGCGGTGCGGAGCCGACCGGCGGAGGTTACCGCAAGGTCTTTGACCTGAGTGGCGGTGGCGAGGAGATCCACCTGGTGACCGTTTTGAGCGAGGGCGTGACCGAGGGCGCGAACGGATTGGGAGGGTCCACCGTAGCGCTCTTCCAGGCTTGGCACGATGTGGCAGAGCCTCATGGGAGGCGTGGCTCCGTTCGGTCTTTGATGGGACGACACGGCTGGCCGACGCAAACTTGGCGAGGCGGCAAGCTCTTGACGACGACCGAGCGGGCGCCGACCACGCAGAGTTCGCCCACGCTCACGCCCGGGCCGACAAAAACATCGGCGGCGAGCCAGGCGTTCTCGCCGATGACAATGGGTTGGGCGATCAGCGGCATATCCCACCGCGTGAAATCGTGAGTGCCGGCGCAGAGATGGCAATTTTGGCTGAGATTCGCGCCGCGGTGAAGGGTGATGGGAGCGAGGTTGTACAGGGTAACGCGGGGCCCCACCATCGAGCGGGGCGCGAGGGATAGTTTCCACGGGAAAGTGACGCGCGCGGTGGGAAAAATGACGACCTTGGTGGGTTCGGGGATCTGGGCGCCAAAAAGGCGGAGGAGGCGGGCGCGAAAGGCATGGCAGGGCCGTGGGCTGAAGCGAAAAAGCGTGGCCTGCACGGCGGACCACGCGAGGCGCCGCACCTGCTCGGCCCGCGTGTAAGGGGAGCGGGGATTTTGACCGATATAAGGAGATTCCGAATCCATTAAAATGAGCCGAAGTGGCGCGGTGCGATCAGGAGAGGCGGTCTCATGAGGTGCGCGGAGGCGTCGGTGCGGGCAAAAGTGCGGCGAGTTGCTCGAGAAGGCGAGCTGCCACCTCAGGGTAGTCGAAAGGGCGGACGTGCGCACGGGCGCGGGCCGCGAGGCGCTGGCGGCGCGGGGCGTCGGCGAGGAGCTGGCCGAGCGCGTCGGCGAGGTCTTTTTCAGGGTGGGGCGAGCGGTGGTCGAAGACGAGACCGGTTTCGTCTTCGCGGATGAGCTCGGCGAAGCACGCGATTTTAGAAACGACCGGAACGCACCCCGCGGCCATGGCCTCGGCGACCGCGACGCCGAAGGTCTCACCCTGTTCGGCCAAGCTGGGGTAGCAGAAAATATCGATGGTGCCGTAAATCTGAGCGAGACGGGATGGATCGTATTCGGGCGGGGTGATCTCAAGGCGATCGCCGAAGTCGGCAGCGTGGGCTTCACAGAGCGGCTTCAGCCAAGTTTCGCCACCGCCGCCAGCAGGGACGGCGACGGGGCCGACGAGGCGCAGGCGCCATGGTGGTAAGTCTGCACGGGCGAGGAGTTGGCGAGCGGCGGACAGCAGCAGGCCGATCCCTTTTTCGGGATGCAGCCGACCGATATAACCGATCACGATTGGGGTGGCGGGTCGGGCGGCCGCCGCGACGGCGGCGGCATGCAGGGACCAATTCAGTGGCAGGGGGAAGGCGATGATCCGATCGCCGAGACGGGGGTTTTCGGACAGGATGCGTTGGGTGACGGCTGAGCTCAGCGACAGCAGCCGATGCACGTGACCGTACAGCCGTGTCTGGCCCTTGGGCAGGCGGGCGATGACGGCAACGACGCGCCCGGCCGAGGGTTTGAGGCGATGGAGCCAGACGGGGAGGGCGACGGTGTTGGTGATGACGATGTCGGCCTTGGGCAAAGCGCGGGTGACGCGGACACCCCAGATAAAATCGAGGAAAAGGTTCAGCGGTAGGTAGCGGGTGTGGTTGGCGCCGAGGAGGCGGAGGTGATGGACTCCGGCAAGAGTTTCGGAGGTGGGCGAGCCCGGCCAGTGGCGGGAGATGAAGGTGATCTGGTGACCCGCGTCGGCGAAGAGTTTCGCGAGGTGGTGCCACGTTTTTTCCATGGCCCCGCCTTGGACGGGTGGCACGGGGAGGAGAAAGCCTGCGACGATCGTGATTTTCACGAGGTGGGCGTGCGGCGTGAGGGCACGTTCGCGAGCGCGGCGAGGAGGCCGGTGGTGGTCTGGCTGTAGGTGTATTGAGCGATGCGCGCGGCGACGGCGGCGTGAAGGCGGGCGCGGGGGCGGGGGGCGGCAAGCGTGGCGAAGGCTGCGATGAGTTTTCTCGTGAGGGTGTCCGGTTGCTGGGAAGGGAACACCCATCCCGTTTCTTCGTCGGTGACGAGATCAGCTTGGCAGCCGACGCGATCGCTGACGAGGCAAGGCACGCCCATGTGCATGGCCTCATTCACGGCGAGGCCCCAGGTTTCGTAATGTCCGCGGGAAGGTAAGACGAAAAGATCGGCGAGCAGATAGCGCGAAGGCATTTCGCTCTGATTGGCAAACGGCAGAAAATAGATGGGGGCGTGAGGGGCAGTGGCCGCGAGGGTCTGGAGGGCGGGTTTTTCCTTGCCATCACCGACGAAGAGGAGCGCGGTTTCGGGCAGGCGGGCAGCGAGAAAAGCCGTGAGGAGCGCGCCGGGCTGTTTGGCGGCGACAAGTTTGCCCGCATAAAGAATGACGCGAGTATGCGGCGGGAGGTGCAGTTCCTGCCTGACGGTGGCGGCGGCGGTTCGATGGGCGGCCAGCGTTGGATTAAAATGAGCGGCGTCGACGGCATGAGGTGAGAAAAAGAGGCGGGGGGCCTTGACGCCGAATCGTAAAAAATAGGCGCGGTTGGCGGCGCCGACGGGCAGAAATGCGGTGAATTGGGCGAAGAGGAGGCTGAGCGCCCCGCGGGTGATGAGCGGTGGTTCTCTGCGACCAAGCAGGTGGGAGTCTCCGCGGAAGAGCAGGGGAATCCGCTGCCAGCGGGCCCAGGCGACGACGCGAAGGTGAGAGGCATAAGCGTAGCCAAATAAGAGGATCGCCTCGGGTTGGAATTGCGCGAGGCGGGCAGTGATGCGAGGGTTGCGCAGACCCATGAAATGATCGGTGCCGGGCCGGGCGGCGAGATTCGGGACAAACTCGTGGTCGTAGCCGCTGAGGAGATCGACATCCCATTTAACGGTGGTGCCGAACTGCGGATCGAGGTGCGGGCTCACGCCGAATTCCCAAAGGTAAAAAATACGCAGCTTGAGATCGGTGTGCGCGGTGAGCCAACGGAACCACGGGCTGTAGTATTGGGTGGGGTGGGAGAGCACCACGGCGAGGCGGCGCGGGTGGGCGGTCGGTGGCATTACTTGAGGTAATGGCGCGTCACGTAAAGGAGACCGAGCACGGCGACGCACCCTTGGAAAAGGGAGCTGAGCCAAATGCTCATGGTCATTTCAGTCTGAAAGGACCAAGCCATGAGGATGACCATGAAGATGCCCCCGTAGGAAAGGAGTGGGCTGCTGGCGGCGCTGACGCTGACGTATTTGGAACCGGCGCCGATAAAAACACCGAGGATAGCCAAGCCAAAAAAACCGAAATTGGCGTAGGCTTCAGTAAGTAAGCCAAAGCCGATGGTCGTTTTGGTGGTATCTTCCTCCACTTGGAGACCGTAATAAATGGCCAAGGTATAGGTGCTGATATGGCCGACGGGTTTTTCCGGCCAGAAAAAGCGGGGAACGAATTGTCCGGGAATTTGGGCGTAAGTCGTTCCGTTGAGAAAAGGCAGTTGAGCGGGCGTGTTGGCGACGACGAGGCACATGATATGAAACAGAGAGGTCCGTTCGAGGAGCCGGTTGCTATCGTTGCGCTGGGCTTGGATTTCGGGGTCGAGACCGTAGCGGATCCATTCTTGAAAAAAAGCCGGCACGGCACCGAGCGTCGGCATGGGCGCCTGTTGCTCCCAATATTTTTCCCGCATCGCGCTTTTGCCATTGTGGAGTACGGCAATGCAAGGGAGCGAAACAACGAGAAACAGCACGGGGATTTTTTTCCCTCCGGTCACATATCCGAGCAAGCCAAGTACGATAATAGAAACTCCCCCGACCAAGAACAGGCTCGACCAGCTCAAGATGATTTGGGTGGTGGTTAAAACGAGGAAGAAATTTTTTTCGCTCTTAGGCAAGATACCGGCGCCCCAGAGGCGACACTGGAGGAAGGTGGCGACGATGCCGATCCCATAGGCGAAGGCGCGCAGGGGGCCGGCGAGTTGGCCGGGAATCAATGAGGTGAAGTTATCGGCAAACGTGTACGCGGTCGTTATGGCTATGCCGTAACCGAGTTTATATGAGATGTTCTCATTTACGATCGCCTCTCGCCAAAACGGCGTCCGCTGGGCGCGCGCACGGACGGAAATATAGGTAAAAAGGGCGATCCCCTGAAAAGCGATGACGCCCAGCGCCGCGAGTGTGAGGGTCTCGGTTGAAAAGTTTTTTAGAGCTTGGTGGCCGCTTAAAAGAGGAATCGCATAGGTGTTGATGCTGGTGAGCATAAACGCCTCGAAAAGCGGTAAGCTAAAATTTGCCTGCCGGGCCCAGCGGAGACCGGGGCTGACGGATAAAATGATGATCAATAACCCGAGATAAAGATGGAGGTGATCGGCGACGTCGGCCGTGAATGTGTACCAAGCGAGCGCGAGGACGATGGCGCCGAGACCGAAGTTGAAAAGCCGCTGGCCCCGTCGGCGGCCCAGCTCAGGGGCGCGGGCGGCGATGGGGGGGGCAGGAGCGTCCGCGGAGCCTGACGGGACGGCGTTGGCCGGAGATGGTGATGGCGAGGACTGGTTCAAGCGGCGGAGACGGGCGCTGGGGCGACGGCGCGGTTGAAGAGGGCGACTTGTTGGCGGGTCAGCTCCTCGGCGAGGAAGTGCTGGTTGAAGGAGTTGGTCTGGCGGACCGGTAAAGAACCGGCGGGAAAACCGGCGAGGGCCAGATCGAAAAACGTGTGGAGCTGGGCGTGGGCGGCGTCTTTTGATTCGTGGAGGTGGAAACCGACGAGGTAGGAGCATTGGAGTTCCTCGAGCAGCCGCTCGAGGACGCTGCCCTTGAATACGAGGCCGAGTATCGGGCGGCCAGAAAGGTAATAAGGATAGATTTTTGACGGAGAGTAGGCGAGATCGGTGGACCCGAGGATGAGGAGTCCATCGGCTTCATTCTGCCAATGGATCGACTCCAAATGGCCGATACGCTGAGCGATTTCATCGACGAGGTCGCCGACGCCGCATGCCTTCGCGATCGGCCAGACGGATAACCGGCCTTGCCCGGGGGGGGCGTAGCTCGTACCGATAAAATGGAAGCGGAGGCGTGCGGCGCGCTCCGGCCAGTGGAGCCGGTAAGTTTTGAGGCCTTGGAAAAGCACTGCGAGTGAGTCTGGTAAAATGGGCCCGGAGGCGCCCGTGTAGACGAAATGAATCTCATTTTGCGTGCGTGGGAACCGTTTGCCAGAGAAGGCGAGAGCCCTCGCTTGGGTCTGATCGTGGGCGCTGGCGCCAAAGCCGATGACCGCCGTCGGGATGGTGGCCAAGGGGCGATAGCGAGCTCGTAAATCGGTAAGGTAGGTCGGTGAGACGCTCATGACGGCGGCCGCGCGCCGAAAGCACCAGCCCTCCCACGCCCACGCCTGTAGCCGGGCGAATGCGTATTTCCAGCCACCGGGGGGCCGGCGAGCTCCGCGGCGCTCGTAAAAATCCGTCCGCCAAGGGTCTTGGACATCGATCACGTAGGGCACGCCAAAACCGGAGAGCCAAAAACGGCCCAGCAGCAACGTCACGAATTGGGTGTTGGAAAAAAATACGAGGTCGAATTTTTCAGACGAAAGGATGCGGGAGCCCGTCCAAAGAAAAAAAAGCAGCGCGCGGAGCCCCAGGTTGCCGAGACCGATGTATCGGCATAAGCGATACGGAAGGGCGGCGGTCCGCACGATCCTGACCCTCTCGGGTAAGGTTGGGAGGAGCTCGGCTTCGAGCATGCCGCTCTGGCACGCCGGATTGACCGCGAGCACGACGGGTTCCCAGCCCATCTTTTGGTAATAGGGCAAACTCATCCGCACGCGCTGCATATCGGGTGCGTTAATGGGCGGGAAGTGCGGGCTAATGATGAGGACGCGCTTCAACGGGGAGGCGAGCGGCCCGGCGCGCGCAGATTGGGCGGAGGCATGTTCCGGAAGATTGCCCATTTGGGGCGGAAGAGTCATGGGGATGCTCGCTGGGCGTTCGTGCCTGGGCGATAAAATGGCGCTGGCGGCGGACCGCTGGGACCAGCCGCATGGAGAGGATCGGGCTCGCCTGGGCTGGCGCCCGTGGTGGTCAAGGAGAGCAAAAGTTTTTGGATCAAGCGGATGAGGCTGGTGGTTGCGGGCGGTTGGCGCGAGGCGAGGCCGCGCTCGAGGGCCGCGGCGACCTAAAATGGGAACGTCTAGGGGTTGCGGGCGGTTGGCGCGAGGCGAGGCGGTACGTATTCGCGGAAGAAAAACTCGTGGGAACTGAGGCCGCGTTCAATGAGCGCGCTGGGCAGGAGTGGACTCGGCCAAGGCGGGGACGGCTGAACTTGAGAACGGTGGCAGGCGAGCGCTTTTTTCTTCGCGTCGCGGAGCGATGCGTCGAGCGGTAGGCGAAGGTTGTCCGCTCCGAGGCGAAGCTGAGGCATCAAACGAAACGGCTGCCACCAAGCCCAGATGGGGTATCCGAGAAGTTGGGCGCCGCCCGCGCTCGCGCACGCCGCGCGCGCCAACTCGTATGCGGCCGTGTGCTCGGTGCTTCCGCCCCATGGATAAGGAGCCAACACCGCGCCGGGTTGCGCGAGCCGAATCGTGTTAACGAGGATGGCGTGGACGGCCGCGTGCGCGGCCTCCGGTAGTCGCGCGAGCTCTCCGTCAGGGGCTCCGAGAAAAAGGGCGTTCTCGGCGAGGGCGGGCCCGCCGAGTGCGGTGAGGGCGGCGCGCGCTTCAGCTCTCCGGAGCGGGCCGAGCGTGGCAGGCGTGATGATGGGGTGGCCGCGGTGGGAGGCCTCGCCAGAGGTGAGGAAAACGGTCCGGAGGTCAGCGTCCTTTCTGGCCAAGAGCGCCATGAGACCGCCGCACCCGAGGGTTTCGTCGTCAGGGTGCGGGGCAATGATCACGATCGGCCCGCTCGGTTCGTAGATCCGGCTGTGGGCTCGGAGTGCGCATGAAAATAACGAGCCGAGGATGCCGCGCAAGGTAGGCTTAAGCTGGTTTTTCATGGATGGGCGCGGCGAGAGCTGAGGCGACCAAGGCGACGAGGCGCGGCGCCTCTTTTTCCCAGCAGTATCGGGTGACGGCCAGTTGGCGGGCGGCCGCGCGTCGGGCGGGTAAGGTCGGATCGGCAAGTAAAGCATCGAGCCGCGCGACGTTTTCTGCCGCCGGAGCCGTGGGCTCGAGGAAGGTCCCGACGAGGGGAGCGTGGGCGAGCACCTCACGTTGACCGGCGGTCGGGGTGGCGACGATCGCGAGGCCGGCGTTGAGATATTGGAGTATTTTATTGGTGATCGTGAGATCGCGGCTGGCGGGTTGACCGGGTTCGAGTGCGAGGCCGATATCGTGTTGGGCGATAAAAGCTGGGAGGGAGTGTGGGGGTACGAGAGGGGTGATCTGCAGTCGCGCGCGGTGGGCGAGGGGGAGGCGCTCGCGCCAAGCGGCGGCGAAGCCCTGGTAATCTTCGCCAAGGAGAGTGAGCTGGCTGGGCTGTTGGCTGGCTGACCAAGTGGCGAGGAAGGCCTCGAGGCCTCGGCCCGGACCGATGGTTTGCGAGAACCACAGTAGCTTGGGCGGGGCAGGCTTTGGCGAGGAACGTACGGGGCCGAGCGGGAAGGAGTTGGTGATGACGTGAGCGAGGGGCCCGCCGTAGCGCTCCTGGAGCGTCGCTGCAAGAATGGCGGAGGTCGTGGTGACGTAGGCGGCCCGGTGCAGCAAGGCCCGCTCCTGAGTGCGGAGGATCGCGATGGGCCGGAGTCGGCGGGCATCGGGTAAAAGGTCCTCAGAGTGCCAATCTTCGAAATCAGCCGCGACGCGCCGACCCACCTCCAAAAGACGGAGGCCGATGGCGTGAGGGATCTCGTTGTGGACCAAGGTGAGATCGGCCGGATGAGCGCGGGCCGCCCGGAGTAGACAGCTGGCGGGTCCGAGCGCGTGCAGGTTGGGCCAGTGCCAGTGATTCATCGCGGCGCGCCCCAACCGGTGGCGGAGGAGTCGGGCGAAGACGCGCCCAGCAGAGGTGCCGTAACCCGGGATGAGATCGATCGGCACGCGTTGAAACGGCGCCCCGGCGGTGATGGCTTGGTCGAACGGCTCTGAAGCGGCGTGGTTGCGAGGTGTGATTACGGTGACACGGTAACCGGCGGCGCCGAGGGTGGTCGCCTCCTTGACGACGCGCGGGTTGCGGGCGAGCGGGCCGTTGGTGAGGATTAGAATGCGGGCGGAACTCACGGGAGGAGGCGTTTTTCCCAGATGGCGGGGTTCGGCGAAGCTGCGAGATTTTCACGGGATCGGGCGATCGCACCGTCGCGGAGCTTGGCCCAGACCTCTGGGTGGGCGAACCGAAATCGAAGGGCGTTGCGCAAGAGCAGGGGATGGCGCACGGCCCCGGCGAGGAATCGGAGCCAATCGGCAGGTCGAGCGTTTGAGAGAAGGTCGCGGGTCCGAATGCCAGCGAGGGCGAGTTGGAAAAGCAGGTTGGTGCCAGATGGCCGTTGCCCGCGCAGGTGGTGCCAATGGCCCGCCAATTCATCCGCCGATGCCGGGATCGCGGCGAGGTAGGAGGCGGCGACGAGGAGTTGCGATTGAGACCAGAGGGCGCGGTCAGGGGAGCGGCTGGTGCGCAGGGTGACGGCGAAGTGGGCGAGGACCTGCGGGAGAAGGAGCCAAGCCCCGGCGAGGAGGCGCTCTCGCGTTGGTTCGATGATCGCAAATGGCGTGTTGGCGGGAACGAGAGCCGAGGCGGAAGCAGCGGCGCGGTAAAGCATCGCGCCATTCGAGTGAAGCCCGTCGCTGAATTGAAGCGGTTGGGGCCAGTAAAAAAGGCGGGGGCACTGCTCGGCCGGAGCCGTCGCCCAAATGGTCCGAGCGGTGTCCTGCCAATTGCCGTCGGCTTGTTCTTGCCAGATGCGGAGGTTGGCCCAAACGACATTGGCGTGCGGCGTGGCCAGCAGGACAGCGTGGGCCGTAATCAAAAACTCGGGTTCCCACCAGTTGTCATCTTCCAGAATACTGGCGAAGGCCTCGGGGCCGGCGGCGTAGGCGTGGTTGAACGTCGCGACGGGGCCCCAGTTGGTGGCGTGCTGATGGAGCGTAAAGCGCGGATCGGCGATCTCCGCGAGGAGTTGGCGCGGGTTGTCGTCGGTCGGGTCGTCGTTGTGCAGCTCGCAGATCCAGTCGCGGAAGGTCTGGGCGCGCAGAGATGCCAGCGCGCGCCGCAGAAGGTGCGGCCGACGGTACGTGAGAAGAAAAACTCGAATCGCGGCCATCGTTTAACGCTGCCTCTGAAAGACGCGATTGTGGCCGATCGTGAGCACATTTTTAAAACCGAGCTCGGGGAGTCGGTGGCAGGCGCGGGCTACGCTCGCATAGCCTTTCCAAAAGACGGTGCCCAGCTGATCGAACGAGGCATCGTCCATCACCAACCAACCGCCGGGTACGATCTTCGGCGCATACTGTTCGATGTCCGCGAGGGCACCCTCGTAAGTATGATCGCCGTCAATATAAATCAGGTGAAACCGCTCGTGCGCGAGGCGGGTGCGGAGCGCTGGGTCGGTGGAGTAGCCGCGGGAGAGGCGGACGTCTTCGAAGCGGAGATGGTGGTGAGTGAAATGAGCGCGGATGATATTTTCGTAGTCGGCGTCAGCGTAAAAATCCCCGCTTTGGACGCGTTCGCGGAAACGAGCGTTGAATCGGAATAATAGGGAGCGCCATAAACTCGGTGGAGGGAGGGGTGCCCCGGTGAGAGGGGTGAGCGCATGAACGCGGACGGGCCAATTGTGGGTGGTGGCGAGAAGCGCCCAGAGCGAGATGATCTGGCCCTTAAAAACCCCGATCTCGAGCGCATCAACAGGGCCGAAATCGGCGACGGCGGTGGCGAGGAGGCGCGCCCACAGCGCATGAAACGCGGGGTCGCCGAAGCCGAGTTTTTCAGATTCGACGTGGCGCCGATGGGCGGCGAGCACCGGATCGGCCCAAGTGAGCGTGGTGAATTCGGCGAACAATCGGTCGTGGTGCTCGGCCGTGGGCGTGTACGCTTGGACCCGCGAGCGAAAATCGTTGGCGAGCTGGGTCATCATCGGGGCGGGTGACTTCCGCGATAGCGTTTGAGGCGGGCGGCGGCGCGCCAACCGAAGATACGCTCCGTGGCGCGGACAAGGCGGCCTCCCTCGACGCGGAGGTGCGAGCCGCCGAGGGCGAGGGCCTGTTGCTCAGCGTGGGCAGCTTCGGAGGGGAGCGTCGGATAAAGATCGTGGGCCAGTCGTCGCCACGCGTTGGCCGCCGCAAGCCGACCGCGCGGTGCATTTTCGTGCGCGATCAGCGCGCGCGTGGTTGCTTGGATGCTGCGGTCAAGGGAAGCGAGGGCGGCGGCATTATTTTGCTGACTCAGGCTTCCAGCCACTCCGGAGCGGTAATAGGCCAATGCGCGAGGGCAGAAAATAATCCCGGTGGAGCGCAGGAGTACGCGGCAAAAGTATTCGCCGTCGTCATTGAGAGAGAGATCTTCGCGCCAAGGACCCACCGCAGTGAGCAGCGCGCGCGGGCAGAGCCAGGCAATGGGCGGCATCATCCAGCCGCCTTGGTAGTGGAGCTCGAGGAAATCAAATCCCGATAAATCACGCCAAGTCGGTTCAGGTCTAAATACTTCTTCGCGCGGGCTCGTCGAGAAACGCGCCCAAGCGCACGAGGCGACTTTGCCAGGGGAAGCTGCGGCGAGAAGGGCGAGTTGGTTGGAAATTTTACCCGGGTCGAGGAGATCGTCGGCATCCAGGAACTGGATGTAATCGCCCGTGGCGAGACCCAGCGCGGTATTGCGGGCGGCGGCCGCGCCTCGGTTGGGTTGCGCGACGACGCGCACGCCGCGCAGTCGAAAATCTTCGGCGAGCCTGCGAGTGTTGTCGGTCGAGCCGTCATCGATGACGATGATTTCTACCCGCGGATGAGTTTGCGCGAGGGCCGATTCCAAGGTCGGCGTGATCCACGCGCCGGCGTTGTAAGCGGGAATGAGGATGCTGACGAGTGGCGTCATAACGTGGATGACGGCGAGACGCGGGCCTGCCAAAAATCCCAGCCGGCGACGGTTTGGCAGGTCCACGCCGTCGTGGGGTAATCTACGAAACTGGCTCGGAGGGCGGCGCCGCGTCCGTCGCGGGCAAAACGCTCGGGCAGCACGAGGGTGATTGACGCGACCCGCCCATGGCGGGGTTGGTGGACGAACCACGGGACATCGCGATCAACGGCGTCGGTGACGATCAGCCGGGCGTGTTGGGTGAGAACGGATAACTCGGTTTTTGAAAGGTAAATTATGCCGTCGGTACCTGAGGCCGCGGCGTCGAGGCGTTGCAACTCCGCCTGGGCGCTCGGGGGGAAATCGGTGATCGAAGTGTGGTCGATCGAAGGGTGAACGCTCTGTCGCATGCTGAGGTGACGGTTGAGCGCAGCGCCGAAGCCATAGGCTACGATGACCAAAATGCAGGCGCGCGCGACCCCCTGCCGCCACCGCCCGCTGACGTTAGCGGTGGCTCCGGCGATTACCGCGAGCAGAAGCACGCCCGCCGGGCGGAAGTGACGGTCGTCTAAGCTAATACTGCCACCGCGCCAAATGAGCACGGCGAGCGTGGTGGTGGTCGTGAGAGCGACGACCCCCGCAAGCCGGGTGATCGGGCGATGGCCGCGGGCGAGGCTGAGGTAGATGGCCAGAGCGACCGGTGCGAGTAAGACGAGCGGGCCGGCCACGATTTGCCAACCGGACTGAGTGGGTAGCCCGGCCATCATAAAGAGCCGTCCGCAGAAACTGCCCCCGCCGGTGGCGGCGAGGAGGGGTGCCAGCGCGGAGAATCCGAATGATTCCACGAAGGTCCGGGCAATTTGCCCCGGGTCGGAAGGGCTGGGACCCGGCGTAAAGACAGCCGCTCGAGCCAGCGCATAGATGCCGCCGACGATGGCTAACGGTAAGGTGACCCGAGCCCGAGCTCGCAGGGTGGCTGGGCAGTTGCGCAATGCCTCCAGCCAGAGAAATGCGAGGAGCCCGAGGGCGTAAATGGCGAAGGAGTGCTTTACGAAAGAGCCGATGAGCAGGAGCGGAGGGAGGAGCACGATCGAGCGGATGGGGCGGTGGCGCAGCCGCCAGCCAGCGAGGAGGACCCACGGGAAGAGTGCGATCAGGCCAATCTCGCCACCGTTGAACATGCCAAACGCGTAGAGCGAGTGCCACGAACCGGTGGCCGCGACCGCGATCCAAGGTAGCGCCGCCTCAGGGGCGCCGAGCTCACGCGCGACCCGGCAGAGACCGCTGGCGAGGCTCGCCGCCGACAGTAGCGCGAGGAAGAGCATCCCTGCTCCGAGCGGGAGACCGGCCATCCAGAGCAGGCCCAGAGGCAAGTATTGGCCCGGGCTCCACCACGTGATGGTGGATTCCCGATTGACGGTGAGATCGATGGCCGAAGGCTCGACGATCGTATTCCACGTGCCCCCCTCGGCAAAGTTTCGCCAAGCGAGCAAACCCGTCGAGGTGTCGGGCCACAGCAGCGGCGGCGCGACTAACCAGCCACATCCGCAGACGATCAGCGGAATTAAAAAAGCCGGCGAGTAACGCCAGCGCTTTGGGTCGACCGGGCTCATCGTAAGCTCCGCCAAGCATGCCGGAAGTAGCCTCGTTTAGACTCGGCGACGTAGTGGTGAAGGATCGCGGTGGGCGCGATACACTCGGACTCGGATGGCAGCAGGCGATAGTCGGCCACCGGTAGTGGTTGGGTGGATTGACCTGCGAGCAGGAGCGCCGCGAGGGCCTGTTCAAGATAGTAACTGGTGCCGTGCCGGCCAATCAGAGTGGTGGCGGCCATCTCAACTTTCGCCCAATCGATCGATTCGCTGCGTAGACCGAGCACCCCGACATTCACCAGTGAGGGCACGGGTGCTCCGGCCAGCTCGGCCAAGCTGGCGGCCGGGTAACCATAGGCATCCTGGACATCGAGGAGATGAATCGGCCGCGCGGGCTGTTCGAGCCAAGTGAGCAACGCCTCGGGCCGTCGGAAGCAAAGCATATCCGAGTCGAGCACGAGGCGCGGGCCGGTCCGGCCGGCGTGGGCATCGGTGAGTTTGCGGAGGTGTCGGTAGGTGACGCGCTGGGATCGGAGGGTGGGGAAGTACGCGGCCGGGAGGACGCGGTCGAGGTGCGCGATCGCGCTGGCCGCGGTGGTGATGACACTGGACGGGAAGAGGCGTTGAATCTCCGTGGTCAGATCATCGTCGAACGAGTCATCGTCGATGAACTCGAAGGCGAGCGGGCAGGGTGAGTGGCGTTGCAGCGAGGCCGCGCAGAAAGCCGTCTGATACCAGAATTTTTTTCCTGTGAGAAAAATGAGGCGAGGCGCGCTCGCGGGTGGGGTCGGGAAGGGCGGCAGCCTGGCCGCGGCGGCGCGCATGGCGAGGCGGCCGCGGTCGGTGATCCATTGGTTGAGCGGGCCGCCCTCGCGCCAGCTGCGCTCGAGGGCCGCGAGTGGCGCGTGATAACCGAGGTAGAGGAGACGGCCGGCCGTCATGGCGGTGGTAGCGCGGCGAGGAGCTGGGCAAACGCCGAGTCATCGAGGGTGCGGATGGCACGGTACGGGCGACTTTGCCAAAGCTGAAAAAGCCGGGCGGCGGCGATCGGGCCAAACGGGCGAGCTAGCTTCGAAAAATGCCCCCCACCGAGCTTGGTGACGTCGATCTCCCCATGGAGGCGGCGCCAAAGGTCGAGTTCGCGGCGGCAAAATTCGGGAGAAAAACCGCGAGGAAGGGCCCGCCATGCGTTAAAAGCTTTTTCTGCGACGAGCTGACGAACACCGGCGGTCGGCGGTAAAATCGGGCAGGTGCGAGCGAAGGCTTCCATCACGCCGAGAGAGGCGACCGCCAGTTTTTCCCAGTGGTTGGTCAGTCGGGTACCGTCATGCCGGCCGATGATGGTGTGGGCGCCCCGCACGTGAACGACGCGGGCGGAGTGCAGAGCCGCTTGGTGATAGAACCAAATTTCGGCCACGCTATTATAAATTCCGGAAGGCGGGAAAATGGGCTGGCGCACCACGTGGTTGAGATATTCGCGCTGATAGATGGGACTGTGCGGCGCGGGTTGCACAAGGATGTGAAACGTGGCGGAATCAGTCACGCTCGGTTGCGGTGGGTCGAGCGTCAGCGGCCCCACGCCAGATGCGTCGATCCTGCCGTGGGCTGTATCCGTATAGCTGATAGCTGCTTTGTTCGCAGCCATCGCCGCGAGTTGCCGGCGGAATTTTTCCGGGCCGACGAGATCGTCCGAGTCGAGAAACAGGACATTTCGCCCGGTGGCGGCGGCGAGCCCGGCAAGGCGGGCGAAGAGGAGGCCTTGGTTGGTTTGGCGGATGATCAGCGATGGGGTGAAGCCCAGCCGCGCGAGGTCGGCGGCGATCGGTGGGTTTGAGCCGTCGTCGACAATAATGGTTTCGACCGCGAGTCCGGCCGAGGCGCGGTGAACGCTTGCGAGGGTGTAGCGGATATCGTCCCCGCGGTTGTACACCGGGATGATGATGGAAAGATCGGGCGCCATGAGACTGAGAGGCTGGCCGGGGAGCGCGGTAAGGTGCTCAGCCGCGGATGGCCACGAAGTTGGAGAGACCGTGCGACGTGCGCTCTTGGCGGGTCAGTATGCTCACGGAAAAACCGGCCGCGGTGATCAGCGTGTACAAATCCGCGGGCTCGTGCGTAGAGAGAAAATCGTTAGCCGCTTCGAAGACGATCCGCCGCAGCGCCGGCGCGGCGAGGTGCCCGCCGAAGCCGCGGAGCACGTCGGTTTCTGCGCCCTCGGCATCCAGGATGATAGCCGTCGGGGCGGGCGCTAAGCCACGCTCGAGCACTTCGGCGGCAGTGAGCATCGCGACAACAAACGTCTGATCGTAGGTGAAATGAGCCACCGGATGGAGGGTGGACATGCCGGGATTACCGGATGCGTTGGCGTAGAATGGCCGCGCGCCGCGTTGTTCGCCGAGAGCGTAAGCGTGTAACTCGATTTTCACGGCATTGAGCGCGCTGTTTTCGAGAAGGCGTGCGGCCATCGCGGGCGAGGGTTCGAATGCAATGACCGTTGTGGCGGGATGGAGAAACTTCGCCGTCACGGCGTGCAGCCCGAAGTTGGCGCCGATGACCCAGAGGATGGCGTCGGTACCGAGCGAAGGGCGGACCGCCTCAAGGACTTCAGATTCGTAGAAGCCTTCATTGATGACGTGCGCATCGACGGCATCTTGGGGCTCGATAAAAAACTCGCTCCCGTACCTGCTGATGGTGCGAATTTCGCGGCGGGCCGCGGCCGGTTTAAGAAAATTGTAAAGGCGCAGAAAACCGCGCCAGCCGCGCCGTCGATAGTGGAGCAGTAGGCGGTCTCGCCACGAGGGCGGCGAGCCAGAATCGGGCGCGAATAAAGTCATCGTGGCGCTGTTTGCAGCACGGGCACGCCGAGCGCCCGTCCGCCGAAGAGTCCGGGTCGACCGACTTCAATTTCAGCGCAAAATTTATGGAGATTGCGATCAGCGGGATCGGTTGAAAAACGACGCTTAAGGAGTGTGAAAAAAATCTGCGCACGCCAAGTCAGCGGGAGTGGTGGCGCTTGCTGGAGAATGGTGGTGAGCGCGGTGACGGCACTGCTTGGGAGCGCCTGGCGGTGACGACGCCAAGCTCGCAGCGCGTGCAGCGCGGCGGCACGGCGCAGCGGTTCCGTCTCGGGCAGAATGGCGCAGCGGCACAGCAGGTGATGCGCGAGCGCGAGCAAAGCCAGGGTGTGACGCGCGCTGCGCGACGGCGGCAGGGCGGAGAGCAGCGGAGCGACCGCGGTGTGAGCGCTGGTGGAGCCGGCGAGATTTAAAAGTAGCCAGTCGTGCGCGACGTCGCTGTAGATTGGGTCGATGTCAACCAAGGGCGCGCGTAGGGCCGAGCGCAGCCAGGCTCGGCGGAAAATCGGGCCGGAAAACGTGAGCGTCGCCTGCTGCATCGCCGCGAGCTCCGCGCGAATTGCGCCGACGTCGGGCGTCGCCTCAGTCTCAAGCAACAGCACGCACTCGGCGGTGGCGGCAGCGAGCTGATCGCGGAAAAGTTCGGCGAGATGCGGCCCGGGTGGCAGCACGGCGACCTCGCCGAGACCCGCGCTCCGGGTGCGCGCACGGGTGACGGCGGCCTTGGCCCGCAACGGATCCTTTTCGGGGAAAAATAGAATCGTGAGGGACGGAAGTTTCAAGGCTGCACGCAATGCGTCGCCGCGGTGCCGATGGCTTCGGCGCAAAGCGGTTTTTCAAAAAAAATAGTCTGGGTCAGGGTGTGATAAGTGCGATCGTCGGCGCCGATTTTCGTGCGGAGCCAGAGGCCGAGGCGTTGACGCGGTCCGAAGGAGTCAGGCGGTGAGCGCGGAGACACGAGAGTCCAGCCGCGGATTTGGAGTGGTTGCAGGCCGGCGCGGACGGCAAGGGCGATCAGACTGGTGGGCTCAAAATGATTGAGATGCTCGATGGGAGCGACGCCGTTGAGAGAATCCGGGGAATTTTTTGGCGCCAGCCAGTCGGGCTGACGCAACTTTCGGCGTAAATTGGGATCATGCGGCACGCCGATCTTGAGCACACCACCTGGACGGAGCACGCGAGATAGTTGATCGAGGATCGCGGCGGGCGCGGCGAGATGTTCGCAAACCTGTTCGGTATTGATGAAATCGAAATCGGCCGGCGCTAACGCGGCGGGATCGAAGCAGGCGATGCCGTGCCGCTGGAGGGTCGCGAAGGCGTGACTTGTGAGGTCGGTGGCGCCGGTGGTCAGGCCGGCGGCGGCGGCGATGGTGGCCCACCGGCCTTCGCCCGTGCCGAAATCCAAGACGCGGGGGCAGGGAACGCGCGGCTGCAAAAAACGGACCACCATCATCAGTTCACGGACAATGGGTTCGATTCGATAGGGCTCGAACGCGACCGGGGCGACCGAGGTGCCGAGGCTCCGGTAGAAGTTGGCCAGAAAGGCGTCGTCGGGCACACCTTGCTGATACCGGCAGCCGCAGGCCGGGCAGTCGGCGAGTTGGCAACGGGTGCCAGCGAGCGGGGCCAAGTCGCAGCGAGGATAGGAGGCGTAAAAAGCGCGAAGGTATCCGGCGATCTCCGCGGAATCGAACGGCAGATCGACGATGAGAGGAGCCGCGTTGAAGCCGCAGGCGGGGCATTGGGAGCGTTGCTTCATGCGGGCAGGGTGAATGACTCCACGGGCAAGGGTTCACCGAAGCGGGCATCGGCGCGAACCACGGCCGAGAGGACTTGGGCCGGGGTGATTGCGTCCATGCATTTGCGATCGTGGCGGCAGTCGTTGGGCATCCAGCAGGTGGCGCAGTCGACGGCGGTCGTGAGATTTTCGTTGGCCGTGTAGCCGGTGATCGCGGGATCTTCCACGCCGCCGAAAATAACCACCGCCCGGGTATCGACGGCGCGGGCGAGATGCATGAGGAGGCCTACCTGACAAACCACGGCGCGCGCAGCGGCGATGATCGCCGCGCTTTCGCGCAGGGTAGTTTTGCCGCGCAGATCGAGCGCGCCTTGAAGTGGCGGATCGAGGGGCGAGCCGAGCTGCACGACCCTGAAGCGGGCGGCCAGCGCGTCGGCGACGGCCTGAAATCCTTCGGGATACCATTCCTTGTTGGCCATCGCGAAGCCGGCGGAGCGGCCGGAGCTGTGCATCACGATCTGGCGTTCGGCGAGACGGCCCCGGGTGCGCTCGTTGGGCGTGAGGTGCAGCCATGGGCGCAGCGAAACTTCGCCGGTGATCCCGGCCAGATGACACATTTGAGCGATGACGGGACGCGGTGGCGGCACGTGGCGGCGGCGATCCGCGGAGTCGGTGAAGTAATACGGCTGCGTGACGCGGGCGCCGAGGCCTTGCAAAAGGCGCGCATGATAATCGTCAATGGGCGCGACGCGGTCGACGTCGGGATTGCCGGCGAAGAGCCCGGGATGGCGTGACATCATCCAGAGCCGGCGTTCGCCGCGGTGGGCGAGTTCGCGAAAAATCGCCGTGCACAGCACATCGTCGCCCAGACTCACCGAACCGAACAGCACGAGATGACGCGGCACCCCGTAGCGGAGCAGCTTGGCCGCGAGGCGGGGCGCGACGCGCAGGCGGGAGAACGCGCGGGTAAGGGCGACCATGGCAATAGAATGGGCGACGGGCGGCGACCTAGAGCTGAGACGATGGCGAGTGATGCCAGAGCGTGCCTTGGGCGCTGCGGAGGATCAGGTGAAACGGCGTCCGCTTGAAAATTTTTTCCACAGGGATCGTGTCGAGGTTGCTCTCGTTAAACTGAATGAAAAAAGTATCCGGAGCCTGCTCAACCTGACGCCCAAGGCTGGTGACGGCTGTCTCCAGATCACGCGCCGGTCGGCCATTGAGGAAATCGAACGTCGCTGGCAGGCCAGTCACGGTGCGCTGAGTGTAGCAGTAGACTAGTTCCGGTCGGTTGGAGATGATTAAAGCCGTACTCGGCAAGTGCCGAATTTGTTCCGCCCAAGGCGTGTGGTCGGAAACGAGAGTGGCGTAGCCGATCCCCTTCTCGGCGTAGTCTGCGCTCATCAGCCAGCCTCGGCGGACATTGAGGAGCATTAAGGCCAAGAGGATTAGTCCGACGGCAAGGCGTCCGGCCGCCGAGCGAGGTGCGATCATCGCAGCAGCGAGAGCCGTGGCGGCGGTGGCAGCCAGCTGCACGGGAAAAAGGATGCGATGGTCGAATGGAATCCACGCGTCGGCAAAGATCATGCAGGCAAAAATGAAGGCCAGATAGATTCCTGAAAAAATGCCGAGAACGCGCAGTGCGATGGCGCAGTGGTTTTGCCACGGCTCCTTGGAGCGAGCGCCTTGGCGGGCGAACGCGAACCATGCGAGTGCGACGAGTCCGATCGTGAGCAAGGCGAGTGGTCGCGTGACGAGAGGTTGCGGGGCCCACCAGGTCGTCATGACATGTAAGCCGTGATCTAATTTATGCCAAGGGACTCCCTTGAAACTGAACTCGCGATTTACGGTTTGGCCGGACCGAAGATAATTCCAGAGAACGTATAGGGCCAGCGGAGTGAGCGCGATCGCCGAGGTTATCGCCGTTTCCCGCCAGCGTTGTGACCAAGCTTTTCGCTGCACGAGAAGTAGCAGGCCCAGGGCCACAACCAACCCGACGCCAGCGTAGCGCGTCAGCACGGCAAGGGCGGTGGCGACGGCGCTGGTCCACCACCAGATGGCGGAGCGGGCACCGGTCAGATGGAAAATCAGCGCGGCCAGCGCAACGAGATTGAAGACGCCAAAAAGATGTTCGGAGGCAATCTGCGCGCCGAGATCGAGCACGTACGGGGAAGTCGCGAGCGTAACCATGACGAAGAGTGCGGGCAAAGTGCTGCCTGGGGTAAGCCGCCAGATCATCCAGCCGGCAATCAACGGCAGCGTGAGATAGCAGGCCCACTGCACTAACTGCGCCGCCGCGAAGGGATCTACCTGACCGATTCGCGCCACGACAAAAATCGCCAGCGAATAAAGCGGCGGATGATGAATCATCATGAACGGGTTCCCGTTCAGGAGGTCGTGCACCGGCAGCGTGTATGGCATGAAGTCCACCGCCAGACCAATACCCTGGGTTACCGAGCGGAGGAAGAGGACGTGGGCGCAAATCAGCGTCCCGATGGCGCCGAGCAGAAAAGCGACGTTGCGCGAAACCAGCGTTGGGGGAGTGGTCGGTTGCATGGATCAGTCCGCGAGGCCGGCGAAATGTCCGCACGCATAACGCCAGCGGACGTAGTGGGTGGGTCCGCGCCAGGGTTGGTGGCGGAAAATGGCGCGAGCCTGCCGCAGCGGCACGGTCCACGAGTGAACTGAAGGCCAGGGGCAAGCTTGGTGTAGTCGCAGCACGCCGATCCACGAGCGGGCGATCGCGTAGTTCAGCCGCGCCAGATATTCGCGCGTGAGACGGGAGGGCGGGATAATGTGCTCGAGGCAAAGCTGCGGCCAGTAGGCGGCGCGCCAGCCGGACTCGAGGGCGGTCATTACGAGATCGTTGTCGCCACCCGAAGTGAGCGCGCGACCGCGGCGATCGAACGTACGGCGATGCGGATCGGAAGTGACGAGTTTCACGTATGGTTCGAGAGCGGTGCGACGCGCGACGAGTCCTGCTCCGACCGGGGCGAAGGGTGGATAATCATGCGGCCGGCCTTGCCAAGATTCAGAAACCAGCGGCGCGGCGCCGTGATCGCTGAGGGCGAGATTGCCGAAGAACTCGCGCGTCCAGGACGGTGGCTCCGCCTCGAAACGCGGCACGACCCGGCCACCGGCGACGCCGACTTCCGGGTGGACGGCGAGGAACGTGGTGGCGTCGGACAGAAACGTAGGTGCGAGAACGTTGTCATCGTCGGCAAACACGATGGTTTCCCCACGCGACGAGGCGATGCCGCACAGGCGCGCGGGAGTGAGGCCGAGTTTGGATTCGACGACGACGCGGCCGGCCGGGTGCCAGGGGAGATCGAAGGTCCCGGCGATCGCCGGATGGGAGGCGTTGTCGACAATGATGAGTTCCCAGCGATCGAGCGGAAGCGTTTGCCGACGCAGCGCGGCGAGTGTGGCGGAGAGAAAATCGGCCCGCGGATTGTGTGTGCAGATTACCACAGACAGCGGAAGGGGGGCGCTCACGCGTTTAGTAGGACTGCCGCTGGCCCCAGGCGACGAGCGGGCCTTCAAAAAATTTCCACGAGATTGCCGCGGCGCCCCAGGTGGCAGCGACCGCGAGCGCGACGACACCGAAAGCCGTTGGCGAATCGAGGCGGAAATGTGGGCCACCGAGCCATTGAATCACGCCGACGCCGATTACCGCATGCCAAAGGTAAACGAAGTAGGAATGTCGGCCGAGATGAGCGAGCGGGCGCCAGGCGAGAGCGCGGCACAGCGCTGGGGGACGGACCTCGGCGACGATGGCGACGAGGAGGGCAAAGAAAATCGCCAGCAGCGTGTAGCCGTAGGCGCAGAGGGTGGCATCGCCAGCGGAGGGACGCTGCAACGCCAGGAAGGCAAGGCCGGCGAGGCCGAGGGCGAGAAAGTGTTTCCATCGTGCGGCGAGGACGACGAAGCAGGGTCGGGCGGCGTCGGAGCGCACGGCCCACGCGACGAGGAGGCCGAGCGCGAGGGCGTCCATGCGCAGCGGCATCAGCACTTGCGCGGCGAAGTGTCCGGACGGGCGCCACCCGAGGAGAGCGAGGCGCAAGGCCCACGCGAGCAACGCCACGCCAGCGGCGAACCACGGCAGCCGCGCGGGTGAGAGCAGACGGATGAGCCAGGGCGCGAGCAGATAAAACTGTTCCTCGACGGCAAGCGACCACAGCACCGAGAGCGGCAGCCAGTCCCAAGTATGCCCGCCAGCGAGCGCGAAGTTGGTGAGGAACAGCCCGTAGACCCAGGCGGGGAAAAGTTGAAAGCTTCCGGCGACGCCCATGGCGTGGAGCGCGAGGACGCAGCCGAGCGTCACGTAATATAGCGGCAAGATGCGCAGGGCGCGACGCAGATAGAAAATGCGGGTGAGCCGCGGCGAGTCGCGCCGGTCGATCAGGATGCCGCCAATGAAGAAGCCGGAGAGCACAAAAAACAAATCGACGCCGCACCAGGAAAGGTTCGAAGCGGTGCGCACCCAGCCGAGCCATGATTCGCGGATGGGTGGCAGCGCGGTTTCCGCGAGGTGATGCCAGAGCACGAGGGCGATCGCGAGGCCGCGCAGGCCGTCGAGCTCGGAGCTGCGGCCGGTCGGAGCGCCCACCCGCGGCGCGGTGGCGGTGGGCGTGTCGGGTGAGAACACGCGGGTAGAATCTAAGACTGCGCTGGTCTTAGGCATGGCTCGATATGTCGCGACCGACGACAAGTCCGGTCAGGCCTTCGGCAGGAACAGCACATTTCTTGCTTCCTTGGCTTGGCGCACGGTGGGTTGCAACCAGATGTCAAACGGCGTGTAACCGGCGCGATCCATCAAAACGAAAATGTCCCCTGCGGTCGCGTTGCAGAAATTCAGCGTGTGATCGAGTACCTCGACCAGCACGGCCTTGAACGCGTGGGCGTTGAGCGCGGCACTCATTCCGTGAAGTACTTTGGGTTCGAACCCTTCCACGTCGATCTTGGCGACCCACAATGGCGTAGACGGCAGGGCTAGATTTTCCCGTTTTAACCACGCATCAAAACTTGTCACGGGAACGCGCTGCAGCGTCAGCGTTTCTTCGATTCCCTTGAAAGCGGGGTTAGGGCCGAAGGTTGACCAGCCGGTATCGATGGATGAAGTCGTGAGAGTGAGTTCACCGTCGCCATCCGCCAGTCCGATCTGGTGGGGAAAATACCGGTCGGAGGCCAATTCCGCCGCAGCGGTGCGTTGGCCGCGCAGATGGGTTGGATTCGGTTCGAAACTATGGACGGTGAGCTGAGGGCATTGCGAAAGTAGGTAGTAGGAGTAGTAGCCAAAGTTCGCGCCCAGGTCGAAGAACACGGATCCAGCGGGGGAGCAGAAGGTGCGCAGCAGTTGCGGTGAGGGCGCCTCATAATTGACGCCAGCAACAAGGGCGTGTCGTTGGATCGTGTCGCTGAGGGTAAGTTCCACCGGCCAGTTGGGAAACAGCTCCACGCGCACGGGCTGGAGGGGAACGCAGCTCAGCGGCGGCGATGGTGCCGCGGGCGGTCGCGCGATGCGATGCACCGAGTAACCGAGACTTTCAGCCACCGTGCGGATGATGTTTTTTAGCATGAGAGTTCAGTATTTGAAACGCTGCCCCCAAGTAATAAACGGCTCTTCAATCCAGCGATAGGCCGCGCCCGCCGCGAGGAGGCTCAAGCTCGCGGCGAGCATGGTGACGGCGGCGGTGCGGGCGTCATTGAGCACGGGTACTTGGCCCAGCAGCGCCCAGTGCGTGAACCAGCCGATCGCCGGATGCAACAAGTAGAGTCCGTAGGCCACGCGGCCCATCCAACGCAGGGGCCGCAGCCGAAACACCGCGCCGAGCAGAGGCTGCCCGGTGAGCAACAGCGCCAGCGTCACGGCAAACCATCCGGCCAGCCACGTGTTGAGGAGCCAGCCGAATTCTCCCCGCAGGGCATAGAGGCCGGCGCCACTGCGGATGAGAATCGGCGCGGGGATCGCGATCGCAATCCAGGCAACCAGCAACCACTGACGGCCGCGGACCATCCAGTCGCGGCAGCGTGGGGTACTCCAAGCGAGGGCGAGGAGCGCCCCGGCCATCAGGCTGTCGAGCCGACAGGGCAGCAGCACGTAAGTCGCCATGCCGGTCTGTAGGCAGACGCGCAGGAGCGGGGCGGAGAAAAACAGGGCGAGCAGCCACCAGCCGAGCTGTCGGCGCGGCACCACCCAGATCAGAAGGGGTAGCAGGAGATAGAATTGTTCCTCGACCGCCAGCGACCACGTGACGCCGACAAATTTGGGACCAAAGTCGTCGATGCCGGGCATAAAAAAATTCTGGGCGAATATCGCGAAGGACCACCAGGGTAGTTTGCTTTCGAAGAGCGGTTGAACCGGCGCCGGCGCGCCGAGCTGCAACCACAGTCCACCGAGCGCGAGCCCCGCGAGCATGACGACATAAAGCGGCACGATGCGCGCCGCGCGCCGCAGGTAGAAGGTAGAGAAGTAGCGCGGTGAGCCGGCCGCACGCAGCAGGATCGAGCCAATCAAGAAGCCGGAAAGCACAAAAAATAAATCGACGCCCGCCCACGATAAACTGAGCGCCCGATTGACGTAGGCGAGAAGCGTGCTGGGTTGGGCCACGACGACGGACGGAATGTAGTGCCACAGGACGATGCCAAAGGCCGCGAGGCCGCGCACGCCGTCGAGTTCGGGTATTCGCGACAAGGACCGGCTTTCACCCGGTGTGAGGAGGGGATCGCTCATGGCGCGGCCGCTTTCGTTTTTTCGGGCAGGCGCCGGAAAATCTCGCACAAATAACCGAAATAATAGGCGCAGTAGGTTTGCCAACGCACTTCGCGCCCCCAGCGCCAGGGGAGGAGCAATGGCCTGAGAAATTCGCCCGTGGCGAACCGCGCGACGCCGATGCCGAGCCAGCGCCAGAAGCGGCGGGCGCTCGTCATGGTCTCCGGCCACTGCTCGCGACGAGCCATGCTCACGCCTTCCCAAAACAACCGCCGGCGAAACCACGCGACCGTCATCCGTGCAGTGGGAGTAAAATGCTGCACGCGCAGCTGGGGCACGTAGGCGTTGGTCCAGCCGCGGGCAGCGAGGCCGGACCAGATCGCGCTCTCTTCGTGGGAAAGCAACGAAGTGCCGCGACGGCCGAGATTCGCGGGGAAGCCGTCGACCTCACGGAGGGCAGCGGCGCGAAATGCCATGTTGGCGCCGCCAAAAATCGGCCGGTCGTTGCACGTTAGCGGCTCGGGGCCGAGATCGAAAATCGTCAGCCACAGCATGAGATCGCGGGTGAGCCACGGTGGCGGGGGCGATTCCCAGTCGGGGTCGATCGGGCCGCCAAGCACGGCGAGCCGCGCGTCGGCCGACGCGAAGGCAGCGCAAATTTTTTGGAGCCAGTCGGGCGGGGCGATGGCGTCGTCATCGAGAAACGCGATGAGGGGCGCTCGCGCCGCGAGCCAGCCCGCGTTGCGCGCGGCGCCGAGGCCGGCGTTAGTCTGGTCTATCGCGGTGAATTCAGGGGTGCGCGCGGCAAACTCCACGGCGACCGCGTGCGTGCCATCAGTCGAGCCGTCGTTGACCAAAATAAATTCGCGCTGGCTGGCGGGTAAGGTTTGGAGGGCGAGGCTGTCGAGCGCGCGGCGCAGTAAAGCCGCGCGATTGTAGGTGCAGACGACGACGGAAATCGCGGGAACGGAACGAGGAGGGGTCATGGAGCAGTGTTTGCCGCGAGCCATGGAAGCGGAAAGGGCACCGGATGCGCGGGCACTTCGGCCGTGTCGACGGCGAGCGGTTCGCCGTGTCGGGACGCGGCGTGGCGGACGGCGGCGACCACAGCGTCGACGCTAATTTGGTTCATACAGTCGAGTCCATGGAGACTGTCGGACCGGCGATAGCAGGGAGCACAGGGGACGGCCGCGAACAGGTTTTCGTTGCACGAGTAACCGCCGTGCCGTGGCAGCTCTCGTCCGCCGAAAATGATCGCAGATCGGCATTCGACGGCGCGGGCGAGGTGCATGAGAAAACCCGGCGAGCCAAGAAACACCCGGCTGTGCGCGAGCACCGCGGCCGATTCGGGGACCGACGTGCGGCCCCGGAGGTCGAGAGCGCCGGGGAGCAGCGGGTCGTTGGGGCTGCCGAGTTGGACCCAGTCGATCTCACCGGCGGTCGCCTGCACCACCGCAGCGAGGCGTTCGGCTGGATAGATTTTCAGGGGCGAGATATTTTCGCTGGTGGGACCGAGCACTTGCACCGCGGCTTGGCGCGGCCTTCGGGCACCGCGGTCACGCTCGGATGGTTTCAAATAAAAATAAGTGCGCAGATCGACGCGACCGGTGATGCCGGCCCGCCGGCACATCTCAGTGATGATATGACTGTCGGCCGGTTCGTCGTGGGTGGGCGGTTGCGGCTTGAGAAAATAGGGCAGGTGCTGGGCTTTGCCGCCGAAGCGCGCGACCGCTTCGAGTGCGCGCCAGTGACGCAAGCCGAGCGTGCCGCTCACCGCGGGCGAGCCACGCAGCACCGCGGGGTGGTCTGTGAGAATGGCGGTGCGAAGGTGGCGACGGTGCAGTTCGTGGGCCACGGTGTTCAGGAGCATGGTGTCACCGTAACCGCGGCCCCCGAAATAAATGAGACGCTGGGGAAAGCCGAGTCGCGTCCGCAGGGCGAGGTCACGCGGAAACCAATAGGCGAAGCGCCAGAGGCGGCGGGCAAGTGACATCGTCGAGGTTTCCAGATAAAAATTGGCGTTTCGGGTTGCGACCCGCGCGGCGCCGCTTTCTGCAAACATCACTGAGATTCGTGTATCAAACTGACGACTGCGATCCGAGGTGGCGCGAGGCATCCGCCCGCTTGCCAGAACACAAAACGCTGGCTGAAGCCTCGCGCTACCCCCAAGCACCTTCGTCAGCCTAATGCGCGCGTCTCAATGTGCGGACGTTTTCACGCGTTCGAGCGGAACGCCACCTCGTGTAGGCTGCACCAATGTTACGCCATAGTTGCGGTCGATCGTGATCAGAGGATACCCATCGGCGCGCAGTTCCTCAAGCAGGCGGGAGACACCGAGGTCTTCCCGCACCGCGAAATCAAAGTCGTGGATGCTCCAGGTGGTGTCGTGAAAGACGACGACGCCGAAACGTGAGACGTGCGGCGAAAACAACTCCCAGTCTGCCTTTACACCCTCGTAAGAATGGTCACCGTCGATGAAGATCATGTCGATGGGGCGGTTCCATCCCCGCGCCGCCTCGATGGAGCCGGATTGGATGATCTCGACATAGGCTTCGCCGCCCATGGCGCGGAGATTTTGCTGCAACGCGTGAAGCGTATTCTTTTCGCCGGCGTCGTTCCACGACGTTGGCCGGTGTGGATCGATGGCGTAAAGCTTGCCGCCGAGATTCTCGCGCAGCGCCTGCGCAATATGGCAGGTGGATTTTCCCCGGGCGCTGCCGATCTCAACGCACACTTCCGGTTTCAGTGAGCGCACCAACCCGTGGAGCAGCCAAGCTGAGTCACCCAAACCGGAATCGTAATAATTGGTGGCGATGCGGAAATGGCGCCACGCCATATGCAGTTTGTGACGGGCGAGCCGATAGAAATACCGTGGCGTGCGATCAGGTTCATGGATGGACTTCATGACGGTCAGTGTTTGGTGCGTTCGCTCCAGCGGGCGTAGATCAGGATTCGCGGGCGAGCTTGATGCCGGGATGCGAGGCGAGGGCGGCGACGCGTTCCTCGGGACACGCGAGCAGGTTGAGGTGGTGGCTGAAAAGGAAGCGCTCGCTTGCGCGCAGCGGCATGAGCTGAACGGGTGCCGCTTGTTGCTCGGCGAGCAGAGTGGAAATGTGCGTCCAATATGAGGTAAGCAGGTCGGTCCCCTGCCACCGCAGCGCGAGAGCCGGGACGAACAAGCGGTAGCCGGAGGCCTCCAGCAGCAGCAGCGGCTCGAGCGTGCCTTCGTGCGCGTCGCGGTTCAGGAAATTTTCGATTACGACATAGGGTCGCGCGGTGCGCAGCACGCGGGCGGCGCCGCGCAGGACGGCGGCCTCCGCGCCCTCAACGTCGATTTTCAAGCACGTGGGTGGCGGAAGTTCGAGATCATCGAGGCGCCGCACGGTGACTCGCGTCCCGCCATCCGCCGCCGAAAGCCCCGCGAGACCGGTGCGGAAACTCGCGCCATCCCGCAAGTTCGCCTGACCGGTGAAATCGCTCAACGCCATCGCATGGGTGGTGACAAACGCTCCGAGCCCAGCGGCGGCGATCGTGGCGACGAGATCGGTGTGGCTGACGGTGTTCGGCTCGAAGGCGTGGATTTTTCCCGTGAAGCCGGGGGCCGCCGCCACCAATAGCGAAAAATATCCCCAATTGGCACCGATGTCATAGAAGACACCCGGTCGGTCGTTGAGGCGCGCAAGCAGCAACGAAGTCTCGGGCTCGTAACCATTGAAATAGAGCGGATCGTGAATTGCCTCGAACTGACCGTTACGACCATCGAAGGGGATTTCGCGCGATTCGCCGCCGCGCCGATAGGTAAACTTGCCCCGGAACGGCAGCAGGCCGCTGCAAGCGAGCCAGTCGCTACCCGCATTCCACCAGCCCAAGGCGCGCAGCAGAGGCAGGCGGCGCAGGCGGGCGGTGACGCGCACGTTCCACGGCGCGCGGGTGTGGCCGAAGACGCGGTCTAGGCGAAACTCGGCGTCGGTAGGATTATTCGAGTCGGAGGCAGGCGACAGAACGTGCATGTTTTTTGGGATACTTCGCGGCGACCGCGCGGAGGACGATCACCGGGCGGCCAGCGGATACTTGCCGATCCAAGGAAGGGTGAATTCTTCCAATTGTTCCGGCGTCTCCTCGTAGGCGGTCTCGAGCGGAAGATCGCCTTTGGCGAGCACACGTTCGATGGCGGCCACGACATCGTCGGACGTGATGCGATTCATGCACTCGCGATTTTGCAGACTCTGGCTGCGGAGCCAGCACGGCGAACAGGGCAGGGCGGTGAAGAGATTTTCGTTGCAGATGTAGCCGGATTGATCCGGTCGCTCGCGACCGCCAAAGATGATGACCGAGCGGGTGTCCACGGCGCGGGCGAGATGCATGAGAAAACCGACGTAGGTGATGCATACGCAGCTGTTCGCGAGGATGGCGGCCGATTCGCGCACTCCGCTCTTCCCGCGCAGATCAGTGACGCCGGTGAGCTTGGGGTCGCCGACGGAGCCGAGTTGAACGAAATTCACGCGCCCCCGCAGCTTGTCCACGACCTCCTGGTAGCGCTCGGTGAACCAATGCTTTAGCGGTGAAAAATTGAGGCTCTCCTCGCCGGTGCACTGGATCACGGCTTGGTTATCACAGATGCGACCGCGGGCGCGTTCAGCGGAGGTGAGACTCAGATAGGTGCGCAGCGCCACGCGGCCTCGGATGCCCGCGGTGCGGCACATCGTCGTGATGATGTGCACGGTGGCGGGCACATCGTAAACGGGTGGCTCGTAGCGCAGATAGTAGATTGGCTTGATTACCCGGCCGCCGAAGCGATGCACCGCAGCGAGCGTGCGCCAGTCTTCCTTAACGAAGTGATCGATGGAGGGGGAGTGGAAGAAGAGATCGTCGAGCCGGGCGACTAGCGCGAGCCGGCGGCCGCCACGCACCCGGAGTTCATGCATCACGGTGCCGAGCAGGAGATCGTCGCCGAACCCGCGGCCGCCAAAATAAACCAGCTGGCGCGGCCGGCCGTAGCGCAGGTAGCTGCGCCAGTCGCGCGGCAGCCAATAGAGCCAGCGGTAGAGGCGCCTGATCCAGCCGGCGGGAGGCGCGGTGGGAGGGGTTTCGGATTCAGGCATCGGCTCGGGCAAGTTTTTCGACGACGATCTCCCAGGAATAAATATCCACGAGCGGATTTTCGTGCAGCACGCGGTGGCCCACGGCGAGACGGGCGAGCTCCCGCTTCACGAAAGCGAGCGAGAAATCGGCATGCACGTGGTGCGTGTTGTAGGGCTGGCCGGTAGCGGCGCAGTGCTGGCGGTAAACCGGCTCGTCGGGACAAAAAATGATCAACCGTCCGCCGGGTTTGAGCACGCGCAGCCATTCGCCGAGGATCGGCGCGACGTCGACGAAGTCCTCCAGCAGGTGGGAGCTGAAAATGAAATCGAGCGTGCCGTCGGCGAACCAGACGAGCTTCGTCGCATCGCCGCCGAGTTGCACGGGTCGGCTGCCGACTCCGGAATACGGCCGTGGCATGTCCATGCCGATGGCGTGCGGCACGATCGGATCCCCGCCAAATCCGAGGTCGAGGCCGTAGCCGGTGCAATACGGCGCGAGGCGCGCCCGGCACTTCGAGGTTTCGCTCGGCCACTGGATCTGAGTGAGCCGAGTGAGCCGGTGGTAGAGACGGCGGCCGGCAATCTCGAGCCCGAGCACGCGTGTGGCGTTGCGCAGCGCGCGGATGGCGGGGTTGGGATTTTCAGACATGGGGATCAGTGTGATTGGTGGAATTTAAAATAAGCAGACTCCCATTAAGGGCTTAGTTAAAAATGCCGGGCTATCGGACCTCCCGAATTCTCCCGATGAAGAGCGAGTCGATCATCACCTCTTCTGAGAAAAGGAAATAGCGTTTGAGGATCGCGGAAGTGCCGGCATCCGAGTCATGGCATGCGAGAAGTGAATTCGGTTGCAGGAATCGCTTGAGGTCTGGACCGTTGCGGGCGGTCTCGACTTCGCCGTGCATGGCGTCGCAGAAGACGAGGTCAAAAGGCTTCGACGGCGCGCACCGAAAGTCTCCCACGCGCAGTTCGACCTGATCGCGCACGTTGGCTTCCCTTAAGTTCGTCTCGAGTTGTCCGAGGATGCCGCCGGGGCGGCTGATCACGGGCTTGATGCCGAGTTCGAATTACCAGACCGGACAGTCGCCCATCGATACCAGATGGTTTGCGGGATAAAAGAAACCAACCCACCCGGGCTTGGTTTCGCGAAAATTCTCCGGGGTCGGAGCGAGTTCGCAGGACAACAAGGAAGTTGGATTGCCGCCGTCAATCAATCCTCGGGCCAAACAAATAGTCGAGCGGCCAAGCCATGCGCCGATTTCCATTGAGGAACCGGCGGTCATGCGCGCGAGCACGTAGAGCGCGGTGGCCTCATCATCGCTCAACCAGCCCTCCACGGAGACGGCGGGGCGTTGAAAACACACCCGCGGCAAAGCCGCTGGCACCGCGGCGAGGTCGTGGAGCTGACGGTAATCGGGCGCCGGCAGCAGCCTTAGGGCGCTGCGACGAAAGGTGTCATAAAGCCGGAACCAGCGAGGATGATTGCGCAGTGCTGATTTTAGATTTGGAAGATTGAGCACCCGAGGAGAAGGGAAAGTAAGCGGAGGAAAGATTCGTCCGCCGCGATGGCGGAGAGGTTTGAACGCGCTTGGCGCGCCCGGCGACGTGGTGGTGATTTTACTGCCGGCGGGATTTCGATCTTCAAGGATCAGTGGAGGAGATGACCGTGGCGGAGATGATCACAAAGCGGGTATATTGCTGATTTGAGATGATCGAAAGGGGGGGGCTCTCAAGTTCAGCAGGGGCTTCTGCTACGCGGCCGGCAGGTTTTTTTATAATCGCTGAAAGACCAAGGGGTCTTTTTACCTGCCATTAGGTTTCTACCGGTGGGAGCGCGCGATCCAGAAGCGAACGCCGATGGCCCAGTATATGAAGGTACGAATAGCGGGGTGGCTCATAATGGGTTTCGGCATCGAACGGGCCGGTGAAGTGGGCGCCGACAAGATCATTGCGAACGAAGAACGCGTTCGCGCCGATGATTTCGCAGTGAATGAGCGTGTAGCCGAGCCGTCGTCCGAGGCGTTCGAGGGCCTTGAGGCTGGCGCCGAAGTTAATGGTGCCGTCCCATACTCGGTCGGCCACGTAGGTGACCTGCCAATCAACTGAGGGCGGCAGCGAAGCGTTGTATTCGATAACCACGACGCGAGCCTGCCAAGCGGCCAGAGCCTCCCACAGGTAGAAGGTGTTCTGGTCGATATCGAGCGAGCAGAGATCAACATCGCGAGGCACCGCTAATTGAGTAAACAGTTCGGCAATATTTTCGCTGGTGGTGAACGCTTTGAGAAAGCGCACGTTCGTTGGTGATGCGGATGGCAAAGGCTCGGCGTCGATCCAAGCGCCACTCCAACCCAAGCTGTGCAGGAAAGCGGTGTTGTTCTCAATGCCATCGCCAACCCCGACCTCGGCAAAGGTACGCCGGCCTTCGCCGGATCCGGCGAAAAATTTCCACGAGCACCCCATCCTCACCATTCTGGGAACACACTTGGTGCTCGAAGCGATGGAGGCAGAGGGGACCCTCGCGGGCGGATTTTTCGGCACGCAGCTGGTCGCAATAATCGCGACAGTGGAGCGCGCGGAGACTTTGCAGTTCGTCTCGAAGGGTATTCCTGACCGATGCGGTTTGAACCAAAATACGATCGAGTTCCCGGATAATGGGGAGGCGATGATACCACGAAAAAAATACGCTCATGTTACTTTAGGATCCTATTAGCTCGGCAACTCAGGTGGCTCTTGAGCGCAACGTCGATTTCGGAACTAGACGCCATGGGCAGAAACGATGGTGAAGCGCGCAGCCTCCCGCACGAGGCCCGACATGCGATCGGCATCGGGCCAGCGGGCATCGTAGACCGGCAAAATCTCAAACGAGCACACGTTGATCAAATGATCCTCGGAGGCGACCTGACTGCGAATGCCGAGATGCGCGTAATAGGTACCCGGAGCGAAATTTAATCGTGGACATTCGATGCGCACGCCGGCCCGACCGGGGTAAAAAGGGCCGGGGTGAGCACTCCACCCGCTGACGGTAGAAAACACTTCCTGACCCATGCGGTCGAGAAGGCAGAGGCTGAATTCGAGCGTAGGAAATGCGGATACAAGCTCCACTCCTACGTCGAAGGTAGGCGGCGTTGCGAAGGGCAGTTTCCAACCGGCCGGGTCAGTAGCATTAAGCAGGCGCACGCTGGCGAGGCGGGCGTGGCCGCGGTAGGCGTGGGCCCGTGGACGGTCGGCCAGTGCTTGGATAAGAGGTTGCTGGGCCTCGGTGTGGAAGTAACGCGTAACCACATCGGCCGGCTTGCCCTCGTCGATCAACCGGCCTTGGTCGAAGCGGAGGCAGCGGCTGCAAAACTGCGCGATGGCGTTGAATTGGTGGGAGACGAAAAGGATCGTGCGACCGCTCGCCGCGTCATTGCGCATGCGGCTGAGGCATTTTTGCTGAAACTGCGCGTCGCCGACCGCAAGCACCTCGTCGACGATCAGAATCTCTGGATCGAGGTGGGCGGCGACGGCAAAGGCCAGCCGCACATACATGCCGCTGGAGTACCGCTTCACCGGAGTATCGATGAATTGATCGACCTCGGCGAAAGCGACGATTTCATCGAATTTTTTCCGCACCTCCGAGCGCGTCATCCCGAGGATGGCACCGTTCAAGAAAATGTTTTCTCGCCCGGTGAGTTCGGGATGAAAGCCGGTACCCACTTCCAGAAGTGAGGCGACGCGGCCGCGCAGGACGGCGCGGCCACTCGTCGGCTCGGTGATGCGTGAAAGGATTTTTAAGAGCGTGGATTTACCGGCACCGTTGCGACCGATGACTCCGACGACTTCGCCAGGCTGCACATCGAACGAGACCTCGCGCAGCGCCCAGAACTCACGGGAATCGGGGTTCGGCCTGCCGCGCAGGCGGTCCCAATGACGGGAGAATTCCGCCCGCAGCGAGGTGGCGCCGATCGCACCAAGTTGGTAGCGCTTACTCAGGCCGCGGACTTCGATGATCGGGCGGCTCATGCGACGTCGATGAAATTTTTCTCGGCGCGTTGGAAAACCAAAATCCCGGTGACGAGTGCGACGAAGGTCGCGCCGATGGAGACGAGGATGAGCGAGACGTTTAGCCAGCCGGTGCCGAGCAAGAAGTAGCGGAAGCATTCCACGGGCATGGTCACGGGGTTGAGCGCGACATACCGGTGCCACTGCGGTGGGACCTTCGCCAGTGGTAGGATGACCGGGGTCAAATACATCCAAAGCTGGATGAGAAATCCGGAGAGGATGCCAAAATCACGAAATTTCGAAGTGAGCGCAGCGAGCCAAAGGCCGATGCCGAGACTAAATGCCGCCAGTTGCAGGAGAACCAAGGGCACAAAGACGATGGCCTGCCAACGCGGCGCGCACGTGGTGTTGGGGTGACTCGCTTGGTAAAACGCGAGGATCGTCAGAAAGGAGACGAGTTGAATTGCGAAGGAGACGAGGTTGGCGATCACCCCCGCCAGCGGAACGATCAGGCGCGGAAAGTAGATTTTGCCAAAGAGGCCGGCGTTGGCTGCGAGCGTGCTCGAGGTTGAGTGGAAACACTGGCAGAAATAATTCCAGGCGAGCAGTCCGCAGAGGTAGAAAAGGGTTGGCGGCAGACCGTCGGTGGGGAGTTCGGCGACCTGACTGAAGACCACGGTGAAGATCAGGGTGGTGAGGAGAGGTTGAAAAATATGCCAGAGTGGGCCGAGGATAGTTTGTTTGTAGCGGGTGACGAAATCGCGCCAAACCAGCAGGACGAGCAAGTCGCGGTAGGCCCAGAGATCCTGCCAGTTGGCAAAGCGCCAGCCGTGCGTTGCCTGAATGACGGTTTCCCGCGGGGGCGTGGTGGCTTCGTTACTCATCTTTCGAGGATTCGCCTCAGGTTGTCTTTAAAATAAGGATACGAGAAATGCCTGGCTCGGGCGAGAATCGCGGCCTGATCCCACGGACGTTGCAGCGCGGCGATGGCGGCGGCGGCGATGGCGGGGACATCCCCAAATTCGACAAGGACGCCGGTCTCTTTGGTGATGACTTCAGGCACCCCGCCCGCGTGGGCCCCGAGGCAAGGCCGGCCCTGCGACATCGCCTCCAAGAATACCAACCCGAAACCCTCGCGCTGGCTGGGGAGAGCGAATAGGCGGCAGCCAGCGAGGGCGGTTTGCAGTGTTTGATCGTCGACGTAACCGGTGAACTCGACCGCGTGACCGAGTCCCAGTTTATCCCGACGGGCTTGGAGTTGCGGAAGATCGTCCCCGTGGCCGATCACGCGGAGTCGGGCGGTGGGAATCACCGCGCGGATGGCCGGCAGGGCTGCCAACAGGTGGTGCACGCCTTTGTAGTCGTCCGCGCGGGTGAGGCGGGTGACGCAGAGAATTTCAGGGGGACACTCCGCGAGTGGTCGGCCGGTGGAAAGAGCGAAACGCGGGTCGAGGGCGTTGGGGAGGACCGCGGCGCGGTTGGCTGGAAGCGGGCAATGGTACAGGAGTTGGCGGCGGGTGTAGTCGCTGACGCAAAGGATGGTGGTGGCCCCGCGCAAGGCGATACGCTCTCCGAGGCTGAAGGGGCGCCACACTTCGATACCATGAGCGACGAGATGATAGCGGAGGTGCGGATACCGTCGTTGGGCGATCCAGGCTGCCGGCAACATAAAGACATGCCCGCAAATGAGGTCGGTGCATTCCCGGCTGAGCCGCAAGGTTTCGAACAGGAACCGGAGCTTATGGCGGCCGCATGCTTTTGCGACCACAGGCGCGCCCGTGGCAAGTGCCGCCAGCCGGATCGGGTCGAGTTGGGTATCGTTCAAAACGACGAGTCCCACGGGTGTGGCCGGGTGCTGTCGTTCGCTGAGAGCGCGCAGGTAAAGGTGGAGAATGCGCGCAATACCGCCAGCGTTGGAAAAAAATTCTGGTGCCAGCAGTAAGGTGCGACGAGTGGGTGGCGCGGGTTGATCCGCGGGTGCTCGGGTGCTCGCGAGCGTGGGCGGGCTGGTTAGGAGAAGGGCCTGACGGGGTGCGATGGTCTGGTCAGGAATTCGGGGTGCGGTGCGGTGGGCGAACCCGATGAGCACGGCGACGCTCCAGACGCGCGACCACGCCCGGGGGTCTGGTTGGTTGAGGAAATTATCCCAGAGCTGCCGCGTGGCGGCCGGGTCGAGCAGACCGGTGCGGGCGATGCTCGCCTCCGAGAATATCTCTTCCAGAAACGGGCGAAGTTCCCGCTTCATCCATAAAGCCAACGGCAGTGTAAACCCTTGTTTTCGCCGATTAATCACCGTCGCGGGCACGACATCGCGGAGGGCATCGGCGAGGGCGGACTTGGTTTGTTGGGGATGGCCTCGGAACGCCGCGGATTGTTGGCGCAACCATTCGATCAAGGGGCGGTCGACGAGCGGCACGCGTATTTCCAATGAATGCCGCATGCCCATCACATCGGTATCCCGCAGCAGAACATCCGCCATGTACGTGCGCATCTCCCAGGCGCTGACGACCTCAAATTCGGCGCTGGCGGCGCTGAGCTCGGCGGCGAGCGTGGTTAATTCAGGATGAAAGGGCGAGCGCGGACCGAGGGCTGCGGCGACATCGGGAGCGAGGAGCCCGCGACCGTTCTGGGTGGAGAAGACCCGTCGTTGCAGCGCGCTGACTTCGTGGAGGTTGTGCGCGTGTTGCAAGACGTCGGCGAGCTTCCGGCGGCGGGTATCGCCGCGTTGCCACCGCGCGATGAGGGCGGCGCGAGCGCGGTGGGGAAGAGCTCGCCAAAGGGGCAGGCCGCGCGCGAGCCGAGGCGTGTCACGAAAGGTTGGATACCCACCGAATAATTCGTCTCCACCCAGTCCGGATAGGGCGACGGTCACGCCGCCAGCGCGGGCGGCTTGGCTCGCGTAATAGGTGTTGATCCCGTCCCCAGTGGGTTGGTCGAAGGTTGCGAATAATGTCTCAATGTCGGCGGCGACCTGCGCCCCGGTGATGACGGTGGTGTGATGCTGGGTGCCGAGGAGATCTGCGGAGGTGGCGGCGGCGGTTCCCTCTGAAAATCCGGGTTCATCAAAATCGATGGAGAAGGTGCGCAACGGGCCGGCGCCGACTGCGTTCATCAACCCGACGACGCCGGCTGAATCTAGGCCGCCAGACAGGAACGCGCCGACTGGGACGTCAGCCGCGACGTGGGCGCGAACGGAGTCTTCCAGCTTTATGCGCAGGTGCCGGATGAATTCGCTGCGCGTCCGGTAGACTTCGCCGGTGAGGCGGGGGGGCGGTTGGCTCCAGGCGCGCGTCAGTTCCAGTTGACCGAGTCGGAACCGAGCGGATTCGCCGGGTCGCAAGCTGGTGATACCTTGATAGATGGTCCGTGGGGCGGGCACGGCGAGCCAGCCCAGATACTCCTCCACGGCGATGGGATCGATCGCGGGTGAGAACGTGCCTGAAGCGATGAGGGCATTGATCTCTGATGCGAAGAGCAGCCGCTCGCCGGTGTGTCGCAGATAAAGGGGCTTGATGCCGAGGGGATCGCGGGCGAGGTGGAGCGTTTGTTCCTGTCGATCCCAGATGGCGAAGGCGAACATGCCGCGGAGGCGCTTTAGGCAGGTCTCTCCCCACCGGGCAAAGGCCGCGAGGAGGACCTCGGTGTCGCCGTCGCTCCGAAACTGCCACTGGGGGCCGGCTAACTCCTTCCGGAGTTCGCGGAAATTATAGATTGCACCGTTGAAAACGAGGGTGAAGCGCCCGTCGGGCGAGTGCATCGGCTGCTGCCCGCGCGCGGGGTCGAAAACCGCTAGCCGCCGCATGCCGACGGTAGCATCGCCAAGGGTAGCCATACCCTGATCGTCGGGTCCGCGATGGACCATGGACGCGCACATCGCCGCCACCGCTTTTTGGCGGTGCTGGGGCGGTGTTTGCGGGTCGACTAACCCTGCGATGCCACACATGTTTAAGTTAGGTTACTGACGGGGTCGTCCATAGCTTCGCCCCGTCGCTTCCGCACGTGAGTCAAGCCGACTCCGTTGAGGAAATCCTTCCAATTAGTTATGGGTAAAATACCCTATGCATGGAAAGCTAAATGTCATCCAGTCGAGCCGTGGCTATTTAAGGATTGTTTTAAGTGCAAATAGATCGGCCGACATCTGCGGCGACTTTATCGGAAAAAAGACATGAGGCTAGCCGGAGGGCGAAATCGAGGGAGGTCCCGGCGCCGCGGGCGGTGACGATGGGACCGTCGACGACGACGCGCTCGGCGGCGAGGACGTTAGCCAATTCGCTAGCGACCGAAAAGTGCGCGGTGTAGCGCCGGTTTTCGAGGAGTCCGGCGTCATGGAGGATGGTGGGGGCGGCGCAGATGGCCGCGATCCAGCGACCGGATCGAGCGTGGGCGTGGAGGATGGCGCGGACGCGGAGATCGGCGCGCAGGTGTTTGACGCCGGGGCCGCCGGGAAGAATGAGGCAGTCGAACTCTTGGGTACCGACCGCGGTTAAGGTGGTATCGGCGTGCAGCGTCAGTCCGCTGCGACCGGTGACATGAATACCCTCGGTGAGCGCGGCGACGGTGACCTCAGCGCCAGCGCGGCGGAGAATGTCGATTGGGGTGATGGCCTCAATTTCTTCGAAGCCTTCGGCGAGGATCACGAGTGCGGTCGTCATGAAGGAGCGGACGCTTTATTTTGAGTGGGTGCACACTAATTTTTTGCACGTGGGCGGATTGTGGTGAACGTGGGCGCTAGGCATGAGCTCACTTTCTGGAAAACGGGTCGTCATCTTTGGTTGTGGTTACGTCGGGACGGCGTTGGCGCGGGTGGCCCAAGCGGAGGGGGCGCAGGTGACGGCCCTGACGCGAAATGCCGAGCGGGCGGCTGGTTTGCGAGCGGAGGGGATGGCGACGGTGGTGGCTGATCTCGCGGGGAGAGCGTGGCACTCGGAGATTGCCGGTGGTCAGGACTTTTTGCTTAATTGTGTGAGCTCGGGCGGGGGGGAGTTGGCGTCGTATCGCCGGAGCTACGTTGAAGGGATGCGCTCGATAATTGAGTGGGCGGAGACGGCTGGCCCGGTGGGAACCTGGGTCTATACGAGCAGTACCTCGGTTTACGCTCAGGGCGGTGGCCAGCAGGTGGACGAGACGGCGCCGACCCCTTGGGCGGAGGCTTCGGACCGCGCGAAGATACTTTTAGAAGCGGAGGCTCAGTTGCGTGAGGCGAAAGGCGGGTGGGGTCGTTGGTGGATTTTGCGGTTGGCGGGAATTTACGGGCCGGGGCGCGGCCATCTGGTCGAGCAGGTGCGGCGTGGGGAGGTCGCGGGTGCGGGAGAAAGACGGCTCAACCTCGTCCACTTGGACGATATTGTGAGTGCGATTCGCGCGTGTTTTGTGGCGCCGGTGAGGATGGGAAATGAAATATTTAATGTAGTGGACGACGCGCCGAGTCCGAAGGCGGAGGTGGTGGCGTGGTTGGCGGCGGAGCTTGGCGTGGTGTTACCGCGATTTACGGGGGAGGCGATTTCGGTGCGGCGGGCGCTGGCGCCTGATCGGATTATTTTAAATGCAAAGTTGCGGGGGCAGTTGCGGTGGTGTCCGCGGCATGCGACGTATCGGGAGGGATATGGTGGCGGGATGCTCCGCGGGGTGTGAAATCAGGCGAAAAATTTCTGAGGTGGGTGACGTTTTTTGTCGCCTTGATGGTGCGCATGGCCGATCTCGGTAGCGATCACTTCAACTCTTAATCTACCCAATCACTATGGCTGGTCTCGGCAAACTTGTTAAACAGGCGGAAAAGATGAAGCGCGGCATTGAAGCGCTGCAGGCTCAGCTCGAAGCCAAGGAGATTGCCGTGAGTGCGGCGGGTGGTGCGGTTACAATCAAGATAAGCGGTGGCGGGAAGTTTCTCGCGCTGGTGCTGGACCCGGAGTTTTTGAAGGAGGATGCGAAGATCGTCGCCGACACGGTGTTGGCAGCGGTGCAGATGGCGGCGAAGCAGTCGAAGGATTTTAATGAAGCGGAGATGCAAAAAGTGACGGGGGCCTTTCAAATGCCGGGCCTATTCTGACGCGTTTGCGTGTTCGTTTTAAGTCTCGGCGCGTTGGGGTAGGACGGATGACGGTGATGGGCGCGACGACCGGCGAGCGAGCGATCTGCCATGACTCCAGCCTTCGAAAAATTACAGAAGTACTTTAAGCAGTTGCCGGGGCTGGGCTTTCGTTCCTCGGAGCGGATTGCGTTGCACTTACTGGTGGAGAAGCCGGAGCGGTTACCACAGCTGGTGGCCGCGTTGTTGGAGGCGGCGGCGCTGGTGCGGCGGTGCACGCGCTGTGGGAATTTAGCGGAAGGAGCACTCTGCGCGATTTGTGCGGACGAGAAACGTGACCGGGCTTCGCTGTGTGTGGTGGAGCACGTGCCGGACCTCGTGGCGATTGAGCGGAGCGGGGCCTTTCGGGGCGGGTACCACGTGTTGCATGGCAAGCTGTCGCCGATGCTCGGGGTGGGGCCAGCGGATCTGAATCTTGAATCGCTGCGGGTGCGGATCGAGAGCGAAGCGGTGACGGAGATCATTCTGGCCTTGCCGAACGATGTGGAAGGCGAGGCCACGTGCCATTATATCACGGAGCACCTGCCCCAGGAGCGTACCGTGAAGACGACGCGGATCGGGTTTGGCCTGCCGAGTGGCGGTGGCGTGCTCTACGCGGACGCAGTGACTTTGAAAAGTGCTTTGGAAGGTCGTCGAGGCTACCGTTGACGAGAAGGCGAGTCTCCGGGGAGGAGGGGTAACGGAGGGTTCGCGAGGCTTGCTGGCTTGGTTGGCGCGAGCACCACAAAAGCACGTGCTAAGTGCGGTAGGTGTGCACCTAGGGGGGCAATGGTGAATTTTAAGACCGATGGATTTTCACTTGCGGATTCTCGCGGAGCCAACCAAGCATAAGGGGTTCCTCCCCGCGCGGGCGTAGTATATCGGTATTATGTGTGCTTCCCAAGCATGAGAGGCGGGTTCGACTCCCGCCGCCCGCACCACGTTAAAAACAGTCCAAAAATAAATAAATGAAGAAATCATCCACATCGTTGATCGCGTTCGCGATCGCTTCCCTGTTAGTCGCTGGTTTTGCCTTTGCCGCTGACGGCGCCAAGGTAGAAGCTAAGGTTGCCGGTTGCTGCGTCAAAGCGAAGGCCGCTGATAAAGCCTGCGCTCACCCATGCTGCGTTGAAGCCGCGAAAGGTGGTAACAACTGCACGAAGTGTGGTGGCGCCGGTGCTCTGGCGAAAGCCAGCAAGAAGTAAGCTCTCGGCATCGCCCTTCAGCGACAATTTGTAGCGAGCCGCGCAGATTCGACTGCGCGGCTTTTTTGTGCCCGCGCGGCGGCGTGGCGGGCGGGCGATTCACTCAAGCGCTTTCAGCTAAGCGTAACCGCGGGGGCGTCACGGCGCGGCGGTTGGTGGCAGTGGGGATCCGTGGTGGTGGCACCTCGACCGTGAATACGCCAGGCCGCGGAGCGGGCGGAAGGGCGTGCAAAATAAAACGTCGCATCGCCACCGATGTCTATGGCCACCCAAGCAAGAGGGTGGGCTCCGGTTGGTGAGGAGCGCGCGGGGACGGCTAGGCGTCGGTGGCGACGGTTTCGGCGCGGAGGTTTCTCCAGCGGTTGAGGACGCGGCGATGGATGTCGTGCCGGGAAAGTCCATGGCTGGCGCGGAGGACCTCCACGTTGTTGCCATGTTCGACAAATTTATCAGGCCAGCCGATCCGCTCGACGGCGGCGGGGCACTCGCCCTCGTGGAGGGCCTCGATGATCGCGCTGCCAAAGCCACCGGCGAGCACGTGATCCTCCATGGTGACGAGGAGGGGAATGCAGGCGGCGTGGCTCAGGAGAAGGGTGCGATCGAGCGGTTTGACGAACCGTGCGTTGACGACGCCGACGGAGAGATTTTCCTCGAGAGCTAGTTTTTCCGCGAGTTTGAGGGCATCGGTCACCATGGAGCCGAGGGCCCAGATCATGATATTAGAGCCTTCGCGCAAGACCTCGGCCTGGCCGACGGTGAGGAGGGCGGGCTGATCTTTGATTTTAACGCCGGTGCCGGCGCCGCGCGGGTAGCGGATGAAACCAGGGCCCGGCAGGTGGAGACTCGTGTGAAGCATGTCGACGAGCTCGTCTTCGTCCTTGGGCTGCATGATGGTTGCCTGAGGGACGCAGCGCAGATAAGAGAGGTCGAAAAGACCGTGGTGAGTTGGGCCGTCGTTGGGGGAGAGACCGGCGCGATCGAGGCAAAACGTGACAGGTAAATTTTGGAGGGCGACGTCGTGGATGACTTGGTCGTAGGCGCGCTGGAGGAATGTGGAGTAGATTGCGCACACGGGGCGGAATCCCTTGGTGGCGAGACCGGCCGCGAAGAGCACGGCGTGTTCCTCGGCGATGCCGACATCAAAAAACTGTTGAGGGACGCCCTCGGCGAGATGGGAAAGCCCGGTGCCGCTGGGCATCGCGCCGGTGATGCCGATGACCTTGGGATTAGCGCGGGCAAAACGGGTGAGGGCCTGGCCGAAGACGTCTTGGAAATTGGGTGGTGTGTCTGGAGGATTTTTTTTGCTTTCGCCGGTAGCGGGATCGAAAGGCGAAGCCCCGTGGAATTTTTCGGGGTGGGCGATGGCGGCGCTGAGTCCGCGGCCTTTCTTGGTGAGGATGTGAACGAGGACGGGGACGTCGCAGTGCTTGGCGAATTCCAGGTTTTTGGTGAGGGCCTCGAGATTATGGCCGTCGACGGGACCGAGGTAGCGAAGGCCGAATTTCTCGAAGAGAGATGATTCGACAAAGAAGTCTTTGGTTTCGCGTTTCCATTTGGTGTAGACGCGGTTCAGTTCGACGCCGGCGGGGAAGCTCTTGAAGAATGCCTCGACGTCGTGATGGAGCTTATTGTAGGTCGGGCTCGTGCTGATGCGATTTAGGTAGCGGGAGATAGCGCCGACGTTTTTGGCGATCGACCACTCGTTATCATTGAGGATGACGACGAGGCGTTTGGTGGAGCTGACGACATTGTTGAGCGCCTCGAGGGTGATGCCGCAAGTGAACGCGGCGTCTCCGCAGATCGCGACGACGTGTTCGCTCGATCTGCGGAGATCGCGGGCGGTGGCCATGCCGAGAGCGGCGGAAAGGGCGGTGCCAGCGTGGCCGGCGCCGAAGGCATCGTGGGGGCTCTCGGCGCGGTAGAGGAAGCCGCTCGCGCCGCCGGATTGGCGTAATTTTTTGAAGAAGTCACCGCCGCGACCGGTGAGCAATTTGTGGACGTAGCCCTGATGAGCGACGTCGAAAACGAACTGGTCTTCTGGGGATTTGAAGGTGCGGTGGAGGGCGATCGTCAGTTCGACGACGCCGAGATTGGGCCCGATGTGGCCGCCATTTTTAGCGGTGACGGCGATGAGTTCGGCGCGGATTTCCTCGGCGAGCTGCGGCAGCTGGGACGGGGCGAGGGACTGGACATCGGCCGGACCGCGGATTGAGTCTAGGAGGCGGGTTGGCGGTGAGGCGGGAGGTGCGTTCATCAGTGGCGTTAGGCGCGAAGGGAAAGGGCTATCAGTCTTCGCGGCTGGCATCAAACTTTTCGAAAGTGCTGGAGCCATCTTTTTGTTTTTTGAGCTGCTCGATTTTCATTTCGGCATTTTTGAGGCGGGTCTCGCAAACCTTGAGGAGGAGAGTGCCCTCCTCGAACTTGGCGAGTAATTCGGCGAGCGGGACCTCGCCCGACTCCATTGATTCGACGATCGATTCAAGTTTGCCGAGGGCGATTTCGAAAGAGAGTTTGGGATCGGAAGCTTCCACGCGGTGGACGGTGGAGTGCTTTGGCGGTATTTCAAATCATCTTTGGGCTGGCGGCGTCGCCGTTTTTGGATGGATTGGTGCGATGATCTCTGTCCTCTGGATAACGGCTGGTCTGATGGTGCTCAGGCTGGTGGCTGAGTGGGTGTTGTCGGCGTTGAACCGGATGGAAGTGCGCCGGCATGCGGCGGAGGCGCCGCCGGCGGTGGCGGCGATTATGGATCGGGAGACGTACCAGAAAGCGGTGGAGTACACGCTGGCGAAGTCGCGGTTTGGGGGGTGGACGGAGGTTTTTGATACGCTGGTGCTTGGACTGGTGCTTTTTGGAGGAATTTTGCCGACGCTCTTTAATATTGCGGCGGGGTGGGGCGGGGCGGAGGCGACTTGGAATCACGCGGTTTTTATTCTGCTCGTGGGTGGGCTGCTCTCGATGCCGGCTTTGCCGTTTGAATGGTGGGAGCAATTTCGTCTGGAGCAGAAATTTGGATTTAACAAAAGTACGCCCGGGCTCTGGGTGATGGACCGAGTGAAAGGCACGTTGTTGATGCTGGTGATTGGCTTTCCGCTGCTGTGGGCGCTGTTGGCGCTGGTGCAGAAGGTGGGGGCTGGCTGGTGGGTGTGGGGCTTTGCGCTGATGTTTGGTTTTCAGCTCCTGATGTTGATTCTTTATCCCAAGTTGATTTTGCCCCTTTTCAATAAGTTGACGCCGCTGCCGGATGGGGAGTTGCGCACGCGCTTATTGGCGTTGGGTGATCGCACGGGATTTCGGGCGAGCACGATCGAGGTGATTGATGGCTCGAAACGATCGGGTCACTCCAATGCGTATTTTACGGGCTTTGGCCGTTTTCGGCGGATCGTACTCTTTGATACGCTGATCGCGCAGTTGACGGCGGAGGAGCTCGAGGCGGTGCTGGCGCACGAGATTGGGCACTATCGGCGAGGGCACATTCCGAAGATGATTGGGCTTTCGGCGGTGATGATGCTCGGTGGTTTTGCGGCCGTGGCCTGGCTGGCGCGCAGCCTTTGGTTCAACTCGTCGTTTGGGTTTCCGCCTGGCCAGATGGCGCCCTCTTTTCTGTTGTTTGGGCTACTGAGCGGGTTAGTCACTTTTTGGTTTTCTCCTTTGAGCAATGTGCTCTCGCGCCGCTACGAATATGAGGCGGATGCGTTTGCGAAAGATGCGATGGGCGGGCCGGCGGCGATGGTCGGGGCGCTCCGCAAGTTGGCGCAAAAAAACCTGACGAATTTGACGCCCCATCGCTGGTTTAGCGGGTTTTATTATTCGCACCCGACCTTGGTGGAACGGGAGCGGGCGCTGGCGGAGTCGCGGTGAATGCCGGCGGCCGCGGTGATTTTTTAAGGGGAAGCTTGATGGACCGGTATAAAATGATGGCGAGGAAGGTCGGGGCAGTGGTCCGCTGGTCGGGATGGGTGGGGTTGCTGCTGGTGGCGCTGCGGGCGGAGTTGCTGACGGTGGCGACGTACAATGTTGAGAATTACGGACCGGCGAATCGAATGACGGAGGCGGGGTATCGGCAGGATTACCCGAAGCCGGAGGAGGCGAAGCGGGCGCTGCGCATGGTGATACGCGGGGTAAATGCCGATGTGTTGGTCTTGCAGGAGATGGGGGATCAATCGTACCTGGATGAGCTGCGACGTGATCTTAAAATGGAAGGTCTTGATTATCCGTACGCGGCGTGGGCGAAGGCGGCGGATGCGGATCGGCATCTGGCGGTGCTGGCGCGGCGACCGCTGCAGGCGGTGGTGACGCACACGGATCTGCAGTTCACGTATTTCGGGGGCAAGGAAACGGTGAAGCGGGGACTCTTGGAAGCGACGATTGCGGCTGAAGGCGGGGACGTGACTTTTTTCATGGTGCACTTGAAAAGTCGATTGACGGATCGTCCGGACGACCCGCAGTCGGCGGTGCGGCGGGCGGGAGAGGCGACGGCGATTCGCGATCGTGTTTTGAAGCGCTTTCCGGTGCCGGCGACGGCCCGTTTTATTATTCTTGGGGATTGTAACGACAGTCGCTCGAGCAAGGCGGCGACTTTTTTGCAGAAGCGAGGAAAAACCGAAATTAGTGTGTTGGTGGCGGCGGTGGACTCCCGTGGGGAGTATTGGTCACACGCGTACCGGCGAGAGGAAACCTATTCGCGGGTGGATCAGATTTTCATTTCACCCGGTTTGAAAGGCACGGTGAGCGGTGGGGCTGGGCGGATCTACGATGGGGACGGCGTTTTAACGGCGAGCGATCACCGACCGGTGATAGTTGGGCTGAACCTTGGGGCAAAAAAATAGGGTGGGCGACGCACAACGCGGGTCGCGCGTCGGAGATATTCTCGGAAGTTTATTTTATGATAAATGAGAGGCGCGCGCGGGCTGAAACAGAAATACTTGGAATACCCCCGCTCCTCCTGCCGGCCCTGGCTTGGTGAGGAAAATCTTTCCACCAAAAAATTCTCCCCTCGCGGCCAATCCTTTTTGCACCGTGGAGACGGGATGACCACGCAGAGGATGAGGCTAACCGCCCGCGATGATCGGCGCGGGTTTGTCGGAATGGCGGTACGAAGATGGAATCGGCGGAAAATTTCCGGAGGCTCAGCTATTGGCGCGGGTGGACGTTCTAGGAGGGAGTATCCCGGTGGAATCAAGGCTCACCGGTTTCCGTATTTTTTTAGCCCGCTCTTTTTTGACGTCGCCACGATGTGGGCATCGCACCCACCGGCAATGCCGCTCCTTTGCTCTCGGCGGACTTTTGTTCAAAAATTTAGTTGCTGGAACCGTCGGACGACCTCGGTGATTCGATCCAAGTTGATGCCTTCAAATCCGATCACGAAGGGAGCGCCTCATCGGCGCGTCGCAATACTCGCGGCGGGGGCGTGGAGGCGCGGACAGTTCGGACGCCACGCGGAGGCCGGCGAAAGAAGACCGCCTTAAATCCATTTTGTCCCACGCTTGGCCCGGAGATGGTTGGATCGTTGCCGCGATCTCGGAGAAAGAACGATACCCGTCTGCCGGGAGTCGTCCGACGCAGCCCCAAGCCCGGCTTGGGAATGGCTTGGCGTGGGCGCGAGGTGGCGCGGAGCGTGGGCGGTCAGCGGGGATTACCGGTGGCGCGGAGCGTGGTGGTCAGCGGGGAGCAACGGTGACGGGGACGGTGACCTCGCCGGAGCCGAAGCCCTTGAGAAACAGTTGACCTCGGCCGGGTTTGCCACCCTCGACCTGAATGGAAACGGAGGTTTGGCCCTGGGCCACAATGACCTCGGGCATGATGACGGAGTCGGGGATATCGGTATTGATATCGAGGAGGGTTCCGCCGGAAGGAGCGGGGTTGGGGAGGGAGAACGTGAGGGTTTGGCGATCGCCGGAGCGCAGGTTGATCGTGGCAGGTGAGACTGAGAGGCTACTGGGATCGATTCGGAAGGTGCCGACGGGAGAATTGCCGGCGGCGCTGTTGAGGGTGACTTGGTAATTCCGGCTGGTCTCGAGTTGGGGCACGTAGAAGCTGAGGGCGTTGGGTGAGTCGAGCGTCGTGCGGGCGGGAACGCCGTTAAAGTGAATGGTATCTTGGGGGGTGAAGCCGCGGCCAACGATGCTGACGCGAGCGCCAACGGGGCCGCGATTGACCTCGAGTTGGAGTACGTAGCGGCGGACGATTTGGATATTTTCGACGCTCGTGTAATTTTCTTGAGGGGTGCTGACGTTATTGCCCTCGATGTTGTAAGTGACGAGGTAGTAGTAGGCGACGCGGTCGCGGCCGGTGGGGAGCTGATATTCAAAATCATAGAGACCCTGGCCGAGGGTACTCGCCTTCATTTTGAAGTTCCGCCCGTCGATGATAATGTTGGGGTTAATGCCGGAGACGGTGTTGGTGCGCGGACTTACGCGGAGGCTGAAAGTATAGATTTGGGAAGGATTCTCGGCCATCGATTTTGGCGTGAGGTCGGTGAGGGTGACGGTTTCGCAGCCCGAAAGCAGAGCGAGACCGAGGATGGCGGTGAGCCATACGATGATTTTTCTCGCGGGAGAAATTCGGTTGGTATGCATTGGATCGAAGATTGAAAAACGAGCGATTTGAAAAGCGTTAGTAATGATTGGCCCATCTCCAGAGCAAGCTAAAGCTGAGGCGGGGTCGGGCTGGTTGTGGCCGGATGGGGCGCCGCTGGGGATCTACGTGCACGTGCCCTTCTGTGCGTCGACTTGTGATTTTTGTGCGTTTTATCAGAAGCAACCGGGCGCGGAAGAGGTGGAACGGTATTTGATGGGAATTGAACGGGAGGCGGCGATGGTGGAGTGGAAGCGGCCGGTGACGACGGTTTTTTGGGGAGGCGGGACGCCGGGGTTACTCGCGCCGCGTGATCTCGAGCGGTTGGCGGGGGTGGTGCGGGCGAAGAGTGGCGGGGAAGTGCCGGAGTGGACCGTGGAGATGGCGCCGGCCTCGGTGACGGACGCGCGTTTGGCGGTGCTGCGAGACGCGGGGGTGACACGGATCTCGCTGGGGGTGCAAAGTTTTCGGGCCGAGCTTTTGGATGCCTTGGGCCGGCAGCACACGCGGGAGCAGATTTTTAGGGCGTATGAACGGGTCCAGGCGGCGGGATTTCGGAGTGTGAATCTTGACCTGATGTTTGCGTTACCCGGGCAGACGGCGGAGGCGTGGGCGGAAGATGTGCGGCAAGCGGCGGCGTTGGGGCCGGACCATCTTTCGACGTACTGCCTGACCTTCGAGGAAGACACGAAGCTCTGGGTGAAGTTATCGCAAGGTCGGGTGAAGCGGGATGTGGAGCGTGAGGCGACGCTTTACGAGGCGACCTGGCGGCAGCTGGCGGACTTGGGCTATGAGCAGTATGAAGTCTCGAATTTTGCACGGCCGGGGCAGCAGTGTCTTCATAATGTGAATACATGGCGGATGGATGAGTGGGTGGGTTTGGGGCCATCGGCGGCTTCGCAGCACGCGGGGTGGCGTGGGGCCAATGTGGCGGATTTGGGGAAATGGCTGAAGGATTTAGAGGCAGGGGTGCGTTTGACCGAGGATCGGGTGGTGGTGACGCCGGCCCTGCGAGCGGAAGATGCGCTCATTTTTGGGCTACGGATGAATGCGGGCGTTGACTTGGGGGCGTGGCAGCGGGCGGTGCCGGGGGTACCGTGGTCGGTGGTGGTGGCGACTTTGGACCAGTTGGCCGCGGGTGGATTTCTGAGCTGGCGCGGAGAAAGGGTGCAGTTGACGGACCGTGGCCGGTTAATGGCGGACACGGTGGGAGCGGAGCTGATGGCGGCGTTTGCGGCGGGCGAAACCGGAGCATGAAAACAATCGGGCGAACTTATTTCGGAGGCGGCAGGTGGTGGTCAGTTGGGCTTGGGCTGGGGTGGGCGAGGAGTAAAAAGAGCGATTTGGTGGAGGCAGCCGTCATCGGTATCTGGAGGCCCGTTTGGGGCGTCTTATCAAAATGAAATCATGAACAATCGATTGATCGCGGGCCTGATGATGGGAATGTTGGGATGGCTGGGGGGCTGCAAGACGGCGGAAGTGCCGCGCGACTACACGCCGATGCGGGCGCGATTTTTTCTGGAGGCGGCGAGTGGTGACGGTACGCCGACGACTCTGCCGCAAAGCGGGGTGAACGTGACGGTGAACTCGAAGCCGGTTTTGACGGAAGGGGATATTACGAACGTCGAGCTGGTGCAGGTGGAATTGGGCAAGTGTCTATTCTTTCAGCTGACGCCGACGGCGACGCGGGATTTTTATCGGATGACGGTCACGCACCAAGGGCGGCGTCTCGTCTTGGTCGTGAACGATCGGCCGTTGGGCGCGCGCCGGATCGATGGAGTGATTACGAATGGCGTGGTCTTTGTCTTTGCGGAAGTGGCCGAAGATGAACTGCCGAAGCTCGTGCATGATTTAAAGAAGACGTCGGTGGCGGTGCAGAAGGAAATTGTCCGCAAGGGAGGATAAAGCGCGTGGTCTACCGGATTATTTCAATAGTTCTGGCAGTTGGTGGGCTGGTGACGGGTGGGGTCGCGGCGGAGCGTTTCCCGCTGGGGTGGCCGACCTCGGGGACGGCTTGGGCGGAAGGAAAACCGAGTGGGCAATGGCTGCAGCACGCTGGCTCGGGCGACCCGGCCTCGGGAGGATTTGGCGGTGTGCGGAGTGGTGGCGGGCATTTCCACGAAGGCCTTGACATCAAGGCGGCGGGGCGGGATCGGAAAGGTGAGGCGACGGATACGGTGCGGGCGGCGATGGCGGGGGTGGTGCGTCACGTTAATACGGCGGCGGGCGATAGTGGCTATGGGCGGTATGTGGTTTTGGAGCATCCGACGATGACTCCGGCGGTGTACACGCTCTATGCGCATTTGGCGCGAATCACGCCGGGGATACGGGTGGGCGAGAACGTCGAGTTGGGCGCGGTTTTAGGACTGATGGGTCACAGTTCGGGGGGATATATGATACCGGCGGAGCGAGCGCATCTGCACTTTGAGATCGGGTTGGCCGTGACGCAGAATCTTGAGGGATGGTATCAAGCGCGGCGGCTGGGTGGGCGCAACGACCATGGTATGTGGAACGGGCTGAACTTGATCGGGGTAGATCCTCTGGCGTTTTTTAATGATTGGCGGGCGGGGCGCTTGGTGACGGCGCGCGATTTTTTTACGAAGATGGAAATGGCGGTGCGGGTGCGGGTCGCGACCTACCGGATACCGGATTTTGTGGTGCGATACCCCGCGCTGCTCACGAAGCCGCTCCCGTTTGGCCCGGTGGCGGGCTGGGAGATTCTGTTTAATTGGACGGGGCTGCCGTTCGCTTGGACGCCGCTGGCGGGGAGCGAAGTCGCTGAGTTACCGGCGGGTTTGCCTCGAATTATCGAGGTGAACGCGGCGGTGGCGCGGCGGGAACGGAGCAAGCGCTTGGCGGTGGAGCGCCGAGGTGGGTGGACGGCGGGGAAGGATCTTGAGCCGGTGTTGCAGCAGCTTTTTGGCGTTAAATAGTCGAGGGCGCGAAGGGGTGGAGCCTAGCTTTGCGGGGTGAGCTGCTGGATGAGCGACAGGAATTTCGGATGTTGGCGGATCGCTTCCAAGTCGGGGTCCTGCTGGAGCCACTCGAGATCGTCATAGCCGAAAGAGACGGCGGTTTGCAGGGCCTTGATGGCAGCAGGTGGGCGTTTGGAAAGAGCGAGGCTGCAAGCGAGATTGTAGTGGGCGGTGGGGTTTTGGGGTTGGAGCCGAACTAAGCGACGGTCCATTTTGAGGCCATCGGCGATGCGCCCGTGCCGAGTGTAGAGGCCCCCTAAAATTTCGACGGTCATCGCGTAATCGGGCTGCCGGCGAAGGACGGACTCGAAGAAGCCGATTTCGAAGGTGGGATCGCGGGGATTTTTTTGGGACATGGTCAGAGAAGGCGGGCAGGAATTATTCGCGCCGCGCGCACGTGCCGGTTTGGTGAAAAGAGTTACAGCGGGCGCTGACCTGAAGGCGCTGGTTGACAGGGGTGAGGCCGAGTTTGGAAGAGACGGTGCTGCCGTACCAAGACATGAAAGGGGCGCTAATTTCGAAAATTTTAGCGCAATCCCCGCACACGACCTGGGCGATTTGGGTGCTATCGCCCTCGCGGTTGGCGTGGTAGAACTTCTCACCAGAGCCGATATCGACTTCGCGGAGTTGGGAGCTGGCGGTGAGGATGGGCAGGGTGCGGTAGACGGTGGCGCGGGAGACGGAGTCGTCAATTTTTCGCGCGTGCTCGAGAAGTTCTTCTGCGGTGAAGTGGTCGCTTTGAGGGAAGGCGGCGTCGAAGATGGCCAACCGTTGGGTGGTGGCGCGCAGGCGTCTTTTTAAAAGGAAGCTGCGGAATTTTTCTCGGGCGGCGGTAATGCTCACGGGAGGACTGTCCGTTGGTGGCGGTGGGGCTGTCAAATGGATCGTGCGGCCGGCGGGTGGCAGAAGGTCTGCGTGCGGGGGGGCGGTAAATTTTTTCAGCAAACGGAAGATTGCGGGTGGGGAAAAGGCCCGCGCAAAGTGGGGCATGATTGTTGGGGTCCATCCGCTCGCTGGTTTTGACAAGGTGCTGCATTATCGTGTGCCGGAAGGGATGTGCGCGGAAGTAGGCGTGGGCTCGTTGGTACGCGTGCCGATTGTGAACATGCTCAAGTTGGGGATAGTGGGTGAGATTGGCGCGCCGCAGGATTTTCCGATCGACCGGTTAAAGTTGCTGGCGCAGGTGGTGTATCCGTTTCCGGCCCTGCCCCCGGATCTGCTGGGGCTCGCGCGGTGGATGGCGCGTTATTATGCGTGCGGTTTAGAGTGCATCATTGAGACGATGATTCCGGCGGCGGTGCGGCGTGGGGCGGGGCTAAAGCAGGAGAAGCTGTTGGCGATTGCCCAGAAGCTCTCGGTGGAGGAGTTGGCGGTCTTGGCGACGCGGGCACCGCAGCAAGGGAAGCTTTACCGGTTTTTGGAGCAGCAGTTCCGACCGACGGCGAAGTCGCTGGTCCTTGATCGACTGGGTTTGACGGGCGCGGTGGTGAATGCGTTGGTGAAGCGTGGAGTGGTGCGGGAAGAGACGCGGCGCATTGAGCGGATTGCGTATGCGGATGACCACGCGGAGGGGGAGTTGGTGGCGGCGTTACCGCACCGTTTGAACGAGGAGCAGCAGACGGTGGTGACGGCGCTAACGGCGAGTGTGGCGGCGGGCAAGTTTGAGGTATCGTTGCTCCATGGCATCACGGGATCGGGTAAGACGGAGGTGTACCTGCGGACGATTGATGAGACGCTGAAGGCGGGAGGAGGGGTGGTGATGCTGGTGCCGGAGGTGGCGTTGACACCGCAGACGGTGGCGCGTTTGCGTTCTCGTCTGGAGGCGATTGCGCAAGGGCAACGCTGCGTGGTCTGGCACAGTCATTTGAGTGAAGGGGAGCGGTTGGATGGCTGGTTGGCGTTGGCGACGGGAGAAGCGCGGGTGGTGGTGGGGGCGCGCTCGGCGATTTTTGCGCCGGTAAAAAATTTGAAATTGATCGTGGTGGATGAAGAGCATGAGCCGGCGTACAAGCAGGATGAGACGCCGCGGTATCATGGTCGGGACGTGGCGGTGATGCGGGGGAAACTGAGTGGGGCGGTGTGTTTGTTGGGTTCAGCGACACCCTCGTTGGAGAGCTTCACGAACGTTGAGTCGGGCAAGTACAAATTGTTGCAGCTCACCCAGCGGGTGGACGCGCGCCAGTTACCCTTTATCGACGTGGTTGATATGCGGATTGAAGCGATGAAGCAGCGGACGTTACCGGTGCTTTCGGGTAAATTGGTACGTGCGATGCAAGACCGTTTGGAGCGCCGGGAGCAGACGATCTTGTTTATTAACCGGCGCGGATATTCTTCCTCGATGCTCTGCACGAAGTGTGGGCACGCGGAAGGCTGTAACCACTGCAGCATTACGATGACCTATCATCGGGCGGATGAGCAGCTCAGGTGTCATCTCTGCGGTGACGCGCGGGCGGCGCCGGCGCGGTGCCCCCAATGCGGTGCCCCCGATATTCGCTGGCGGGGGCTGGGCACCCAACGGGTGGAAGAAACGGTGCGGCGGATGGTCCCGCGTGCCCGGATTGAACGGATGGATACGGATACGATGTCGAAGAAGAACCGCTTTCGCGAGGTGCTCGCGGCTTTCCGCGCGGGCAAGATCGACGTGCTGGTGGGCACGCAGATGATCGGCAAAGGCTTGGATTTTCCGAATGTGACGCTGGTGGGCCTGATTGATGCGGACATCTCGATGCATGTGCCCGATTTTCGCGCGAACGAGCGGACGTTTCAATTATTGGTGCAAGTGGCGGGCCGGGCGGGGCGAGGCGATCGGGCAGGGGAAGTGATGGTGCAGACCTTCACACCGCAGGCGGAGGCGATTCAATTTTCCCGGCACGCGGATTTTGCGGGCTTTGCGGCGGCCGAGCTCAAGATACGGCGCGAGTTTCGTTACCCGCCATACCGGCATTTGATTCACCACCTATTTCGGGGGCCGAACCCGGAGAAGTTGCAATTTTTTGCGGAGCAGTGGGCGAAGCTGGTGGAGAAGACGCTGGGGGATCAGGTTGAACTGCGAGGCCCCTCGGCCTCGCCGATCGAGAAGATCAAGGATGAGTACCGCTGGCAGCTGTGGTATTTTACGCACGCGGTGACGAAGGTGGTGCCACAACTGATGCGGCTGCGGGCGGAGTTTGCGTGGCCGGATGATCTGACGCAGGTGCTCGACGTCGACCCGGTGAACCTCTCGTGAAGGCTGGATGAGGGGGCTGGGTGGGGGATCAATCTGAGCGCAAAGCCTCGACGGGGCTGAGGCGAGAAGCGCGGATGGCGGGGTAAAGCCCGGCGAGGACGCCGACGGCACCGCTGAAGGCAATGCCGATGATGAGGGCGGCGGGGGAGAGTTCAGGGCGGTTGGCGGGGACGACGATGCTCTGGAGGATTTTGATGAGACCGATACTGGCGAACATTCCGATGATCCCGCCGGCGCCGGCGAGGGTGAGTGATTCGGCGAGGATCTGGACGAGGATATCGGTACGTTTGGCGCCGAGGGCGCGGCGAACGCCGATTTCGCGGACGCGTTCGCTGATGGAAGCGAGCATGACATTCATGATACCGATACCGCCGACGATGAGACCGATGACGGCGACGCCACCGAGTGAGACGACATAGCTGCGGCGGGTCTCCACGAAGCGCTTGAGCAATTCCTCGCGGGTTTCGAACCAGACATCTTGAATGCCGCGGTGGGTATGGGTAAGCACGTTGGTCATCTGTTCGATCGCGACGGGAAGATCGGCGATATCGGCGACCTTCACATTGAGGGTATCGACGTTTTCATCGATGCGGTACAACGTTTGGAGGGTAGTAAGGGGAATGAACACGGCGGAATTTTTGACGCTGGAACCGCTGCCGAGGGAGTTTTGGTATTCTTGAAGGATGCCGATCACGGTAAACGGTTGGCCGTTGATGGTGATGACGCGGTCGAGTGCGTCGGTGCCGCGCGGGAAAAGTTGATCGACGACGGCGACGCCGAGTACGACGACCTGCATCTGGAGTTCGAGATCGAGTTCGCCGATGGTGCGGCCCATGGAGACATCGAAGCGATCCATGATAAAAGTGGCCGGCATGATGCCCCGAACGTTGAGCCCGGTGGCGCGACCTTGGTAGGCGAGGCGGGCGCCGCCTGGAATGGTGACCTCGGCGGTGACGCGTTCGGCGAGGGGAACGGCGGCGATGATGGCATCGACGTCATTGAGGGTGCGGCCGGGGGAAAGCTGGGCAATTTCACGCTGGGTTTCGGGTGGCCGCCGGGAGTGGACGATGATCCGTTCGATCCCACCGGTTTCGTAGATCATGTTTTCCCAGCCGCGGAGGAGCCCCTTCACGACCCCGAGCATACCGACGAGTGCGGCGGCGCCGAGGACGATACCGAAGAGAGTGAGGAACGAGCGCAGTTTGTGGCCGAGAACCTCGCCCCAGCCACTGGTGATCCCCATCAAGAGCAAGCGCATTGCCGGACTTAGAGTTTGTTGAAACGGGAGCCGCGGGCCTTCGGTGGCAGGGCGGGTTTGGCGATGGGAATCTCGCCGGTGAACTCGATTGGGCGCATCACGGCGATCTCCTCCTCGAGCACTAAACCTGAGATGATTTGGACGCGGCGCGTATCCGCGATACCGATATCGATGCCGCGGACTTCGAAGCCCTCGTTTTTGCGGACAAAGACGTAACGGACGGAGTCGGCGTTGGCGAAGACGGCGGAGAGCGGCACGGCGGTGACATTTTCGACGTGGGAGAGTGTGAACATGACGGTGGCAGACATGCCGGGGCGCAGGCGCGGATCGGTCTCATCGAGGACCACGTCGACTGGGAAGACGCGGGTGCGATCGATGGTCGATTCGCTGGCGACGGTGGCGATGCGTTTGATTTCGCCGTTGAGCATCATATTTCTGAGTGAATCAACGCGGACGCGGGCGACGTCGCCGACCTTGAGACGCGCGACGTCGATTTCGTTGATGTTCGTCCTAACCATCAAGGCGGAAAGGTCGGCGACCTCACCGAGCAAGGTCCCGCCGCTGGTGGAGGCGGCGCTGGTGACGAGCTGGCCCTCGGTGAGATCGCGGAGTAGGAGGGTGCCGTCGTGGGCGGCGGTGATGATGGTCTTGGAAAGTTTGTCGCGAAGATTAGCGGCGCGGGCATCGTAAACGGCGGCCTCATTTTCAGCCAGGGAAAGGAGGGTTCGCGTTTCTTCGAAATCTTTCAGGGTAACCAGACCATTTTGTTTTAAATTCGTTTGCCGCTCAAATTCACGCTTGGCGCGGCCCATTTTTAACTTGGAAGCCTCAATATTCCGCTCGGATTCCTGCAACTGAGTGAGAATGTCTTGCTGATCGAGTTTGAGAATCTCCTGAGCGCGTTTGATGGTTTCGCCGTCTTTGACGGAAATTTTTGTGATCCGTCCGCTGATTTCAGCGCGCAGCTCGGTGGAGAAAACGGCGCGGAGTCGCCCGACGGCGATGATTTCCTCGGAGATGTTGGCCGGCTTGACCCGGGTGGTGGGGATTTTGGATTCCCGTTGGGTGCCGAAAAGGCCGCGGCCGAATTTTAGCCAGAGGGCGCGACCGCCCCAACCGATGCCGGCGAAAATAGCGAGGGTGAGCAGACTGCGGGCAACGAAGGCAATCGGCCTAAATTTAGGGGGGTGGGAAGCCATGGAACTGGGGCGAAGACGAACGAGAAAGAAATTGGAAACACTTTGAATGAATGAGGCGCGAGACTAAAATCTCCGTTACTGCTGGCTATTTGAAACGAAACTAGATTTGGGGTAAAAGCGGATGGGGTGGGGCGGGTGACAAGGTGGCATGAGAGGCGGGCGCCGAGGTGCGATTGGGGCCTGGCGGGTGAGTGCGCGGACGGTGCCGTCGGGTGGGATGCGCCGGTATTTGGAGGAGGCGTCGGCCGATGGCCCGCCAGAAAGAGGGAAGCGCGCGGCTGGGGGGAGCATTCCGCGCTCGCCGACGGCGCTTGGCCCGGCACGATAGCGGGTCTCGAGGGATGAAAATTTACTTTATGGGCGTGGGTGGGACGGCAATGGGCAACGCGGCGTTGTTGGCGCGAGCGGCTGGGCATGAGGTGCTCGGGGCGGACACGGGCGTCTATCCGCCGATGAGTACGGTGCTGGCGGCGGCGGCGATTGAAGTGTACGAAGGTTATGAGGCGGTGCGGTTGGCGCGGCTGGCGCCGGACCTGGTGGTGGTGGGCAACGCGATGTCGCGGGGCAATCCTGAGGTGGAGTGGCTGCTGGAGTCGCGCGCGCTGCCCTTTGTTTCGCTGCCCGCGTTTTTGCATGAAGCCGTGTTAAAGCGGCGGCGGAATCTGGTGATTTGCGGAACGCATGGAAAAACCACGACGACCGCGTTGACGGCATTTTTGCTGCGAGCGGCGGGGCGTGATCCGGGGTTTTTGATTGGGGGTGTGCCGCAAGATCCCCCGATGGGGGCGCATCTGGGGGCATGGGGAGGTCCCTTTGTGATTGAGGGAGACGAGTATGACAGCGCGTTTTTCGACAAGCGGAGTAAATTTATTCATTATGCCCCGCACATTGCCGTCCTGAATAATCTGGAGTTTGATCATGCGGATATTTTTCGCGATCTGTGGGACGTGCAGCGGACTTTCAGGCATCTGGTGAGGATCGTGCCGCGCAATGGCTATGTGGTTTTAAATGGAGATGATGCGGCGCTGGGTGAGTTGGGGGAGATGCCGTGGACTCGTGTGGTGCGCGTCGGGACGGGAGAGGGCAACGACGTGCGGATTATCGATTTTGGAGAAAGTGTGGCGGGGGCTTGGTTTCAGCTGTGGTGGGGGGGGCGACGTTGGGGCGAGGTGCGCTGGTCGCTGCCGGGTTTGTTTAATGCGCGCAATGCCGCGATGGCGGCGGTGGCGGCGGGGCTCGGGTTTGATGAGAATAATCCGACGACGCTGTCGTTGGCGCCCTTGACGCATTTTCGTGGCGTGAAACGGCGTCAGGAAATTCTGTTAAACACGGCGTGGTTCACGGTGGTGGAAGATTTTGGGCACCACCCGACGGCGCTGGCGGCGACGCTGGATTCGTTACGGGCGCGGTACCCTGGCGCCACGTTGACGGCGGTGTTTGAGCCGCGGAGTAATACGGCGCGGACGCGGGCGATGCAGGCGGGTTTTACGGGTGCGTTGGCGCAGGCGGATGAGGTTTATCTCGGTGCGGTCAACCGGCCGGAGAAACTCGAGGTGGACGAACGTTTTGATCCGGAGCGGGTGGCGCAGGCGTTGGTTGAGCAAGGGGTCGGCGCGCACTTCGCGCTTTCGAATGGGGCGCTCTTGGAGAAGTTGGTGGCGAACACCGCGATGCCGGTGGCGGGGAAAGCGCGGGTGGTGGTGTTTTTTACAAATGGCAGTTTTGATGGAATTATTGGGCGCTACGTGGCGGTGGTGGGCGCGGTGGTGGGCGCGGTGGTGAGTTGAAGGCGAAGTTCGCGGAGCGGCGGCGGGGCTCCTTGGCGCAGTGGGCTCGGTGATGAGTGGACATTTTGGGCGGCGATGGGGCCGCGCTGGTTGGGTGGGAAGCGGGCGGCTTGGCGTCACCGGCACCGCAGGGTGGCGGATGGTCGCGAATGGAGACGGAGGGGCGGCTTGGGTCGCTGGTGAACGCGGTGGACGGAAGGTGGCGTTCTTGCTTTGGCGGGTGGCTTCCGTCAAAGTTACGATATGGAAGCTCGTTTTTGTTTAGCGGTGCGGTGGCTACTGACGATGATGGTAGCGGGGAGTGGGTGGGCCGCGGATCGCGGGGACGTGCTCAGGGAGGAAATTGCGCGGTGGCAGCAGCGGCGGGTGGCGGAGCTAACGGCGGAGGATGGCTGGCTCACCTTGGTGGGGCTCCATTTTATGAAGGAAGGGGACAATACCGTGGGCAGCGCGGCGGACAACGACATCGTACTGGCGAAGTCCCCGGCGCGGGTGGGGACGATTCAGGTGGCGGCGGGCGGCAAGGTCTCCTTGGTGTGTGCGGCCGGCACGGACGTCCGAGTGGATGGTGGCGTGGTGGGGGCTGCGGAGCTCAAATGGGCCGAGCCGAAGAAACCGACTCTGGTGACGACGGGGAGCCTGACATTTTTCGTCGTTGATCGCGGTGGGAAAAAGGCGCTGCGGGTAAAAGATCGCGCGGCGGAGAGTCGGGCGCGGTTTGTAGGATTGGATTATTTTGCAACGGATCCGACGTGGCGGCGGGAGGCGCGCTGGCAGCCGTTTGAAAAATCGCGCTTAATGCCGATCAAGAATATGCTCGGTCAAACAGAGATGGAGCTGGTGCCGGGCAAGGCGGTGTTTACGCATGAAGGACGGCTGGTGGAGTTGCTCGCGATCGACGAAGGTCGCGACGTGCCGCTTTTTTTTGTGGTGGCGGATGAGACGAACGGAAAGGAGACCTACGGGGGCGGACGTTTTCTTTATGCAGAGTGGCCGAAGGAAGGGGCGACGACGATTATTTTGGATTTTAATCGCATGGAAAATCCGCCGTGTGCGTTCACGGCATTTTCGACGTGCCCGTTGCCGCCGAAAGAAAATCGCCTGCCCTTCACCGTGCGCGCCGGCGAGCAATCCTACCGAGGGGCGCATTGACGAGATGGATTTTAGCGCTGGGTGCGTTTTGATATTTGGGGGCGGGCCTGGCGGTGGCTAGCGGGTTGCGATCATGCGGAGCGTGTGGGCATCGAAGACGAGATCGGGGCGTGGATTGGGCACGAGGAAGTCGTGAGTGATGGGAGTGGTGGGGGTGGGCCGGCGAGGCCCCCGCACGTCGTGCACGCGGGCGGCGGGGTGGACGCGGGGCGCGCCCTCGGCGGGAGTGGTTGTGACGGGAGCTGGGCGGGTAGTCGTTATTTTCATGGGCGGTGAAGCCCCGCCCGGTGTCTCCGCCCGAGAGGCAAAAAAAAGCCCCTCCGGTGTGGCACCGGAGGGGCAAAGTCTTTGGGACGTTTAGAACCCTCTCGGCGCGTCGGTAACGACGACGACGATAATCGCAACCGCCGCGACGACCACGGCGGCGTGGCATTTAATCGCAGAAATCGAGTGGCGGTTGTGGGTCATAAAGAGAGGGGGAAGAAGGCCGGGGAGATGGTGGGTGTCAAGATTTTCGTGGGCGGTCAAAAGACGGAACGACCGGCCCCGGAGCGGTTGCTGGTCGCGGCGGCTGGCTTCCTGGGAGCGCACCCACCAAAACAAGTTTTGGCACCGACGGGAAGAAACAGATTTCCATGCCCACCATCGGCGACAGGAGTGTCGCCGGTCCGTCGGATGGGCGACACTCTTGTTGCCCCTGGTGCAGGGGAGCCTCCCCACTAAAACAAGTTTTGGCCCCGACGGGAAGAAACAGATTTCCATGCCCACCATCGGCGACAGGAGTGTCGCCGGTCCGTCGGATGGGCGACACTCTTGTTGCCCCTGGTGTATGGGAGCCTCCCCACTAAAACAAGTTTTGGCCCCGACGGGAAGAAACGGATTTCCATGCCCACCATCGGCGACAGGAGTGTCGCCGGTCCGTCGGATGGGCGACACTCTTGTCGCCCGTGCTGCATGGGAGCCTCCCCACTAAAACAAGTTTTGGCCCCGACGGGAAGAAACAGATTTCCATGCCCACCATCGGCGACAGGAGTGCCGCCGGTCCGTCGGATGGGCGACACTCTTGTCGCCCCTGCTGCACGAGAGCCTCCCCACCAAAACAAGTTTTGGCCCCGACGGGAAGAAACAGATTTCCATGCCCACCATCGGCGACAGGAATGTCGCCGGTCCGTCGGATGGGCGACACTCTTGTCGCCCCTGCTGCATGAGAGCCTCCCCACCAAAACAAGTTTTGGCCCCGACTGGAAGAAACAGATTTCCATGCTCACCAACAACTTACAGAAGCTGTTTCATGGGAGGAAAGAGCGTTCACGCGCATGAACGAGAATCAATTACCTGAGCAGCTTTTTTGAAGGTGGGTCAATTTATGTGAGCAGAAGGGGATCCGTTGAAGTGAGCGACAGCGGGAGTCGGCCCACTTTGACGCGTTGATCGTGGAACCTGATTATTTGCACGTGGCGAGGCGCGTGGGCGAGCACCTGCATTACGCGATTGGCCCGGAAAATGCGCGTGCCCCCCAGCGACGCAGAAGGCGACCACACGCGAACCGCTCGAAAGCGTGCGGTCCCCTCGTTCATGGCAAACCGCCAACGGGGGGACGTCGGGGCTTCACGGAGAGACTAGCCGGTGATGGCGTTAGGCCCGGGCTGCGCCAAACACCGCAGGGCCAGAGAGCAATCCCTCCCGCCCCGCGGAGGGGCGCCTCGGTCGGTGCCAATCCGCGCTCCGCCGGGCAGGGACTAGCGCCAACGCGATTACGTGCTTACAAACGTTCCCAAGGGAGCGCGAGCGTGGGCACTTCCACGTAACGCTTCATTGTCAACGTCAACTTCGCGCCGCAGCCAGGTTCCAGGCGAACCGAAAAACTGCGCGCGTTGATCGCCTCGCTCCGACCGTCGCGCGCGACCGTTTCGATTCGGTGCTCCCCGAAGGCCCCGCCCTGCACGACGACCGTTCGCGCCACCCGATTACTCGTGTTGACCAACGTGACCACGGTCGTCCGATCACTTAACTCCGAGATCAGCGCGGCCACGTCAGCGGGCACGCCGGCGCGGCGCTTTTCCGGATCGAAATAACGCAAACGCGCCTGCAAAATTCCTCCGTCGCGACCGGGCACCAAGGCTCCCTGCATAAGATGAGTGAGCGCGGTCACCACGGCCGGGTTATTCCCCAACATATTGTCAGCGAGCCTCCGTTCCGGCGGTGTCCGATCCGCCCGAAAGGCCGCGGTCTTGCGCTGTACACTGGCGAGATCCCGCCGCAGGGCCTCTTCAGGAAAACTCCCATTTTCACCTTTTAGATAGGCCATCCAATCATCCTCGCCAACGCGGTCGGCATCCTTGGCCTCCATCGTCAAATACCACAACTCCTTCGCCCCAACACTCCACGGTTTAGACTGCCAACCATACCAGCCCTCTGCACCGTACATCGTCGGATATTCCTTGCGCCCGGCAGTGGTTCGCCCGTTGCCATTCACAGCATCCATCATCCCCCGCCACGCATCGGCGTATTTCTGCCCGCCGGTCAATAAGGTCGCGTTGGCAAACCCGACGATCGCCCGCGGAATCCGGTTCCGATTTTCGCGGCGACCGTTCACGGGGTTAACCGGAGAAAAGCCCCAACCGTAGGCGTTGGCCCACCATTTCCCCTCGGTTCCGCCGACCTTGCCGTCTCGGTAATCCACGTAACTCGGGATAATTCCGCCATTGCGCTTCATCCGTTCGAGCCACGCGTCCATGTAGCCGACGAGCCAGTCTTTATATTTTTGCTCCTGGGTGAGTAAGAACGCAGTTGTCGGCAAAGTCGTCGCGCCGAGGTTAAGGAAATGATCACCCGCGACCTCGGAGTACTCGACGTAATGCGCGAGGAACTGCGCATAGGTACTCTCGCCGTGCTGCGCCACAAACTTGCCCACATCAAAAGAGTCGCCGACCCAATCGAGCGCGGTCGCGGGTCGCAACATCGGCCCGCGGCTCCCATTCTGCATGCTCCGGATTAACTTCAGGGCCGGATCATAATTGGGCGCAGTCGGCTCTTCACCCATATAGAGGCCCGCGAACCGTCGCGCGCGCTTTGTGTAGGTCGCATCACCGAGGCCAAGACCAAGCCCCATACGATGAAACAACTGCAAGCCTTCTCCGTGATGCATCCAGTCGGATTGCACAATAAATTCCTGATGATACATCCCTTCCCTCGCCACCGGCACCTCGATCGTCCGCGCCGCCGTGTATTGCCTTAGAAGCCCTTCGTGACCAGCCGTGTAAAGACGTAAAATCTCCGCATCTGCGCCGAGGGCGTGCAATTCCGGCCAACCATTAAAATTTTCAAAGGCATCGTCGGGTCCATCGTTGGCCCCCCAGCGCACGAAGCACTGCAGATAGCCACGTGCGTCAAAATATTTTTCGTAAAATTCACGACACGCGGGCACCTGCTCCGCCAAGAGTTGACGCTCCAGTTTCGCCCAAGCCGGCGCGACCAGCGGCGTCCCCACGGTGATCGCGGATGGCGGCGCCGCACTCGCCCGCGCTAGAACTGAGGCCATAAAACCAAAACAGATTAAGAACCGATGAAATCGAGAGGGCATATTTCCGGGGGATCGACAGAGCCGCACGGTCAGGGTGAAGGCCGACCGTTGGCTTTCCCAAATTGGGGAGCCGTCCACCCGCGGCGAGCTCAATCAGCCGGGGCCAAGACCCGACGAATCCGAAAAACGCGCACCAATCGCCAGGCATCATCATCGCCTCGGCGCGAGCCCTGATCCCCTCGGCTCCAACGACTAAAACCGCGGCTGATCAAGACTTCACCAGCGGCGTCCGCCATCTTTTCAAGGCCGCACCCGTGAGCGAGGCCGCCGCCATTTCAATCTCTCGCCGCGGACCCGCAAAAAGCAAATCGCCACCGTCCCTCCCCCCACCCGGGCCCAGATCAATCAACCAGTCCGCTAGATTGATCACGTCGAGATTATGCTCGATCACGATGACGGTGTTGCCCGCATCGCGCAGCTTGAAGAGCAAATCCATCAGCTTTTGAATATCGCTCCAGTGCAGGCCGGTCGTCGGTTCATCCAAAATATAAAGCGTCGAACCCTGCTGGCGTTTGCTGAGTTCAAGCGACAGCTTGATGCGTTGCGCTTCTCCGCCCGAAAGCGTCGTCGCAGATTGCCCAAGCGTGAGATAACCGAGCCCGACCGCCTCTAGGGTCGCCAACTTGTCCATCACTCGCGGAATATTTTTAAACACTTTGATGGCCTCACTCACCGTCAGATCGAGCACGTCCGCGATGGATTTTCCGTGAAAAAGAATCTCGAGCGATTCTCGATTGAAGCGACGCCCCGCACAACTCGGACAAGGCGCATAGGCATCCGGCATAAACTGCATGTCGAGCTTGATGACACCGTCCCCCTGACAACGCTCACACCGGCCGCCGCGGACATTAAAGGAGAAACGGCTGGGTTTATAACCGCGCACCTTGGCGAGCGGGATCTGGGCAAACAGATCACGAAGTAGCGGGAGCAAGTCCACATAACTCGCGGGGTTCGATCGCGGGCTCCGGCCAATCGGCTCCTGATCGACTTGAACCAGTTTATCGAAAAAATCGAGATTCTCGATATGCCGGTGCCGGCCGGGAATCGACTTGGCCCCGTTCAATTTACGCGCGGCCTGCGCGGCAAGAATATCGAGCACCAACGTACTTTTCCCAGAACCGCTGACCCCGGTCACGACCGTGAGCAGGCCAATCGGAAACTTCACATCGATCGCGCGCAGGTTGTTCGCCCGGGCCTCACGAATCGTCAACCAGGCCCCATCGGGCGCCTTGTCCATGGCCTCCCTGACCACGCCCATTCGTCGCGAGAGGTAAGGTCCGGTCCGCGAAGCCTTGGCGGATAATTGCATGCACGCGGCCGGGGTGCCTTGAAATAAAAGTGAACCACCCTCGGTCCCCGCTTCCGGCCCCAATTCGATGATTTCATCCGCGATGCGCATCGTCTCCTCATCGTGCTCGACGACCAGGACGGTATTGCCGCGATCGCGCAGCGCTAAGAGCGTGTCGAGCAACTTCTGATTATCGTGCGGATGGAGCCCGATGCTTGGTTCATCGAGCACGTAAATCACCCCGACCAAGCCCATGCCGAGTTGGGTCGCCAGTCGCACGCGTTGCGCCTCGCCGCCAGATAAGGTGCCGTAGTCACGCGCCAGCGTCAGATAGCCCAAGCCCGTCTCGAGCAGAAATTCCAGACGTTGCGCAATGCCCGTCACGACCTCCCGGACAGCTTCATTGGCACCGTAGGTCGCGACCAATTCGCGGGCAATCGCATGCGCGGCACCGATATCAAGCGCGAGGAAATCTGGAAAGGTGAGCGTCGACGCTGGCACGGCTCCATTCGTGGGGGCGGTCCCTCCCCAGCGAACGCGCACATGGCCGCTGCGCGCATTCAGTCGCGAACCGCGACATTCGACACATTCGCCGCTCACCATAAACGTGGTGAGCCGGGCACGGAAACCTTCGCTATCGGTGTGCCGGAAACTTTCCTGCAAATCAGCGATCACCCCCTCAAACGTCGTCGCCTTCGCCTCGCGCATCCGCCGCAGCTTGAACGCAAATTGCCGCGCCCCAGCCCCTGACAAAATTGCGTCGCGCGTCACCGCCGGCAAGTCTGCCCACGGCACGTCCGGATCAAAGGGGAGCTGTTCCGCCAATTGTTTCAGCAGCGCGTTATGCTTGATGATGAGATTTTTTCCGCCGATCCGCCAAGGCTTCAGCGCACCGCCGCGGATACTCTTAGTCGGGTCGGGCACGAGCAACTCCGGCACGAAACGCAACGTCCGCCCCAACCCATCACACGTTGGGCACGCACCTTCGCGGTGCGAAAAAGAAAAATGCCGGGCCCCTAATTTCGCGAACCCGTCTCCACAAATTTCGCACGCCAACGACTGGGACAACGGCCACTCCCGCCAGGGCGCGTCCGCCGTCTTCTGCGAGAGCACCGTCGCGCGGTCCTGTCCCTCTCGAAAAGCCAGTTCCAAAGAATCCGCCAGCCGGCTGCGCTGGTCGGGGTTCGCGACCAGCCGATCCACCACAATCTCGAGCGTCATCTCCCTCACGCCGCCACCCGCCGGGAGCAGTTTGACATCGTCCAAGCTCTTGATCTCACCATCAAGCCGCACGCGCTGAAATCCACGCTGGCGGAGCCTCGGCAACTCGTCGCGCACGACGCTCGGCTTCGCCCGCAAGCAAGGCGCGAGGAGCAGGACGCGTTCCCCCGCGCACTCCACAAGGATCCGCCGTACATTTTCATCCAGCGAGCGCTGCACCACGCGCCCTCCATCGCGAGGGCAGACTTGCTCGCCGACCAAGGCCCACAACAACTGCGCGTAATCCGCGATTTCCGTCGCCGTCGCAATCGTGCTGCGCGGGCCACCGGAACCGGTGCGCTGTTCAATCGCCAGCACCGGTGAAAGCCCGTGAATAAAATCGACCTCCGGCCGCTTGAGCTGATCCAAAACCTGACGCGCCGACGCACTCAGCGACTCGATATATTTGCGGTAGCCCTCCGCATAAATCGTGTCGAAAGCCAACGACGATTTGCCGGAACCACTGGGCCCCGTCACTACAATCAGCTTGCCTCGCGGAATCCGCAGCTCGAGGTTTTTTAGATTATGCTCACGCGCGCCTTTAACGTGAATGTGGGTCGGTGCCTGCATAGATTTACCTCGGAAGGTTGCGCAAATCTGGCCGGCGTCAAAGCTCGTTCTAGCCCCCGTCGCAGCTTTCCGGCCCGCCGCCCAGGCAAAGTGTCCGCAAACCCACGCGAATCATCTTCGCACTTGCTCGGAAGCCGCACCAGCGTTTCGATCCCTCTTCTTTGACGACGCGACTTTAACTCAATTTCCTCACTGACACCACGAGAGTTCCTTCACTCAAAAACCCTTATGAACGTTTCCCCAAAACCATCCATCCTCACTCGTCTTCATTCGACCACTGCCGCACTCGCGCTGGGTTGCGCGCTCTTCTCGCCCGCTGCCCGCGCCGTGCAATTCAGCGCCGGTGAACTCAAGGGCAGCTTCGATTCAACCCTATCATTCGGCGGTCTCTATCGGCTGCAAAATCCGAGCCCCAGCAATTACGGCTCGACGAATTCCTTTTATGGCCAACCGGGGTTGCTCAGCTCCGTGAACACCGACGACGGTAATCTCAATTTCGAGAAGGGCTGGGTCTCCCAACTCATCAAGGGTTCGCACGATCTTCAGCTGAAATACGGCAACTTCGGGGCCCTCGTTCGCGGTTATTGGTTTCACGATCTCAAGAGTGGTGACACGTTGCGGACAAAGCTCTCAGAGCAAGCCGAGGATCGCACCGTGCGCGGCGCCGAGTTCCTCGATATGTACGCCCGAGCCAAATTCACCTTGGCGGCGGGGATGCCTTTTGAACTGCGCATCGGCCGCCAAGTGCTCAGCCTCGGCGAGAGCACGTTCATCCCGAACGGGATCAACATCGTCAACTCCGCCGATCTTGCCAAGCTACGCGTGCCCGGAGCTGAGTTGAAAGAAGCGCTGCTGCCCGTCAACATGATCAAGGCCTCCATCGGCGTCGCCAAAAACGTCACTATTGAACCGTTCTGGCTGCTTGAATTCCGCCGCAATGAGTTCGAACCGGCCGGCACCTATTTCTCCACCAATGATTTTGCCACCCGCGGCGGCCGTAAGGTCTGGCTGGGCTTTGGCAGCATTAGCGACAGCGGAACGCTCGGAGGCATCGACCGCGACAAAGATCGCGAGGGCTCCAATTTCAACCAGTACGGCGTGGCCACCCGCATCCTCGCCCCCAATTTGAATAATACCGAGTTTGGCCTGTACTACGCCCGCTACCACAGCCGCTCTCCCCTCTTGAGCGCGCGCACGCCGACCGGCCCGATCAGCACCGCCCTAGTACTCGCCACGGCCGCCAGTCTCGCGGCCCCGCTCGCACCGGCCTTAATCGCTTCAGGCATACCCGCCGCCAATGTCCCCGCCACCCTGAGCACCCTCATCGGCGCGGTGCTCACCGGCGTCCCCCCCTCCGCCCTTCCCGCCAGCTTGCAGCCTTTTTATGCCTCCGCAGGCGCGGCTGCCTCCGGCGCTTCAAAAATCGCTCTGCTCACCGCCGCAGCCACCGGTCGATACTTCGCCGAGTACCCAGAAGGCCTCAACCTTTTGGGCACCAGCTTCAACACCTCACTCGGCAAGAGCGGCATCTCTTGGCAGGGGGAGGTCTCGCTCAAACGAGATATTCCTCTGCAGGTCGATGACGTTGAACTGCTGTACGCGACGCTCTCCTCGCTAACCAACGGCGCTGGCTCCGCCTTCGGGACCAACAACCAAATCGGTAACTTCTTGGGCCGTTATAATACGGAAATCCCCGGCTACCGACGCCACAACGCTTGGACCGCTCAGACGACTGTCACGAAAGTCTTCGGCCCCACCTTGGGCTCCCAGCAATTCACGCTCCTCGGCGAGGTCGGTGGCGTGTGGGCCAATCTCCCCAGCAAAGACGTCCTGCGTTACGATGGCCCCGGCACCTTCAGCAGCGGTTCCCCAAGTGCCATGCTCGCGACCCCCTTCCCGACCATCCCGCCCACGCCCTTGGACGCGTTCGCCGACAAATTTTCCTGGGGCTACCAGATGCTCGCCCGCCTCGATTATAATAACGTTTTCCCGAACGTAAATATGCAGCCGTCCCTCGCGTTCACGCACGATGTCTCCGGCAATACCCCCCTGCCCCTCGGCAACTACATTCGCGGGCGCAAGAGCATCAACCTCGCGGTCGAGTTCACTTACCGCAATGCATGGTCCTTCGAGGCCCGCTACGTCAATTTCTTCGGCGCCGGTCGATTCAACCTCATCAACGACCGCGACTTCATTTCCACCACGGTCAAGTACTCATTCTAAACCGTCCCGATGAAAACCTTCGCTCAGCTTATCCCCTTGGTGCCGCTCGGCGCCTTCGCCACCGCCTCCCTCTTCTCCGCGGACGCCAGCCGCTTGGGCAAGGACCTCACCCCACTCGGTGCCGAGACCAAAGCGAGCGCCGACGGGACCATCCCAGCTTGGAGCGGTGGCATTTTAACTCCTCCGGCAGCCTACAAACCCGGGGATCACCATCCCGATCCCTTTGCCGCCGACGCACCGCTCTACACGGTGACCCCAGCCAATGCCGCCCAATACGTGGCCAAGCTCACCGCGGGCCACCTCGCCGTACTCAAGACTTACCCCAGTTATAAACTTAACGTCTATCCTTCCCGCCGGAGTGCTTCCAACCCTCAGCGCGTTTACGACGCCACTCGGCAAAATGTCGCCACCGCTAAACTAGTCGCGGGCGGCAACGGTTTCAGCGGGGTCGTCTTGGGGGTGCCTTTTCCGATGCCAGAAAATGGACTGGAGGTCGTTTGGAATTTCCTGACTCGCTATCGGGGCGTCGCCGCCAACCGGCAGGTCGACCAAGCGGCCGTCGAACGTACCGGGGGCTACCAACTCGTCCGGTTCGAAGACGCCTTTATCTTCAATTATGCGGTTCCAGGCATGACCTCAGCGGTCTTGGAAAAAGAAAATACCTTGATTTATTACAAACAGGAGGTCGTGGCTCCCGCCCGTCTCGCCGGCACCATCTTACTTGCTCAGGAAACCATCGATCAGGTCAAAGAACCGCGGCGGGCTTGGGTTTACAATGCTGGGCGCCGCCGCGTGACCCGCGCGCCTAACGTCGCCTACGATAATCCCGGCACCGCCGCCGACGGCCAGCGCACCAGTGACCAATTCGACATGTTTAACGGAGCCCCCGACCGCTATGATTGGACGCTCGTTGGCAAAAAGGAGATGCTCGTCCCTTACAACGCCTACAAGCTTCACAGCAATAAAATCAAGCATGCCGACATCCTGAAACCGCTGCACATTAATCAGGACTTAACCCGGTATGAATTACATCGCGTCTGGGTGGTAGAAGGAAAACTCAAGTCCGGTACGTCGCATCTCTACAGCCGGCGCACCTTTTACATCGACGAGGATTCGTGGCAAATCCTCGCGGCCGATCACTACGATGGACGCGGCCAGATGTGGCGCGTCTCCGAGGCTCATTGCATCAACTACTACGATGCCCTCACTTTTTGGAGCACGCTCGAGGTCCACATCGATCTGCAGAACGGTCGCTATCTCGCCGGCGGACTGGATAACGAGAACAAGATGTACAACTTCGCCGCGAAGTTATCGCCCGACGATTTTACACCGGACTCCCTGCGACGCGATGGCGTGCGCTGAGCCATTGCTCCTCACCCCGCTGGGCGCTCGGCCAAATCCGATCCGCTCCGGGCCAGCGGTATTCGTTACTCACCACCGAACGTTCCTGGGATTGTCTTGGTGGCGGCGCTTCAGTCTGATCGCCACTACCCTCAGCGCGAGCCTCGCGGTCCCCTGCTTTCAGGCAAACGGAGCCGACGTCCTACCGCGGATGCTTCTCCTCGACGGCAGCCACCAAGGGCCCACGCTCATCGTCGCCGTCGGCGAGCGGGGTACGATCCTGCGCTCAAAAAATCGAGGCCAGACGTGGCAGGCGGCCCTTGTACCGCAGCGCGCGCCCCTCACCGCCATCAGCGTCCCACCTGAAGTCGCCTCCACCCACGCTTGGGCCGTCGGCCACGATGCGCTTATTCTCCACTCGGCCGACGCCGGCCTCACTTGGGCCGTCCAGTTTCAAGGCGCCGACCGCCAATCCTCATTTCTGGATGTGCTGGCTTTGGACAAGCACCAGATCATCGCGGTCGGCGCCGATGCGCTTTATGCCGAAAGCCACGACGGCGGGCTCACTTGGACTAAACGGAAAATCGGCGACGCCGATCGCCATTTCAACCGCCTCACCCGAGGTCCGACCGGGACCCTTTATATCGCAGGCGAGCAGGGTGTACTTCTTCGCTCCGCTGACGCCGGCGTAAGGTGGAGCCCATTGACCGTGCCGTCGGCGGGCTCGTTTTACGGCATTCTGCCACTGGGGCAGCACACCCTCCTCGCCTACGGATTACGTGGTCGACTGTATCGGTCAACGGATGACGGCGGCACGTGGCAAACGATCGCCACACCCAAGCCCAGTCTCCTCGCAACAGCCACTCAGCTGAAGAGTCGCGTCATCGTCATCGCCGGTAGCGCCGGCACGCTGCTGACCAGCCACGACGAGGGCAAGACCTTCGCTTCTTGGGCAACCTCGCCCACTCGGGGAATCGCTAAGCTCGTCGAGATGCCCGATGGCTCCTTGCTCGCTCTGGGCGAAGCCGGCGCCACCCTTTTGCCCAAGCCGTAAACCGGTCATCACCATGTCGCGACTCGAGCGCTTTACCCTGTGGATGTTTCGCCACCGCACTCCGCTGGTCGCGGTCTTCACCGCGTTGACCCTGATCATGGGCTGGTACGCCGCGCACGTTCGCGTCGATGCCAGTTTCCATAAATCACTCCCCCTCGATCATCCCTACATCCGAACCTATTTGAAACACGAGCGGCAGTTCGGCGGCGCCAACCGCGTGATCGTCGCCCTGCGCGCCGAAGCGGGCGATATCTTCAACGCCCGTTTCTTCGCTGAGCTGAAAAAAGTCACCGACGAAGTCTCCAGTTTGCCGTCCGTCGATCGGGCCCAGGTCTACTCAATCCGCACGCCAAACGTTCGCTATCTCGAGGTCATCGATGACGGGCTCTCCGCCGGCAACGTCATCCCAGCCGACTTTCCCGCAAATCCGACCGAGGCAAATTTTGCGACTGTCCGGGAGAATATCATCAAATCGGGCCGGCTCGGCCAATTGGTCGCGAACGATTTTACCGCGGCCATTGTGATCGGCCAGCTCCTCGAAGCGGATCCCCGCACCGGGGATAAAATCGACTATGGCCGAGTCGCCAGCGCACTGGAGGCGATTCGGCAACGCGTCGAGTCCGCGAACCAGAGCACGATCAAAGTCCATATCGTGGGTTTTGCCAAATTTATCGGCGATGTCAGCGACGGAGCCCGCGGCGTCCTGACTCTTTTTGCGATTTCGATCGGAATCACCGCCTTGCTCGTATGGATTTATGCTGGTCGCTGGAAACTGGCCGCCGCTCCCATCCTCTGTTCACTCGTCGCCGTCGTCTGGCAGCTCGGCGCCTTGACCATTTTGGGCTACGGGATCGATCCCTTTTCTATTTTGGTCCCCTTCCTCGTTTTTGCGATCGGGGTGAGCCATGGTGTGCAAAAAATCTGCACATTTCGCAACGAGGTCTTCAAAGGAAAAGACGGTCCGACCGCCGCCCGCGCCGCCTTTATGCAACTGATCGCACCCGGCATCGTCGCGCTCCTGACCGACACGGTCGGCTTCGTCACTATGCTGGTGATTAAAATTCCCACGATCCAGGAACTTGCCATTACGGCCAGCCTTGGCGTGAGCGTCATCGTCATCACCAATTTTTTCCTGTTGCCCATTTTCCTTTCTTACCTGCGTTTCCCACCGAGTTACGGCCAGTGGGTCGCCGGTCGGCGCGCTCGCACCGACCAGCTCTGGCGCCAACTCGCCCACGGCCTAAAGCCGCTGCCCTCCATGATCATTATTCTCGTGAGCTTAGGCCTGGGCTTCTGGGGCGAAATCACTGCGGGCAAAATCCTCATCGGTGACACTCAGGCCGGCCGGCCAGAGCTGCGTCCCGACTCCCCCTACAACCGCGATACCGCCACCATCGCCGAAAAATTTAGTATCAGCACGGATGTCCTTTCGGTCATCGTCGAAACGGTTCCAAACGCCTCGGTTGACTATGACGTCGTCACGCTACTGGACGACTTTGAAGGCGAGATCCGGAACGTACCCGGCGTGCAATCCGTGATGTCGCTCACGACCCTCGCCCGAACTTACAACACCTATTTCAACGAGGGCTCCTTAAAGTGGCGGATTTTACCCCGCAATCCCCAAGCGCTCGCCGCAGTCACGTCCCCGATCGAGACCGCCTCCGGATACCTTAACGGCGATGCTAGCGTGCTACCCATCATGGTTTTTCTCGCCGATCACAAAGCGGAAACGTTGCGCGCCGTCACCAGCGCCATTGAAAATTTCGCCGCAACCCATCCTTCCGCTAAGGCGACGCTCCGCCTCGCGAGCGGCCCCGCCGGCGTGATGGCCGCGACCAACGAGGTGGTTCGCGCCGCTGAAAAACCCATTCTCTACTGGATCTTTGGTGCGGTCATCATCCTCTGCCTCATTACATTTCGCTCCCTTCGCGCCACCCTCTGCATCGTCGTCCCCCTCGCCATCGTCAATTACCTCGCCTACGCGTTCATGGTCTTTCTCGGCATCGGCTTAAAGACCTCCACTCTTCCGATGGTCGCGCTCGGCGTCGGCATCGGCGTCGATTACGGCATCTACATCTTCGCCCGCCTCCAAACCGCCCTCAAGGCCGGCGCGTTATTTGAAGACGCCATGTTCGCCGCTCTCAAAGATGCCGGCGCCGCGGTCGTCTTCACCGGCCTCACTCTCGCCATCGGCGTCAGCACATGGGTGTTCTCCGATTTAAAATTCCAAGCCGATATGGGCTGGCTGCTCACGTTCATGTTTCTCGTTAACATGATCGGCGCGATTTTCCTTTTGCCGGCAATGGCGCGGTGGCTTTGGCGCCGTCATCCTAACAACGCTGCCGCCACCCGCTGACCACGTAGAGTCAACTCGGAGCGAGCACCTCCCCATCCTTGCACAAACGTCTGGCCTCACCTCGCTGCCTGTTGTCATCTCCACCTGTGCCCACCGATTCGCCTTCCCCTCTATTCAGCGCCAGCCAACGCCGCGTGCTTGGCGCCAGCGCTACCTTCGGCGCCTTACTCGGATCGCTCACCTTACTGATCGCCGCCGCCGTCGTCGTCGGTCGCTTGGTCGTTTTTTTCGCGAACGTTATTTGGCCGCTCGCCGTCGCCGGCGTCATCGCTCTCATTCTCCGACCCGCCATTGATCGCCTCGAAAAAACACTCCAGTTGTCTCGTCTTTCAGCCGTCATTCTTCTACTCGGAGGCTTCCTCCTCAGTGCCGGCCTGCTCCTTTTCCTGATTGCACCGTCGCTCGTTGCTCAGCTCCTCGATTTCATCGCCTACCTCCCCAAGCTGTGGGCGAACACCACCAGCGCGCTCGAAAAAAACTATCCCGCTTGGATCGCGCTCGGACAAAAACACTTGGATCATCCCGCCGTCCGTACCCTCGCCGAAAGCTTCGCCAGCGAAACAAAAACGCTCCTCACCCACACGGGGCCTTCCCTTCGGACCGCCTTCGGTGGCATTTTCAACGGCTTCGCCTTCGTCGCCCACCTCGCGATCGTCCCGGTCTACACCTTCTTCTTTCTCCTCATCCCCGCCGGCCGCACGCTGGCACTCGAACCAGCATTGCCCTTCTTACGACCGAACGTCCGCGCCGACGTCGTCTTCCTCGTCAATCAATTCGTCGCAATCGTCGAATCCTTTTTTCGCGGACAGATTTTAATTGGCCTCATCGTCGGCTGCTTACTCGCACTCGGGTTCACGGCCATCGGGCTAACGTTCGGACTCTTCCTCGGCCTCGCCGTCGGGCTGCTCAATATCGTCCCCTACCTCGGCACGATCCTCGGACTCACCCTCGCGCTCCTGCTCGCTTTTTTTCAACCTGGGGGCGGCTGGCCCACCGTCGGTCTCGTCCTTGCCGTCAGCGGGTTCGTGCAGTGCATCGAGAGCTGGGTACTAACGCCACGAATCCTCGGAAAGAGTACCGGGCTCCATCCGCTCATGATCATTGTCGCGGTCTTTTTTTGGGGCACCGCCTTCGATGGCATTCTCGGTATGCTACTCGCCATCCCGCTAACGGCCTTTGTCGTGACCGTCTGGCGCCTCCTGAAGCATAAATATCTTCCCGCGCCCCATGTCTGACCGCCCCTCTCGCATCCCCCCGGACGAATGCGCCCAATGCGGCGCAACCCTCAAACGTTCCGCCCTCGCATGCGCCGACTGCGGAGCCGATGAGCGCACCGGTTGGCGGGAATCACCCGATTCCCTTTATGACGGTCTCGATCTCCCCGATTCCGCTTATACCGATGATGACCCGCCCGCACCGGGGCCGCGACGTTCTGGCGTGCCTTGGTATTGGCTGGTCGTCGCCGCTAGCCTGATCGCTCTCCTCATTGGCGGGATGGTTCTTTCCCACTGATGGCGAAGGCGTGGGAGGTCGTTTTCCGAAAGGGCATTCAGCTCCCGCAAATCGGCTGGTGGCTGGACGCCCAGTCCCGCGTCTCCCGTGCCTTCGTTTCGCACGCGCACGCTGATCATATCGCACGCCACGCCGAAATTCTCTGCACCCCGAGCACCGCGCGTTTCTTTCACGCCCGCCTGCCCGGAAAACGGATCGTCAACGAAGTGCCTTTTAACCGGCCCATCGACCTCGAATTCGGCATCACTGCCACGCTCTATCCGGCCGGTCATATTCTCGGCTCCAGTCAGATTCTTCTCGAGTCACCCGACTACGGTTCCCTCTTGTACACGGGTGATTTCAAGCTCCGCCCGGGCTTGGCGGCAGAGCCCTGCGCGACGCCGCGAGCGGATACCCTCATCATGGAAACGACGTTTGCCCTGCCTCGCTACGTCATGCCACCGGAGAGCGAGGTCATCGCGCAAATAATCGCATTTTGCCGCCAGGCGCTCGCGGAGGGAGCCACGCCAGCGCTCCTGTGCTATAGCCTCGGCAAGAGCCAGGAGGTCCTACGCGCGCTCGCCCCGGCCGGGCTGCCCATCATGCTTCAGGCGGAGACCCTGCGGCTCACCCAGATCTACGAAAAACTGGGCGTCACCTTCCCTCCTTTCCGCGAGTTCAATGCACGGGAAGTCGCCGGGCATATCGTGATCTGCCCGCCGCACTCTCAGGGGTTACTCAGCCGGGTGCTGGCCGTGCGCACCGCGGTCATCACCGGCTGGGCCCTCGATCCTAGCGCCATTTATCGCTACCGCGCGGCGGCCGCGTTCCCTCTTTCCGATCACGCGGACTACCCGAGCCTGCTTCGTTTCGTCGAGCTTGTGCAACCCAAGCGCGTCCTGACCTTGCACGGTTTCGCCCGTGAGTTTGCTGCCACTTTGCGCCAACGCGGCATCGACGCACTCGCCCTCGGCCACACCAATCAACTCGATCTCTTCGCCCCTCCGCCGGGCTCAGCCCCGATACCTTCGGCAAGTTCATAGCCCATGGCGCCCCAGCTTGAGCTCCTTATCATCAGGCTTCTCTGGCCATCGGGGCGCCTCCGACTGACGTCTGCCCACCGCTTGGACCCACTCGAAGGCTCAACACCGGCCATCGTTGGCTAAATCACTTCCCGCGCGTTCGCACTGACCCCGCCCGCCCCGAACGCTTCGCCGGTTTCCTCCGCGCCAGCGCCCGGTCGAAGTTAAGTTTGAAGCCAGCAAGCACTCTCCTATTCTTTATTTTCATGCATCTGCACTCTCCTTTTTCGACTCGCTCACAACCCGCAAGCCTCGGATTTTACGGCGTCGGCACCAAGCCCAGCGTGACCGCGCGTCGCTGATGAGACGCGGCTCTCTCATTTTCGCCCTTTACTTCGCCGCGAGCACGTGCGCGTCCTCCCTCGTCCGCGCACTGCCCCTCGCCGATGGCGAATCCCTCGGCTATCGCGTCTCTTGGTCAATCGTGCCCGGAGCCGGTGAGATTAAAATTTCCGCGCAACAGGCCAACGCCGCCCCACGAACTGAACTCGTCGTCACCACCACCACCGCGACCCGCCGCCTCGCTCGCCTGCTCCTCCCTTTTGATGCAGAAGCGAAATCGGTCTTCGACCTTTCCACAGGTACGCTGCGGTCCCTCACGGAACATAGCCAGCAGCGTGAAAAACGCTCGGAACACCGCGTCGACTTTGACTACGCGACCCGCCAGGCCACGTACCTTTCCAGCCGGGCCCCCGCCCAAACGCGACTTCTCCCCATCCCCGCCGGCGAGCCCACCGATCTCATCATGGGCCTGCTCCAAACTCGGTCCTGGGACCTCAAACCAGGCGAGAAACGCGACTCACTCGTCCTCTTCGATGATGATTTCTACGAACTCACTATTTACATGATACGTTACGAGGAGGTCAGAACTTCACTCGGAACTTTCCCGACGATCGTGCTCGAACCCCGCATGGAAAAAACCCCCGCCAAAGGAATGTTCAAACGCGGTAGCTCAGTCCGGGTGTGGATCGCGCAAAACCCTGAGCGCTTGCCCGTCAAATTCGAAGTCGAATTTAAAATCGGCACGGGCACCGCCACGCTTGAGTCGTACACGCGCCCAAACCCAACCTCTCGCACGGTCGCCCCGCTCACTTCACCGGCTTCGCCCGATGCAAAAAATCCTCGTCCTTAGGGGCGGCGCTTTGGGTGACTTCATCGTCACCTTGCCCGCCTTGGCCGCACTGAGGCGCCACTGGCCCAGTGCGCGAATCGAGTTAGTAGGAAATGCGACCGCGGCCAAACTAGCCCGGCCCCGCGGACTGCTTGACTCCATCCATTCTCAGCACGAAGCGCGCTGGAGCGGTCTTTTTCAAGAGCGCTTGCCCGCCGGCCCGCTCCAACCTTGGCTCGCGGAATTTGATCTGATCATCAACTACTGGCCAGATCCGGATGGCACCTTGCGCCGACATTTCCCCTGCCGGCTCGGCCAACAATTCATCAGCGCCCCGGCCCTCCCCCAGCGCGCACCGGCCGCCGCCCATTTCAACCACGCCTTGAGTCCACTCGGCATCAATCCTGCGGAAACCTTTTTCAAGCTTAGCCCTTTAACGAGCGCGAGTGCCCCTATTCCACCAACCGGCGGACGCTCGCCTTTAGTTCGCCCGATCATTATCCACCCCGGCAGCGGTTCAGCTCAAAAAAACTGGCCCATGGCCCAATGGCTTGCGCTCATCGCTCAGCTCGACCCGGCCCCCGCGATCCTTCTCGGCGAAGCCGAGTTCCCTGCTTGGCACCACGCCGTGACGCCGCGTTGCCCCATACTCGCCGATCTGCCCCTTGAACAGGTGATCGCTCAATTGGCGAACAGCTGCCTTTTTATCGGGCACGACTCCGGCATCGGCCATCTCGCCGCCGCCTGCGGAACTCCGTGCCTTCTATTATTTGGCCCAACCGTTCCCTCCATGTGGGCGCCACCCGCTCCCCACGTTTACGTTCTCCAAAACGGCGCCGAACTCTCCACGATTTCCGTCGAAACCGTAAAGCACGCTGCGGCGCAAGCACTCGCTGGTCAGCGTCCGCACTTCGCGCTCGCCCCTCTTTAGGCCCGCCGCTTCGGAGCGATCTCGATTCCACTAAAATCTCAGCGTATCCGAAAGACTCGTGTGAACACCCACTTTGCCCGCGACATCGCCCGCACGCATAAGGCCGACCTTCTCCGCTCCCTCCGCCTTTGCACGGCCGAGGGGGTGATGGCGATGCCCATCGTCACGATGTCTCTCCCGGTAAATGTTTTCATGACGTCGCTGGTCGCGCGGGCCTTCTCACTGCCATTAACCACCATCGGCTTGATCAGCGCCTTGCCCTTCGTAGGTAATTTCCTGCAGATATTCGTCGCCGCCCCACTCAGCCGCAGGCGCCCCGCCAAAATCATCGCCGTGGGAGCCGCGACCCTCCACCTCGGCGCCTGGGTCGTCCTTGGCGTGGCCCTCCCGTTTATTCCCACGCACAGCCCCACCATCGCCAGTCAGTGGCTGGTTCCTTGGTTCCTTATCACCAGTTTTCTTGGAGCCATCTCTGGGGTCGCTTGGAATGCATGGATCCAAGACTGGGTGCCTGCCCGGATTCGCGGCAAGTATTTCGGTCGGCGCAACGGCACTCTCCAGATCTCCACCCTCATTTTTCTTCTCGTCGCCGGCTGGTCCCTCGCCCACTGGAACTACGCCATTCGCGTTTTCCAAATCATCATCGCCGGCGCTGTCCTCATGCGCATCTTCTCGCTGCGTTGGCTCGGGAGCATTCCCGCCCGTCTGCGCGCCCACCCTCCCTCGGTTCCCCTGCCTTTTCAGGAACAACTTCGCGTCGTCCTCGCCTCGCGTTCCTTCATCGTCTTCATCGCCTTCGGCGCCGTTTGGTCCTTCGCCGCCAATTGCTTCGGCCCCTTTTACCACGTCTTCATGTTCGACCAACTGGGGCTTGGTGCCTTCGACGTCGGTGTTCTCGCCACGCTCGCCCTCCTCAGCGGGGCCCTCTCCTTGCCCGCTTGGGGCCACCTACTCGACCGCTACGGCAATAAATCCGTGATGACGTTTTCCCTGATTTTGTGGCAGGTCCAAAATTTCCTCTGGTGCTTCCTTGTACCCGAAAACCGCGCCCTCCTCTACGGTATGTGGATCTGGGGCGGCGCCACTGGCGCGGGTTTCATTCTCGGTCAATTCACGCTGCTCCTCCGTCTGATTCCCCTCAAAGCGAAGAATCTCGCCCTCGGTATCCATCTCGCCATCACGTCCCTCTTGGCGGCCTCGGCGCCTATCATGGGCGGCGCCGTCCTCACGTGGGCTCTCGCCCGCTGGCCGGATGGTTTCGCGGTCCACCATGTCTGCTTCGCCGTCCAACCGGTCCTCGCCCTAATCGGCGGCGCGCTCCTCCTAAGAGTGGAGGAACCCCGCGCCAGCTCCCTCACTATGGTCGTCGGCGCCATGCGTAACATCCGCACCCTCAGCGGAATCTTCGGCCTCAGTTTTCTCGTCAATCACGTGTTCTATCGCTCGCCGTCTGCCAGAAAGTAAAAATCCCCGGGGCAAGCCCCGGGCCATTGGTCAATCCGCACCTACCTCCGTCATGAGTCTCCACCCTAATTCTGCGGCGTCTCCGAGGGGGTCCGTGCGCTCCGCGCGCGGCTGGATCGGTCAGTGCTTCCTGCTCGCGGAAGCCGCGCGCAGAGCGCACCGCCCACCCTTCAACCCGACCGAGCCGAAGCCATCTTCAGGGTATCGGACCCAACCCGAATGAAGCCAGCCTCACCCCATATTTTCACCCTGACTGGCAATCTTCTCGCGGAGCGCACCTTAGAATTTCCCCGCTGGGCCGCCGGCGCCACCCAGCGAGCTACCAGCGAGATTTTTCAAGTCGGCGGCAAAGGCATCAACGTCTCCAAAATGCTCAATCGCCTTGGCGTACCGAATACCGCGCTCGGCTTCGTCGGCGGCCCAAGCGGACAGGCCTGCGCGGCCTGGCTCCAGCAACAACACTTGGCCCACTCTCTTTTTACCAGCGCAACAACTACCCGCACTGGGACCGTCGTCCGCGACGCGAGTGGCGCCTGCCCCGAGACAACTTTCCTCGGACCAGACATCCCACCCGACGCGGTCGCATTACAAGCCTGTGCCACCTTTTTAGAAGAACAGCCCGCAAATCAAGTGCTGGCGATTTGCGGGAGTTTTCCCGGTTGGTCGCAAGCCGCGTTTGATCCGCTCCGAGCGGCCCTCGCCCACTGGGCAAACCGCGGCATCCTCATCGCCGATACCTACGGTCCGCCCCTCGCGTGGGCCGTGCAACACCCTCTCGCCCTCATTAAAATAAACGCCGATGAATTTCGCGAATGGGGAGGCGAATTCGCAGGGAACCTCCCTTCGCTAGTCGCTCGCTGGGTGGTCAGCGATGGGAGCAAGACCGTTTGGCTGCGCGATACATCCAGTGGCCGCACCGAAACGATGTCGCCACCGCGCATCACCGAAGTTTCCGCGACGGGCTCCGGCGATGTCCTCCTGGCCGCCATCATCCACGGCTGGATAATACAAGCGCTGCCCTTCCCTGAGGCCGTCGCCGCTGCCCTGCCCTTCGCCGCCGCCAACGCCGGACATGCCGGCATCGCCGAGTTCCCCGACCCGCCTAATGTTCCCACGACACGCCGCTCTCTTCTCCTTCAACCGCGCTCGCCATGAGCCTTGGCCCAAAACCGCCACCCGACTCTTGCGCCAGCGCCGCAGCATCGTCCAACGGCTAAAATCCCCCCGGAACCTTCCACCGATACCCTAAAAACCGCTCATCATCGCTAGCGCTCGCAATGATTTCCAAATAAATCCTTGCGTTCACTTCCAGCAAACCGCTTATTCCGCAGTTTTATTTATGAAAGCGACCATCAAAACCCAAGGCCAGCAGTTCACTGTGTCCGAGGGAGACATTCTCATAGTCAACCGTTATCCCGGCACCGAAAAAGGTTCCATCGTCGAGATTAAGGACGTTTTGGCGGCTGGTGAGGGTGAATCCTATAAAGTCGGCAAGCCCACCCTCCCGGGCGCCTCGGTTTCCGCCACTATCTTGGAAAACAAGCGCGGCGATAAGGTGATCGTTTTCAAAAAGAAAAAGCGCAAGGGCATGGAGCGTAAACGCGGTCATCGCCAAGAGCTTTCCGTCATCAAGATCAATACGATTAACGCTTAAAGAGAACACTACCATGGCGCACAAGAAAGGTCAGAGCACTACAATGAACGGCCGCGACAGCCAGTCGAAGCGGTTGGGCGTGAAATTGTTTGGCGGTCAGTCCGCGATCGCGGGCAACATCATCGTTCGCCAGCGCGGGACCAAACTCCATCCAGGCAAGAACGTCGGTCTCGGCCGCGATTTTACTCTTTTCGCCTTGAAAGACGGCACGATCAAATACGACAAGGCACACCGCAGCGTCTCCGTCGTCACCGCTTAAGGCCCTCGCCCTCGCTTCTCGATCCACCACTCTCAAAGCCGATCGTTTTCGATCGGCTTTTTTTGTGCATAGTTCCCGGTCTCGGGCACCGCGCCACCTGCACACGATCTGCTTTCGCGCAGCGCGCCGCGCTCCTTAAAAATTAGAGGCCCGATCCCCCCTTCCCCTTCACTCGGCTGAGTGCCGCCAGCTAAGGATTTCGCGGTTCAGGATCTCGCCGTGCGGTGTGTCTTTTCCAAGTCGAAAAAGGTAAACGTACACACCAGTCAGCGATCACCAAGGGAAACCTTCCGGCTCTTGGCGGGACATAATCAACCGACCGCTTGCCAGCCGCCCCACCTCGTCTGATTCAGAGGGCCGCCCGCGCCCGCTTTAGATGCCCCGTCAATCCCCTCGAGACCACCAAAAAAAACCCAGACAGACAGCCCCGCCTGATCAGAGACGCCCTGCCGCCTGTCGGACTTAGAAAATGAAGGCCCACTGGTATCAATTCGTGGGGGATGTGCGTTCATGAAAAGTCGAATATTGAGCCACCCACGCCTTCAAGTGGCTAAGACCGACCGACGCCGAGGACTAACCAACTTCACCCCTGGAGCAGCTTGAGCACGCTCTGGGGCGTTTGGTTGGCTTGCGCTCGCAACGCCGCTTCTGACTGCAGGAGAATATTAAATTTAGCAAATTGCGTCGCTTCATCGGCGGCGCCAACGTCAGTGATCCGCGCGGTCGCCGAGGTTAGATTCGCATGTTCCACCTGGAGGGTCGCTGACGATAGTTCGAGCTGGGACCGCGCAGCTCCCAGTGAGGCACGCGCTGCCTCGAGATGCTGCCGCCCGTTCGATATTTTCTGGAGCGCATCCGCATCCGCAACCGTCAACGTGAAAACACCGGCGGAATCTTGACGGAAAGTCTCGAGCATCCCCCCCGTGCGAAGATTTGCGGCGGGCTCACCTTTTTCCTGGTCAAGAGAAGCCCCCTGAGCACCGGGCCGTCCCGCGTCGTTTAGTCCGAATAACGGCCGACCGTTAAAAACAGCTGGCGATGCCGCGACCGCCTCGGAACCACCAATTTCCTCCCTAGCCCCGCCGATGATCCCGCGAAGTTGCTCCTGCAGGCCGCGAAACTCACGTGCATCAATCGCCGCGTCTTCCGGGCTCGCCGTCGCTTCTTGCTCAAGGTTTACGAGTTCAGCCATCCGCGAAAGCGCTTTCGCCATCCCGCCCATAAAGCCATCGGCGGTCTGCATCATGGAAACAGAGTTTTGCACATCCGCAAGCGCGGCCTTTACTCGCTCACCCTGCGCGTCGATCTTTCCCTCCATCGCAAGCCCCACGGCACCCGCCGTATCCAGGCTCTTGGCACTGGCGGAAAGGCGCGCGAGCGAGCGACCGAGAATCTCTTGGCTAGGATTTAAATGACGGGACGCTGCAATAAAAGAGGACTGGCTGTTAATAGCACTCATGAGAAAAAGGATAGAGAACAGAAAATGTTTTTTTAAATTAGACAGAACTCGTCGCTGCCTTTGCAACAGACTTGGTACCAAACTTACCCAGCATAGGCGGTAAATCGCCAGGCTTCGGCGAGTGCACCGCCGCTGCCTGGTTACTGGCGGCGATGGCCACGAGAACTTCCTTGCGAAAGATCGCTATATCCCGGGGCGCCTGAATGCCGATCTTCACGATATCTCCATCGATGCGAGAGATCCGGATCTCGATAGAGTCGCCAATCATGATCGACTCATTAACTTTGCGTGAAAGTACAAGCATAACGAAATTAGGCTAAGCGAGCGACGGGCATCACCTGCGGGTTCTCGATAAGCGCGTGGTGCTCGCTATAGCGAGAATAATTTGCGACCACCAGTTGACGACCAATTCGGGTTCGCCGATTGACCACGATCGGTCCGATAAGATTGACCGTCGCTTCCACCGGGTCGCGGCGCTTCAGCGTAACGACGTTAAGCACCATTACTTCAGAGGCAGTGACGATACCCAGTTGCTCCGCATCGGCATCGAAAAGTTCCGGCTCATAGCCAGATACAATCCCACCGGGTTCGATCACGATAAAATGCAGAACATCCGCGGTATCGAGATTGCAGAGCTTCATCCAGAGAAACGGCAAATGATCAGGCATGTACAGAAGCTCGGCGCGCTTATAGGCCCCAAAGCCAATGATGCCATTCGGCAAAATAATCTCGTTATCGGGTGGTGTATCAAAATCAGTCGGATAGATGGCGGGAAGTACTTTCATAAGGCGTACACGTTAGCGGATATAATCAAGGAGGGAAATTTTCATAATATTCGCCGCCGATTGGAGGGCGGCTTGGTAAGCGGTCTGCGTCTGGCTGAGTTTTACAATCGCCGTGGGCAAATCGGTGTCGATCTCACTGGAAACAAGCGACTGCAGGCTCAGCGATCGGTCCGCGAGTTGCGCTTGCGCTGCTTCTATCCGCGCCTGCACTCCGCCCTGTTCAGCGATCGCGGAAACAAGGGCGTCTTCCGAACCCACGAGGTGCCCCTGAGCCGTCGCGACGGCAGCGGGCTGGTTAGCCCGGAGGGCTTCGCGAAGAGCCACCAACTGATTCATGAAATCACGCATGCCCACGTTGGTCACGCCATCTGTCGTCGGCGCGAGCGTCGCATTCTCGGTGAGAGGCAAAGCCGCCCGCTCTGAATCACCTTGATAGGCAACCGCGGTAACTTGGCCGGCCGAGTCGCGGGTCGCCGCAAATGCGGGCGCACTCACCGCTGTCCCCGCGTAGAGATAATCGGCGCCCAAGCGACTGTTGCCAATTTGCACCGCCTGCTCGATGAGCTGATTGACTTCGAAAGCGTAGGCCTGCGCCGCGCTCGAACTCAGCGTGCCTCCACCGAGCGTACCAATCTCGGTCGCTCGGTCGGAAACTTTCTTGAGCCCCTGCAATCCGGCATAGGAAGCCTGACTGAGGTTCAGCGCGCGGGTCGCATTCGCTTTAAACTGAGTCACTTGCCGCTGCGAGCTCTCCAGATTGAGGACGCGGCCGACCGCGGCCGGATCATCTTCCGGCTGGGAAATACGCAGGCCCGTACCGACCGCAGTTTGCAATTTCGACTGCTGGACGCCGAGTTGCTGAATCTGGCGCACCAAATTTTCAGAAATAGTATGTGTGGCGAGGCGCATGAGATTAAAAATTTACAAGGAGCACCAACGAATCTTCGCCTTGGTAGCGAACCTGAGAGCCGCAGAACGACCGGCGGGGGCGGGAGGGGAATGCATGGGCAGTTGCTTTCCGATAAAAAGGGGAGCGGCGTATCTCACGATCACGGACATCATGTTCCCAAGCGGTTGACCACCCCGTCGAGCAACTCATCGATGACACTGAAGACCCGCGAAGACGCCTGAAAAGCTCTCTGGAATTTCATGAGATCGGCCATCTCTTCGTCCAAAGAAACTCCACTCACATTATCCCTTTGCGAGCGAATGAGACGCTCAATACTCGCCTGATCATCAATCCGGGAGTTGGCGCTTTCGAGTGCCTGGCCGAGTTCGCTGACGGCTCCGCTATAAAACTGCCCCAAGGTACCATCGATGGGATCGGCGGGGATTCCCGCGGTTGAAAACCGGCGAGAGGCAAGTTGGGCGATCGCTAGAGCGATCGTGTTGGCCCCGGCCGCGCCATCGCTCGCCCGAAGATTGGCAACCGTGACACTCGGATCTAAGCTCATGGAACCCGCCGTGAGGCCCGTATCTTTAAAGAAATTACCGCTCGCGCCCGTCGGATTGTAGATCGCGTTAACCGCTGTGACGAGCTGGCTCGAAAGCGTGTCGAGCCGGTCACGCAACGTCTGGACGCCGCCATCCCGCGCCGTGAGGGCACCCTTAATGGATCCCCCGGCGACCATCAGCGGAGTCGCTGGGGCACCCGCGCTCAACTGCGCACCATCAAAAGTCACCGCGCCGGTCGCCACGGCTAGATCTACCAGCATCACATCACCACCGTTCGCATCCTTCGCCGATATTTGAACTTGGCCATCCGCGGTATCCCGCAACTCCACGGGAAGCTTCGCCGCCAATTCCTCAATCTTCGCCTGCCGTTGATCGCGCAAATCGACGGCCGAACCCGGAGCGTTAACCTCAAAACGGCAAATCTGCCCGTTCAATGTCGCGATAGTCCCGAGTAAAGTGTTCGCCGACCTGACATCGTTGGCGATCTGTCCATCGAGATCATCCTGAACCTGCGCGAGGCGAGTGTCCGTCTGCTGAAACCGATCAGAAAGCATCGCAACCGCCTGCAGCACCGACTGGCGACCGCCGACATCGGTCGGACTAGCGGCAAAAGTCTGGAAGGCGTTAAAGAATCGATCGAGGGAAGCCCCCAGCCCATTGCCACCGGCTCCCGTGCTGTCGGCCGCACCGGCCGTGCTGATCGTCTGGCCAAGTCCAGCTTGAGCGCGCTGGTAACCGGCTTGCTCGGCTTGGAGTCCAGCTTGGACAGAGACCTCCCTCATGACCTGCCGGTCGAGCAAGGAGTCGCGGAGTTGTTCGACCCCGAGCGCCTCAAGACCGAGGCTTTCCACACCCGTAGCCGTCAGCGTTGTGCCGCGGTCGCCTAACACGACGCGCTGCCGCGCATAGTTCGCGTTATTTACGTTGGCTAAATTCTTCCCCGCGATCTCCAATGCGCGCCCCTGCGCATTAATGGCTTTTACGGTGTTGTGAAGACTGGAAAAGAGTCCGGACATATCGGGATTCGTTTGTCGCTAAAAATTTAATTAACCGGCTATCTGGAGCGAGCCCGGGGCGCGCGCGGTACCGACCGAAACCCGCCCCCTGGCCGAATAGGTCCGGTTGAAAGCTTGGGGACGAATCCTCGCCAACGTTTCCTGATGAACCTCCACCGTCCGCAACAACAGCGCGTGATTGTGCCGGCTCATGCGACGAACTCTCAGGATGAGAGCGTTAATTTCATTGATCAGAGCGTCGAGCAGCGGGCGGGCGTTCACTTCGACGCACGGGAAAAGCGAGCGGAGCGACGAGCTCGAAGGCCGGTCATTTTCCGTGGCGAAGGCCGCGACGGACTCTTCTCGGCGCGTCCGCGCTTCGGCCAAAATTACCCCGTGCCGGTCGATCTCGCCAACAAGCTGCAACACGGTATCGACGTCGCGATCAAAAATCGCGCGTTGCTGCGTTTCAAAGAAATGCAGTAAGCCACCATAACCCGCGAGTTCTTCGCGTAGATAGTCAGCAATCATTTCCCAGTGGATAGTTGTAGTCATTGATAAGGGACAGTTTATGAAGATCGATCAGAAGATGAAATGGCACCGACCGCGGTTGTCTCGCCACTCGGCGCCAGCCCGCGCGGCGTCAATTGTTTCTCGAGCATCCGGCCCAGGCCAAGACCCGGTCCAGCGGTGAGTTGTTGGGCGAAAGAATCCGTCAGCATATCGCCATAGACGTTGGCCGAAGGTCCGGATTTTTCCGATCCGAGCATCGAGGTCATCGTTTTACTTAATAATTGCCGAACAAGAATGGCTTCAAATTGCTGCGAGACGGCGGCCCGTTGCTCACCCGCCGAAGCATTACGCAGCGCGGCGCCCGTCAGCGGCTTGCGGTGAGCGGGCTCGCTCCTCGAAGCGGCCAGGTCCTGCAACTTTTCGACGGACCCCAACGATGACAGATTAGTAATCGAAGCAATATTCATGAATCAATTGATGACGAGTTCAGCCTGGAGCGCGCCGCTGCGTTTAAGGGTTTGGAAAATGGCCATCATCTCGCGGGTCGAAACCCCCAAGGCATTTAAGGCGGCCGCGAGGCGCTCGATCGTCGGCTGTTCAGCGAAGACGATTAAATTACCCTTGCCCTCGTTGACCGCGGTCTGAGTGCTCTGCACGGCCGTCGTCTGACCAGAATTATTAAACGCGCTCGGCTGGCTCACCCCTTGTTGATTCGTCACCGTAATCGTCAGCGAGCCGTGGGCAATTGCGACGTAGGATAAACGCACCGTAGATGTGGCCACGATTGTTCCGGTCCGCTCGTTGATCACAATGCGGGCGAGCGTATCGGGAACGCTCTCAACCTGGCCAAGTTCAGCAATGAAGGCGACGTCGCGCCCTTGAAACGCCGGCGGCAGCACGACTCTCAGGGTCGCGGCATCGACCGGCGTCGTGCTCAAAGGCCAAAGCGCATTAATGGCCTCGGCCATCCGCGCGGCAGAGGTAAAATCAGGATTGTGCAGCAGCAGCCGCACCGTGTTGTCGCGGACAAAGGTCGCCGGGATTTCTCGCTCGACGATCGCTCCGCTCGAGATGTTACCGACCGTCGGATGATTTTTCTGAATCGTCGCCCCACCACCTCCACCACTCCCACCAAGAAAACCGCCAATCGCCACCGGACCCTGCGCCACGGCATAAACCCGTCCGTCCGCACCCATCAGCGGGCTCTGCAGAAGCACCCCGCCCTGGAGCGATTTCGCGTCGCCCATCGAAGCTACATTAACATCGATCTTTGCACCCGGCTTCAGAAACGCGCCGATCTCACAGGTCAACATCACCGCGGCCACGTTCTTCGCCTTAATATCCGACGCTTCAAGCGTCATCCCAAAGCGCTGCAGCGTATTTGCCACCGCTCGCAGCGTCGACGTCGCATTGCTGTCACCATCGCCAGCCAGCCCCACGACTAACCCGTAGCCGATCAGCTGATTATCACGGCCACCTTCCACCAACGCCAAATCCTTCACCCGCGAGGCGGAAAGGGCTAACGGCGCGAGCAGTGCGAGCGTGAGCGTGAGCAAAATTTTATGAATCCGGTTCATGGTGAGATTACCTCTGGTTAAAACGGCCGAAGTTTTTCGTAAACTTTTGAGAGCCACCCGCGCTTTTGAGCGTCGGTCAACGCGCCCTCGGCGTAAAACTCTACCCGCGCGTCCGCGATATTGGTTGATTGCACACTATTATCTCGAGCGACATCGTCCGCTCGCACCACACCGTGCAACACCACATACTGGGTCTCCCCAGAGAACGTCACGACCCGGACTCCCTGAATAATCAGGTTTCCGTTCGGCAAAACATCCGTCACCAAAACAGCCGCACGCGCGTTCAGCGTCTGCGAGTTGCTGACGTCTCCGCCACCGGAGAAGCTCGATTTTCCGGCACTACTCATTCCGGGCAATTCCCCACGACGACCAGCCAGACCAGTATAAAGAAACTTTCCGATCGTATCTTCCAGACTGGATTCCCTCGACGATTTCTTACTCTGCGAGCTCGACGCAATCGCCGATTCGGCCACGACGATTGTAACAATATCTCCAGCCGCCGCCGCTTTGCGGTCGGCAAACATGCTGCGCTGTGAACCTGCGCTGGACAACGGCCACAGCGAGTCGGCGTGAACCGTGCTCCCCAGCAGACACGCGACGAGCACGCGGCTGGCTAGCGAGAACCGATGATGATTAGAAGCGGACTTTAACACGGTTTTCATCGACGACAATTGCGGAGAAATTTTTGTGCGACTCAGGGTTGCGAACGGTGACAGTTTCACCCTGGGCGCCACTTTCCATGGCCAGAGCTTTCATCGTCACCACGAGAAGACCGGTTGAGGCGGAGACCTCGACAACATCCCCTTTTTTAACGAGGGGACGACGCGTGATATCACGCCACGTCAGCATACGCCCAGCGGGAACCGCCCGAGCCATAATGAAACCGCGATCACCCGCAGACGCCGGCAGGACTTCACGCTCGCGCAAGAAGTCAACCCGACGAGCTTCGAGCGCCCCTGCATCAAAGGGAGAACCGACGGCAAGAGGCTGCCTCGTCGACCAAGCATCGCGCCACAGGGCCGCGCGGACCACGATGCCGCCATCCGCCGCCGAGCCCACCGGCTGCCCATCGGCGAGCATTCGAATGCGCAGCAACATCGAGGACGATGGGACGGTCGGGTATTCCAGCACCGCGACATCCCAAACCGCCGCCAGACGAGCCGGGGAAGACCACGGACGGGTAAGTTCAAGTTGGAGCTCCCCCTCGAAATTGAAGTGGGCGGCGAGATCACGCGACAGCGCGGCGATAAATTGATCGCGAGAAAGCGGCGAAGCGAGCGGCGCCGTCGGAACGACCACCACCGACGGTCCTTTCGCCTGGGCCCAAGCCGAAGCCGCGGGCAAAGATCCGCAGGCCAACAGCCGCATTGCGATATGAGGAAAGTGGGCGCGCATTTTCATCAGCGTTTCATGTTCGCGATATTCTGGAGCATCTCGTCCGAAGTCTGGATCGACTTACTGTTAATTTCGTAAGCACGCTGGGCCACGATGAGGTTCACCATTTCCTCCACGATGTTCACGTTGGAGGATTCGATGTATCCCTGAATCACACTGCCAAAGCCTTGCTCGCCTGCCTGACCAAGCTCGGGCGTACCACTGGCGGCCGTTTCCTCGTAAAGATTCCCACCAAGGCTCCGCAGACCGGCTGGGTTCGCAAAGCGCGCCAAAGAAAGCCGGAAATTCGTCGTCCCATTTTTCGTCTGCACCGTGACTTGACCATTTTCGGAAATGGAAACCGCACTCGCTCCCGGCGGGATCGGCTGAAAGCCACTCAACACCGGCAAACCATCTACCGTCACCACCTGGCCCTGAGCATTGAGCTTGAAAGAGCCATCTCGCGTAAAACCTAGCGTACCATCGGGGCGCTGAATTTCAAAAAAACCATCGCCCTGAATGGCCACATCCAGTTTTTCTCCCGTCGCATTCAGCTGACCCTGCGTGAATACTTTGGAGGTCGCCGCCACCCGTGATCCGTTACCCACCTCTACGCCCGTCGGCACTAAGTTGCCGCCACCTGAGTCTGTGCCCGAGGCTCGCGTCGGCTTCTGATAAAGAAGATCCTGAAACTCGATCTTGCTCCGCTTGAACCCCGGCGTGTTCACATTCGCCAGGTTGTTAGCAATCGTGTTGAGGTTGAGCTGTTGCGCCTCCATTCCGGTCGCGGCAGAGTAAAGTGAGAGATTCACGTTTTGGGGGAGTTAAAGTTTTAAATTATTAAATTGAGTGCGCCCGCGCTTAGCCAAGCGCGTCGAGCGCCTTCTGCATTTGCTGGTCAACTGTGGTGATGATTTTTTGGTTGGCCTCGTAGGCGCGAGAAATGAGCACCAGATCCACCATCTCGCGCAGCGGCGCAACATTACTGCCCTCCAAATAACCTTGAAGGAGTTCCGGTTGATCAACCCGCTCAGGCTTCATCTCCTCAGGAGCAGAGAAAAAACCACCCGATAGCGGGGTCAGCCGACCGTTGTTCGAAAACTTCTGAATCGATAATTTCCCGAGCGACGTCGTCCCCTGAAAAATTGTCCCATCATGGTTAATCGCGACCTTGCCGCCACCGGCCAAAAACAGAATCGGTGAGCCGCCCTCGCTCATCACGGCGTCGCCCGTTGAGGTCACCAGCGTGCGGTCGGGCCGCATCCGGAACTCTCCGCTCCGGGTGTAAACCTTCGTGCCGTCAGGCCGCTGAATCTCAAAAAAACCTTCACCTTGGATCGAGGCATCGAGTTCGCGCCGCGTCGGTTGCGTCTCTCCGGCCAGAAAATTTATCCCTGAATTTGTCTTCGGGAAAAGCGTTGGCATTGAACCAATTTGACCGATCCGGCCCTTGGTATCCGCCATAATTTCACCCGCCGCTTGCGTCGAGAAACTGATCGTGCGCTTACGATAACCCGAAGTCTGGCTCGACGTAATGTTCTGCGACACGGAATCTTGCCAACGCTCCAGTGAGGCGAGGGCCGAGGCGCTTTGGTATAGTCCGATATTCATGAGCTCTTCACTCATAGCCAACGGCGTGCCGATTAAATCATGCTTGTTTTAATTAATTGATTAATAACAAATTAAAATAGATAGAGATTCATTAAATTTCAGCTTAAACGAGAAACCCGCTTCTCGGCATTTTTTGCCGCAACTAGCGCAGATCCACCCCGAACAACGCTCCGCGCTCACTTTGCTTTCGCGATGGGCGCAGTGGCCCTGCCGCGGGCGCGCCCTGCCGCGGGCGCGCTCTGCCACGGGCGCGCTCTGCCGCGGGCGCACTCTGCCAATAACCACAGATCTGCCGCCGCCATGCCCCCAAAAAACGAACTACGACCCGTCCTCAAAATCGTGCCTGTCGCACGTTCCACCGCGGAAATCGCCGCGCGAATAACCCCCCAGTCCAAGCCTTGCTCACTCCGAACCCGCAAACGCGACGCACCGACCGACCGGCTTTCCGCCCGTGGCAGGCCCTCCGCTCCCAGCAACGCCAAGGAACCGTAATGGTCCAGCCTTTACCCGTCTTTTTTGACAACCCGAAAAACGTCAACCGCTTCAGTCCCGTCATCGCCCCCCCTCCCCTCCCAGTTGCGAAGACGGAGCCGCCATCACCGTTAGGTGCCCGCGGGGTAGAGGCAGTCGACCTCGATAATCTCTCCGCACACGCAAGTGACAATGAGCCTGACGACTTTGTCGCCCTCCTTGACCACTTGAACACTCGCGCCCTCGCCCGGTTGAACGGGGCTTTCCCCTAAGTGATTTGCGTTCGTTCGCGCGGTCGCGCAGGAGACCACCTTCGCCCTAGGCTGATCGGTCGGCGGCCGAAGCGACAGCCCAGCGACATTCTGCTTACCTTGAAGAAATGGTTTCATAGAGAGGGCTTCACTACCGCCGACGCTGGCTGCACAAAAGGCGCCTGACTCTGCGGCTTTTCTTCGGAAGCGGTCGACAAGGGAATCGCCTTTTCGACGGGCTTGCTCTCCTTAAAGCGGGGCTTCGCCGACATGCTCAGGCTCAGGGTAACCCGGTGGTTTGAATCTGAATCTCGCGGCTCACCTTGCAGGGGTTTCGTATCGGCATAGCCCGTCACCCTTTCAATTTGTGCGGGTTCGACGGCGTGATGCACCAGCACGCGGCGGGCGGCGTTCGCCCGATCTGCCGAGAGCTCCCAGGCGCCGTAATTTTCACGGTTCAAGGTAACATTCGACTTGGTGTGACCATCAATAATCACATTGAATTTGTGGCGATCAATCGTCCACGCCAAGCTCTGGAGGATAAAATTTCCCCATTCCGTAAACTCCGCCGTATCGTTAACGAAGAGCGGTCGGAGGTTCCGATCGAAGAGCGTCACGCGTAGGCCATCGGTAGTCACTTGGACATCAACCGGCTTGCTCGTGGGGTTGTCGTCGAGATGCAGGAGCCGGTAAAAATCGGCGGCCACTGAACTGAGGAAAGTGAGCTGAAGCTGTTTATTCCGGTCGTTTTCTTTTTCCGTGCCATTGCTTGAGCCTGAACTGGAGGATGTTTTATTGCTGTTCATCGGCATAACACCGGAAGATTGCTTCAAGGGAGAATTGAACGGGTCTTGAAAATACCGCGAGGTCGCGATGACGATCGCGGGGCTCTGCGCGGAGATCCAGAGCACCATAAAAAGCGCCATCATCGCGGTGACAAAATCGGCATAGGCAACTTTCCAAGCGCCACCATGGTGGGCTGCAGCTTTTTTCCGAGCCATAAAATAGGATTGATTGAAAGGTTGAGGGAGGAGCGTCAGGTGCGAGGAAGACAACGGCTGGCAGCGTAGCGGGCCACGCCGGGCCCAAGCAGAGCCCCTCGATTACTTGACGGGGGCGAGCGCCTTTAAAGTCGATTCGAGCTCAGCGCTCCCGGGTTGGACCCGGCTGTCCAGTGAGCGACGAGCCACCTCGACCGCCGTCAGCGGCGCGAGTCCTTTGGCAAAACTCGATACGGCCTGAAGGATACAACGGAAGAGCTGCTCCTCGGAGGCTTCGATGCTTTTAAGCCGAGCGCCCAGCGGACTCACGAAACCGTAGGCGATAAAGATGCCCAACAATGTGCCCGTGAGCGCAGCCGCCACTTTCTCTCCCACCGCCTCGGGCCCTTCCGCAATGGCCGACATCGTGTTGATGATGCCGAGGACCGCCGCAATGATACCAATGGCCGGGAGCGAATCTGCCAGCAGTTGCAAGACGTGCAGCGGGTGCTCCGCCTCAATGGCCTTGGCGTCGAGCTCCGCCTCCATCAAGTCCGCAATTTGATCGGGTTTAATTTTCCCATCAATCACCGGCTTCAATCCGTTCAATAGAAATTCTAGCCGCTGCGGATGATTAAGAATCACCGGGTAGCGTTGGAAAATACTACTTTTTTGAGGGTCCATCACGTGCTCTTCGAGCGCGATCAGCCCATTCCGCCGGCCGACCATAAATACTTCGTACAACAATTTCAGCAGGTCGCTAAATTCAGATTTACTGATATTCTTCCCCTTCAATGCATCCATCACCTTGTGCAGAAGCTCCTTTAACACGTGGCCAGGCGTGGCAATCACCACGAGACCTCCCGAGATTCCCAAAATAACCACAAATTCCGATGCATGGATCAGCAACTTCGGATTCCCGCCAGCCATCATAAATCCACCTACCGTGGAAACGAGGACAATAATTGATCCGAGTACTATCAACATAGAGTGGCCGTGGGCTAAGTCCGATAACCAAACAACTGGTCAGCGGTCGCGCACACGCTGCAGATAAGCACGCAAACCGAGGATGGTTTGGGTGTGAATCTGGCAAATCCGCGACTCCGTCAGGCCGAAGATCGCGGCAATTTCAGCTAGGCGCATATTTTCAAAGTAGTACATCGCGAGGATCTTCTTCGGTATATCGGGCAATTCCGCGATCCGTTGAGTGAGAAGTTGCACCAACTCCGCTTTTTCCAGGTTCTCGCGCCCAGTCACATCCTCTTCGTCCGCCAGTAAGTCGTGGAGCGAGGGCCCGTCACCGTCTTGGCGCTCCGGCTGCTCATCGATCGGAATAAAAGTAACCGGCTTGGCTTCATCCACCCAAGCGGCGTACTCCTTGGCGTTGATGCCGAGCGCTGCGGCCACCTCGGCATCGGTCGCAACTCGACCCACCTTTTGCTCGACCTCATCGATCGCCGCTTTGAGCTTGCGCGACCGAGCGCGCGTCCGCCGTGGGCACCAGTCCATCCGCCTAAGCTCATCCAAGATCGCGCCGCGTATCCGCATCACCGCATAACCGGCAAAGGTCGTCCCCTGCTCAGGATTATATTTTCGAACCGCTGCCAGCAGCCCCGTAATACCCACGCTATAAAGATCGTCGGCGTCGACGTGTGCTGGGACGCTGAGTTTAATACGATCGACCACATTGCGAACGAGGGGAAGATAACGCTCGATCAAATCCTTTTCATCGACGGCCCCCGGGGAGACCCCTTGATAAGCTCGCCAGGCGGCCGCAGACTTAACTTCCAAACTGGGCGGGGTGATAGCAGTGGCTGTATTCATGAGCGTGGATTTTAAGACTTACTCTTAGCCGCCGCGGTGGCGGCAGCATGACGTTGCAAAATAATTTCTCGGATACCGCGGACGAGAACCGTCCAGAACCAACGGAAAAGCAGGGCTCCTACGAGACAACCAACGGCCCCGTCAAAAAGAACTCGGTCCGCTTGATGACCAGCGAAGTAACTGGCCGTCCCCGTGAGGATCAGACCCGTGAACCCGCCAATAAGGAAAATGAATTTCATAGAAAACGAAATGGGTGGCCTCAGTTGCGATCTTCCGGCAAAGTCCGGCGGACAATCGCTCCCGGAACATCTTCTTCACAGTCTCCAGTGAGAGACGGGCCGGTCGCTAAAAAAAGCGGCTCGAGGGCTTCATCGAAAAGATAATCCCACAGTTTACCCCACTGCGGAACCTCATCGAGATGGGTAAAAACTAAATGCGTGGCCCCGAGATCCCGCCCCGCAGAATAAGCGTCCCGCAACGAGGCACGATCATAGGCGGCATTCAGCACGAGCACGCGCTCGTTGATGGCCTCGCGGTCAAGAAAGGCCGCGAGCTGGGCGTTATCGGCCGGTCGACGGGTGGAAAGGCCAGGCATATCAAAGTAAACAAAACCATTGGTGACCGCAGCCTGAGTCTCGCATGGGAAATGGGCCAGCGGAATACCCATCGCTTCGGAAAAAACGGGCAGTGGGCCTAGCGAATTGGGCCGATCGAATTCGACACTGACGACGTGGCCGAGACGAGCCCGCCGAATCACTTCTTGCGCCAGCCACTTGCAAAGGGCGGTGGTTCGCCCCACCCCCGGCGCACCGAGAAAAGCGGCCCGAGAGAGCGGCGCACGACTCGGCCTGGACTCCACTTGCGTGCGAAGCAGTCGCGATGTCTCGGCCAAAGCGCGGTGCAGAGGCAGCGAGTTGAGCAAATTCCAATTCTCACCGGCCTGCAGTCGCGTCAGCGCCGTTTCTGTGATACCGGAGCGCAACAGCAGAGCGCTTAAACCCAAAGTCGCTGGGCCTTGGCCCAGCCGATCGTGATCAGTCCGCGGCGGGACCGGCAGCTGAGACAACAGCGCGGCGGGCGGAGTGGCCGGCTCCTCAGAAATAATATTCAACGCTGGGATCGGTGCATCAATTTGCGCAATCACTTCGAGTTTCGGGGCGACGAAGAACTTTCTCAACCCGGTCGCCTCCACCGAACGCACCGACAAAACGCGCGCAGACGAACCGAGCTTCTCCTTGATCAGTGAAACGGCCTGATCAATTGACTTTACCGTGAACTTATAAGTGCCGGGGGCAAGCTTTGGAGTAGGCGATGACATGGCAAATTAGGCGGCTGCCCGAAGCGGAATATCAGCACGGGCAATGTGCGCTGGAGGGGTGATGATACCGGCATTCTCAACCTCAGTCGCGGCCGGCAACTCTTGGAAGGCGAGCACGACGACACGGGGGAAGGACGATTCAAAGAAGCGTTTGAGCGGGAGGCGGATCTCCGTGGAGACAACGATCACCGCCGGCTGCCCCGCTTGGATCAACTCGTTCGTGCGCAGAGTGATCTGCTCAATGAGGTGACGCGCTGTCGCCGGATCGAGGGCCAAGCCCACCTCGGTGGGAGAACGATGCACTTTAGTCGACAGCCATTGTTCGAATCGCGGATCGAGCGTAGCGGCACGCACCACGCCAGGGCGGGACTCGTATTCGGGCACGAAATACAGACCGAGCCGCCGGCGAACGAGCTCGCTCAGATCGTCGGGATTCTTAGAGAGGGCCGCGAAATCAGCAATCCCCTCCAAAATCAGCGCTTGGTTGAGAATCGAAACATTTTCTCTAAGAAGATTCTGCAGGACGCGCTGGATAATGCCGAGGGTGACGAGGTCCGGCAGCAACTCCGCGACGAGGGCGGGCTGCGTGGTCTTGAGGTGATCAATCAGGAGCTGAACCTCTTGCCGACCTAGCAGGTGATGCGCGTTGACTTTGAGGGTCTCGGAAAGATGGGTGATGAGAACGGACGCGGGATCAACGATCGTGAAGCCGTTGAGCTCAGCCGCTTTCTTCTCGGCCTCATCGATCCAGGTTGCCTCAAGATTAAAGACCGGCTCGCGCGTGGGCACACCCTTGAGCTTCATCTTGCTGCCAGAAACATTCATCGCGAGCCAGCGCCCAGGCATGAGCTGCCCACGCGCCATCGCTTTACCGCGGAGCAGGAAGCGATACTCATTCGCTTCAAGCTCCAGATTATCACGCACAGAAACCGGCGGGACCACGATACCCTTTTCCCTGGCCAGCGCCTTGCGCACACCCGTCACTCGCGCCAAGAGCTCACCACCATTTTTAGTATCCGCTAACGCCAGCAGCCCATAACCAATCTCAATCGCAAAAACATCCATCTCGATCAACTTGCGGACGTCTTCGGATCCGCCCGCTCCCCCCGGGCCCGCCACCGCTGGAGACCCAGTACTCGGCTTGCCATCAGCGCTGGTCTTGGCTGAGGTCGGCGGCTTCCCCGCCGCCACGGCACCATCACCATAAGCATGCCCGGTGGCTATTTCCTGCTCTTCCAGGATTTTGGCGACATAGGCCGCAATCCCGGCGAGTCCTAAGAACGGGAGCATCGGCATCCCTGGCATTAAAGAAAAAGCGACCATCATCCCCGCGCATATCTTCATGGCCCTGGGATAGCGAAAGAGCTGGCTCGCTAGCTGCGTGCCTAGGTTGTTATTATCAGAAGCACGCGTGACCAGCAACCCAGCGCCAACCGATAGAATGAGAGCAGGAATTTGCGAGACCAAGCCGTCACCAATGGAGAGAAGGGTAAATTTAGAAAGCGACTCGGTCAGCGAGAGCCCCATTTGTAATACGCCAATCGCAAAACCACCCACGACGTTCACTAAGGTGATAATGATGCCGGCGATCGCATCACCGCGCACAAACTTGGACGCACCGTCCATCGCACCATAAAAATCGGCCTCTTTCTGAACCTTTATCCGCCGAGCCGTTGCCGTGACCTCATCAATAATCCCCGCGTTCAGCTCGGCATCAATTGCCATCTGCTTACCGGGCAGAGCATCCAGCGTGAACCGCGCGCTCACCTCGGCGATACGACCCGCCCCCTTTGTAATCACCACAAAGTTGATCACCACGAGGATAAGAAAAACCACCGCGCCGACGATGTAGTTGCCCTGAATCACAAAGTGGCCAAATGCCTCAATCACCTGCCCGGCGTAACCATGGACCAAAACCTGGCGCGTCGTACTGATATTCAGCGCGAGCCGGAACAGGGTCAGCGCCAGCAAAAGGGTCGGGAAACCCGAAAACTCCGGCGGATCTTTCACGTAGACAATCGCGAGCAACACCAGAAACGAGAGCCCGATATTCAGCGCCAGAAACGTATCCAACAACACCGGCGGGATCGGCATGATCAGCAGCAGCACCGTGAGAAACAGGCCGCCGGTGAAAATAAGATCGGCCCGCTTCAACAACGCCGCAACCGGACTGGAACTGGCAACAACCGTGCTCATGAATTAGTTGACCCTTCAGCTAAGCGACGCGACTTGAGTGTATAGAAATAATACCGATGGGTCCGGTAAACTACCGAGAGAATACTCGCCACCGCCGCGTACATCTCGGCCGGAATGGTCTCGCCCACTTTACCCATCGCGAAGAGCAAGCGGGCCACCGGCTTGTTCTCAACCAGCGGCACGCCATGCTCAGCCCCGAGCGCCTTGATCCGCTGCGCAAACCGGTTCTCTCCTTTAGCTAAAATCACCGGAGCCTGATCCTTGCCGCGCTCATATTTAAGCGCGACCGCAAAGTGCGTCGGGTTAGTCACGATGACGTCGGCAGTTTTTACCGCGTCGAGCATTTGCTTCTGAACGAGACGCCGCCCCATCCGCCGCATCGCTGACTTCGCCTGGGCATTGCCCTCCGCCTGCTTATGCTCTTCCTTCACTTCCTCCTTCGTCATCATCAACTCACGCGATATCTTAAACCTCTCATAGGCTAAACTGATCGCCGCCACTACCCCTAGCGCAAAGAGCAGGCGAGTGAGGAATAATAAAGTGGCCTGGTTAAGAAATTGTCCCAAGTAGGCCGCCTCAACCGGCGCACTAAAAAGTGGATCAAAGATCAAACTCCGTGCACCCACCCAAAGCGCCACGCCAATCCCCAAGAGCTTCAGCAGGTCGAGTCCACTCCGCACCAGCACGGTCTTCGAAAAGAGCCGCCCAAAGCCCGCGATAACATCAAGACTCTCGAACTTAAACGTCAGCGCCTCCGGAGTCATCCGAAAACCACTCTGGATGCCACCCGCCAAAATAATCGCGCCCACAATCGCGAACAAAAATGGCCCGAGCGCCACACCCGAAACCATCAACACTTCCAACAACTGCACCGGTACTGTATCAATCCCTACCGCAATCTTCCCAAACCGCGAAAACATCCCCGCGGCAAACTGCGCGATATCCCGCGTCATCGTATCCATCGTCAACGTGAGAACGCCAATCGTTGCCGCTATCGGGAAAAGCACCGATAACTCGTGCGACTTCGCGAATTGACCGCGCTCGTGCGCCTCGGTGAGCTTTTTATCGCTCGCCTGTTCGGTTTTTTGGTCTTGATCGGTTTCGGCCATCTTTTCTGGGGACTCTTTAAGCAGCGAAGATGCCAAAAGCTGAAACTTATAATTAAACCATTATTTAATAATGATTTAAAATTTCATATTGCGCAGATTTTAGCGACTTGGACCGCAACGAAAAAGCGGTCCCGCAAGTCGGCAATAATTGCCCCAACCGCGGGCGCCCACTCCGCGAGGGATCCCATCGCTGCCACTCAGGCCGCGGAGGACGCCCCATCGGCGATCGTGGAACGACTCGCCCCTCAGCGCACGCATTCAGCGCGGCGAGATCAATTGCAGCATCCGAAAGGGCAATTCCCCAAACTCAACGTACAGGTAACGGCCTATCAACGAGGCCGCCGTGCTCAGAAGACCAAACCCGATCAGAACACGGCCGGACATACTGACGACAAAGACATTCATCTTGGGCACGGCTCTTCCGAGGACAGAAAAGGCCAGAGTTACCAGAAAGTTCATCGCAATAAATGGGGCGGCCATCCGCAACCCCACTTCGAGGAGGTGCGCGGTTCCCAAAATCAACGCTTCGGGCGCCCCGATATCGAGCGCCGGTCGACCCGCCGGCACATACCGGAAACTACGCGCCAGGGCCGTAATCACGCCTTGATGCCCACCGAGCAGAAAAAAAAGCACCACTGCGAATGACGATAGCAAGGCGGCGAGAGGTTCCGTCGACGGCTCGGGCACGCCCATGCCTGGCGAGGCACTCAAACCGACTTCCGTCGAGATTAGTCGCCCAGCCATCTCCACCGCGCCAAACGCGAATCGGCAAACAAACCCCAGGGCGAGACCAAGAAACACCTCCCCCGCCGTTGCCGCTGCCAATGACCAAACCCCGAGCGAGACGGGCGCGGCCGGGACCAAGCCCGCCAGGAGGCTCGCCAGGCACACGCAAATCGCCACCCGCAGCGGTATCGGCACCGGATGCCCCGCGAGCACGGGTAACTGGAGCACGATACCCATGGAGCGGAGAAAAACCATCAGCCAAGCAATCAGAAAATCGAGGGACATACTAAAGCCTCTGATCTCCGCCGAATCGCCTCCTCGCACTTCGGACCCCAGTTAAACCCATAAAAGTTGCACGCTGAGAGTACACCGCGGAAGACCAAACTCGGCGATCAACGACCCAGCGTCCCCATCTGTGTGATCAACGCGGTCGTGAACTCAGTGAGCGAACGCAGCAACCAGGGGGTTAACAACAGGGACAGGCCCGATAGCGCGAGCAGCTTGGGCACGAACGTGAGCGTCTGTTCCTGCATGCTGGTAACCGCTTGGAAGAGACTGGCAAGCAACCCCACGACCAGCGTTACGCCGAGAAAAGGAGCCACGATATAAAGCGCAAAAACCACGGTGGACTTGAAAAGATCAACAGCCAGATCGGTATTCATAACGGATGGATCAAAACGATTCGGCTAAGCCTGCCCCTTGCGCCGATTGGGCGGCTTGGCGCCTCCGAGTGGCTTGGCCCAGATCTTCATGTGGCGAAGCTCTGCACAAGCGACCGAACCACCAAATGCCAGCCATCGACTAAAACAAAAAGCAGCAGCTTGAGCGGCAGCGCAATCGTCACTGGCGGCATCATCATCATGCCAAGAGCCATCAGCACTGAAGACACCAGAAAATCAACCACCAAAAACGGCAGAAATAGCAGGAACCCCATCTGAAACGCCGTTTGGAGTTCACTGATCACAAACGCCGGAATCACCACGCGCATCGGAAGATCCTTGACCGCCGTCGGCCCATAACCACCGAGCTCAAGAAAGTACTCCAGATCGCGGGTCCGGGTTTGTTTGAGCATAAACTGCTTTAATGGCACCGTCGCTTTCTCCATCGCGTCCATCGCCGGCAGTTTACCATCTAGGAACGGCCGCAACGCCTCGTTATTCACGCGGTCTACGACCGGGCCCATCAGAAAAAACGTCAGAAACAAGGAAAGCCCCACGACGATTTGATTGGAAGGCGCGCTCGGCGTGCCTAGGGCCGTGCGCACAAAACCCAAAACAATCACAATCCGGGTAAAACTCGTCATGAGCAGCACGATCGACGGCGCAACCGATAACAACGTCATCACAATGACAATCTGCACGGCAACGCTGACGTCACCATTCTGACCAGCGCCCTCGAGCCCGATATTCAGGCGAAAGGGTCCCGCGTTCGGGCCGGGTGCGGGCGTAGGCGCCGGTGCGGCTAAAAGGTTATTCGGTAATACCGCGGCGGTGGGGCTCCTGACCGGCGGAGTCTGCGCGCTTATACGTGGCACCATCAACCCAAGAAGGCCCAAAAAAAACAAAACGACGCAGCGTAAAATCATCGCTCTCATTTCCTCGGCTCCACGGTGTCATGTAATGGCGCGATGACATCGATTCGGCCTGGGCAGACTCCGAGAAGAAATTTCTTATTCTCATACGATGCGACGACGAGATACTGGCGGTTTCCGAGCGAACGCGTCTCGCTCAATGTCAGCTGGCTTTTTTCGCGCAGCACCGATGAGCCACCACGACCACGCCACACCAGCCACCCCCCCACCCCCGCCAGAGCAATTCCCATCAGCAAGCTCATCTGCCCGAAGCCTCCACTCGCGGGCGCGCTCGCCGCCGCCGCCGCGGGGGCGCTCGCAGGCACAATCACTTGATTCTCGTCCGCCGCGCAGGCTCCTTCCACCCAGAGGGCGGAGCCCAAAAATAACGCGCGCCAAAAACGATGGGCCGGTCTCATATTTTTTTGCTGCCCACAAGCTCGGTGATTTTGATCCCAAAGTTATCTTCAACGACGACCACCTCGCCATAAGCCACCAGCTTATCGTTTACAAACAGCCCCACCGGATCACTCGCGTGCTGGGCAAGTTGCACGACCGAGCCATTGGCCAACTCGAGGACCTCGCGCATCGGCAGATTGATCGAACCGAGCTGCACGGTGACCTTCACCTTAACGTCGAGCAGGATATCAAGTGACTTTTCGTCCGTCAGGTTTGCCATATGAATTTTCCTCCGAGGAGATTTTTCGAGTAACTTGAACCGCCACACGGTCACCGTCGAGACCGACCGTGCCAATAAACTTCGGCGTGCCGTTGAGCAGAATCCGCGTCTCGTTACACAAGTCAGGCGGCATCTCGATCACATCACCCACGCGGAGACTAACGATTTCACGCAAAGACAATTCCAAGGCTTCCCACTCGGCGCGCACCGGGATTTTCACGCGATCGTAGTAGGTCTGCCACTCCGCCCGCTTTACGACCGGACCCGTCGTCGAGACTTTCTGGCGGCTAGACTGGATCTTTTTTACTACCGGCTCAATTGTGTAGTAGGGAACGCCAATCTGAATCTTCTCAGTGCATTCACCGAAGGTAACCTCAAGGGTTAGCGCCACGATGACCGCGTCTCGGGGTGAGGTTTGCAAAAACCGACCGTTATTCTCATGCCCCATCAAAATGGGGCGGAGGTCTTGCACTTTTTTCCACTGAGCGCACCACTCCTCTAAAATAATCGTCACCACATCCTCAATCAGGGCGACTTCAATTTCCGTTAGATAACGATCAATCGTCACAGCCTTCCCCCGCCCTCCGAGCAGTCGATCCGCAACCGTCAGAGCGAGCCGAGGATTAATATCGAGGATGGCCGCACCCGTCAGCGGCTCTATTTTAAAGAGCGTCAGGTGCGTCGGATTGGGCAGACTTTCGCAAAATTTCGCAAAGCTGATCGTGGTAAGATCGGCCAGCTTAATCCCGAACTCCATCTTCAAGTAAAGCGACAGTCGCACGCTCAAGAATCGCGCAAAGTCCTCCTGCATTAGGCGTAAACGCCGCAACTCGGCTTCAGCGAGGAAGCTTGGATTCCGAAAATCGTAGCGCGCGATCTTCGGCGCGCCCCCACCCTTCGCCCCAGCTGGAACCACCAACGCTTTTTCCGAAGAAGCCTCCGCCGGCGGCACGAGCAACGTGTCGATTTCAGCTTGGTCGAGGCCGACGGGAGCAGGTGCGACGGTGTCCTCAGCCATGGAAAACGGATCCTAAAAAAGAGAACAACGGCAGCATCATCGCGCGTTATTGCACTACAAAATCAGAGAAGTAAACCTGATCAGCAATCTTCTTACCGAGCGCTTGGTTGTACGCCATCACAAGTTTTTCCCGAATCACGTTTTTGGAACCTGGTTCCTCAAGGTCGGGCAGGGTCAGCGACGATAAAACATTCAGCGTAATATCAGTAAGCCTCGCCTTGGACCCTTCAAACTGCCCGCGGATGTCGGCGCCACCAGCGGCCGTCACGATGAAACTCGTTTTGAGGTAACGCGTCCCCATGGTCCCGGCGAGATTAACCACCACATTTTGAAACTCGTAGTTGGCGGGACCTCCGCCGGTTTCTTTCCCCCCTTTACCTTCTTTACTCGGTTTAGCCCCATGACCAGCGGCCGCGGGGGCGCTCTGGCCACCGTGGGTCGCAGAATCCGCGACGGCACCTTCGGCCGGCGCGGTCGCCATTTGCTTCTGGAGCCTAGGCAAGACCACAAACTCGATCGTCGCCCACGTCGCGATCGGGGCCAGTACCACGGCCGCAATCACCGGAATCCATGCGGCCATACCGCTACGCGCCGCCGCCGGGTTTGCCGAATTACTCGGAGCAACCGAGCCATCGCCACTTTTGGCAGGTACTGCTTCAGCTTTAGTTGCAGCCATGGATAGGAGAGTGGGAAAACATAAACCGAAAGTGAAAAATTGCGCTGGACTTCCAAGGGCATGAGGAGTGGAGGCCGATCGCCTTCACCCCTTATGTCAAAATCAGCCGCGCTTCAAATTAACGATCTCTTCCAAAACACTATCCGAGACCGTTATGAGACGAGAACCCGCCTGGAAGGCGCGCTGCGTGGTAATGAGATTGGAAAATTGATCCGTGAGGTCGACGTTAGAAAGTTCCAACGTCCCCGACTGGATCACCCCGAGCCCATTTTTCCCAGCAGCGTTGACATCGCCAACTTGCAAAGCGGTGCTGCCGGCGAGAGCGCCCGCTGGTCCCGCTGGAGCCAAGTCAGTGAAAAGATTATTGCCGTATGCCGTCAAAGCGGACGGATCTTTGAAGTCCTGCAGCAAGACTTGATTTTTGATGGCTGACGTCCCATCCGAATAAACCTCAACGACCTTACCCGCCCGATCAAACGTCGCCGCTTGGAGCTTCGCGCCCGTCGGCGGTTCGCTGAGTTTAATATCTCCAACCGTACCTAGAGCGTTACCCGTGAGCCCCTGTACACGGTAACCTTGCGAAGTTACCAAGAAGCCTTGGTCATCCCACCGGAAGTCGCCCGCGCGGGTCACATACTCGGCTCCGTCCACTGAATTCTTAACCTTAAAAAAACCATTGCCGGAAACGCCCAGATCCGTGTCTCGGCCCGTACTCGTGAGCGATCCTTGCCCGAAGTTGGTGGAGATACCCGCCACTTGCACACCCGTACCTACGCTACTGGTCGGCGAATTCGTCCGAGCTGTCGTCGAAGCCGACGAACGCTGCAAGATATTGCTAAAACTGTCGGAATATTTCGCCTGGGACGCTTTAAAGCCCGTCGTATTGACGTTGGCGATGTTGTTACCGACGACTTCGAGTCCGGTCGTAAAGGACTTCAGCGCGCTGACGCCGCTGTTCATTGTGCTCATGAGTGACATAATATTTTTATTCTATTGTTAGGATTAGGCTCCGGTCGTCTTTACTGACTGCGGGGCAGATGCGCTACGAACGCCGGGCTCCACCAGGAGCACAGCCGAAAGTGGAAAGAGGTTACCGTTAATGAGGAGGCGTGGTTCGGTTCCGCTCGAATCAATCGCCGAAACTTCACCTGAGCCGGTCTGGCCTTTGCCGGCGTCAACCGTTACACGGTGGCCTAAATACGAATTCGCCGCCGTGCGCTTCTGGTCGTCTCGCAGCGCCGCCATATCACTCGCCATCGTCTTCGACTGCTCGAGTGAAGAAAACTGCGCCATTTGCGCGATGAAAGCCGTATCCTCCATCGGCTTCATCGGATCCTGCGTCTGGAACTGTTTGGCCAGTAGCTTAAGAAAATCATTTTGACCGAGCGTTTTCT
>CAMDOF010000004.1 GCA_945903465.1 Opitutus sp. GAS368
TTTTTTTTTAACAAGTTGCCATCGCTGACTCGGCGAAACGCCCACCTTGGCCCGGCCGGTAGTGTCGTCGGCAACCTTTGGCGATTATTGGCGTTTTGTTAGGCCTTGGGCCCTTTTCTTTTAGGACTTTTCACCCGCCTTGAATCGAAAAACCCCGGTTAGCTTTTGGGCTACCGGGGCTTCCAACAAAATGGAGCGGGCGAAGAGACTCGAACTCTCGACGTCCACCTTGGCAAGGTGGTGCTCTACCAACTGAGCTACGCCCGCAAATCAGGTTGGAAGGTCTAGGCGCGGACTTCATTCCGTCAATAGCTATTTTAGAGGATTTTTCCTGCAGTGATGAAAATGCGGATTGCGGTCGCACCCCGCGCTCCAAACCGGGGTCGGTCTCTGGAGCGATCGTGTCGTGAAATCGAGGTGCCTTTGCGGGCATTTACCAAGTTCGTCGTGGGCTTTCGCGCCCGCAGACGCGACTTGGATCGCCCGGAGGCATCGGCAAGCCGCGGCGAGCGGAAGCCTTTTAGTCCCGTTATCGCGGCGCTTCCTAACCCGAATTATAAACTCGCAGAGACAAAAAGTCATCGTGGGGGAATCCGCTTAGCCAGAGCGGTGCGCGTATGGGGCTCGGTTGCTTGGTCGCCGCTTAGATGCTTTGCGAAGGTTGTGGGGAGGGTCGGTCCGGGGAGTTCGGGGGCGTGGAGCGTGCTGATTGGTCGGGCACGTCGCCTCGCGTTGATCGTGGTAGGGCAGTTAGGCGTCGTTGGTGACCTCGCCCGGGTAGCTTCGGCAAGCGTGCGTAACTCGGCGGCGGGAGTGTGCGACGATGGGAAGAGATGACAACGATCCCCGCTGCCTACGCCGCGGCCCCAAAGACCGCGGCGCAACCTTGCGTGCCGGCAGAGGCGGACCTGCCAACGCTCACCCGGCGTTTCCAGACTTGGCGGGCGACCCGGCGCGGGACGGCGTGATGCGCGCGTTGAACGGTCTTGGCGTCGGCGTTTCCAGACTTGGCGGGCGACCGGGGCGCGGGGGCAGCGCATTCCGGCGGAGCTGTGGCCGGCGGCGATCGCCGTGGCGCGGGTCCACGGGATCCATCCGACGGTGGCGGCGCTCAAACTCAATTATTACGATTTGCACCGTCGGCTGCCCAGCGGCTCTGCGCGCCAAGCCGGGTGTGCGCCCGTGCCAGTTTCCGCGCCGGGTTTCGTCGAGCTGGCGCCGAGAGCGATGTCCGGCGGCGCGTCTGGCGGCGGCGGGGAGCGGGGCATGGTCGAGTGGATCCACCGCTGAGGTGCCCGGCTCATCGTGCACCGTGGGGCCGCCGGGTCCGACGAGCTGCGCGCGTTGGTGAAAGTGTTTCTGCGGCACGGCCGATGATTCAGATCACTCCGCAAATGCGGATTCTCGTGGCGGTCGAACCCGTCGATTTTCGAAAAGGCATCGAAGGCCTGGCCGCGCTCTGCCGGTAGGTGCTGGCCAGCGACCCATTGGGCGGCACGCTTTTTGTATTCTGTTCGCGGCGACGTCACGCGATCAAGTTTTTGAGCCACGACGGGCAGGGTTTCTGGCTCTGCCAAAAACGACTCTCGCAGGGCCCTTTTCAGCACTGGCCGCAAGCCGACGCCGCGACGCCGCGGGCCGCGTCCGCTTGGATCCGCATCAGTTGCACCTGTTGTTGTGGAACGGCGATCCCGCCCAGACCGGGACCGCTCCGCTCTGGCGGCCGGTGAGCCCAAGCGAACCGTCCTGAAAATTTATAAAAAAAGGTAACGGTCCAACGTTTTTTCATTTCTACTCGGCCGCAGGTCCGAGGTGCTGTTGAGTTATCGGGGTCGTCAAATCAGGGAAACCGACGTCGTGTTCCTGCGCGAACTCATCGCGCAAAATCCCGCGCTGAGTCGCCGGCGACTTTCCGTCAAGGTGTGCGCGGCGTGGCAGTGGGTGCAACCCAACGGCCAGCCGCGGAACAGGGTGTGCCGGAGCTTGATGCTGGCGCTGCATTGACAGTGGCGGGACGAAAACCGCCAAAAATGGGCGGTTTGAGCAGAGTTGTGTCCGCAGGGATGGATTTTCTTAGAACTTCAAAAAAGATGTTTTTCGTCGTAGAGACGCGGCGCATGCGATGGTCGGTCACTGGTGATTTTCAAACGGCCGGTCCTTGGTGGGTGTTGCCACCGCCAGTCTCATCCAAGGCGCCGTGCGGACCCAAAAGACCAAGGCGGTCGTCCTGCGGATCGAGGGCTCGCCGCTGATTGCGGCCACGGGAGACCGGGTGGAGCGTCTCCGCTGCGACACCTGCGGGGAGGTGTTCACCGCGCCGGTGCCGGCGGCGGCCGGCCAGGAGAAGTATGCCGCGAGCGTGGGCGTGACGGTCGCGATTGTGCGTTACGGTACCGAGGTGCCGCACTGCCGGCTCAAGCCGCCCCAGCAGAGCCTGGGCGTGCCGCTGCCGGCTTCGACTCAGTGGGATCTCATGGCGCCGCTGCGCGCGCAGGCCCAGCCGATCTTCGACGCCTTGGTTGGGCTGGTGGCCAACGCCCCCGGGCTGCACCACGACGACACCACCATGCGGATTTTGGATCTGCGGCGGCCGGGCCGCGCCACCGCCGACGACTTGGGGCGGCTGGCGCCAAATGCAAAACCAGTCTTGAACCTCGGATCTGGTGGCAGCGCCACGGACGACGAGTGGGCGCGGCTGGTGCCCCACCGCAAGGGGACCTTCACCGCGAACATCCTGGCGGACGTCGCGTCTCATCCGGTCGCCTGATACTTTACCGGCTGGCAGCACGCCGGCGAAAACCTGGCCGCCGGGTTGCGGCAACGAGCCGCGGACCTCGCGCCAACGATCCAGATGTGCGATGTGCTGTCGCGCACCGTGCACCCGGAGTCCCCGACGCTGCTGGCGCGTCCCAACTGCGCGGCGCTTCGTCGCCGCTCTTGGCGAAGCGCTCCCTCAACGGCCTCATCATGCGGTGAATGAGCCGTGCGAGCAAAAGCCCGTGATGGTGCGTTATGCGGGTGACTTCTTGATCCTGTGTAAACCGAGTCGAGGGGCGGGGCTGCAAACGCGCCTGCAACGGTGGCTGGAGGCACGAAAGTTAACGTTCAACGAAGAGAAAACCCGGTTAGTGGATACACGAAAGGCGGGCATCGAGTTCCTCGGTTTTTCCGTCGCATGGCGGCAAGGACTGAAGAGCAATCGATGGTATCCGCACGGTGAGCTCAGCGCGAAGAGTCAGGCGAAGTTGTGCGACAAAGTGCGGGGAGGGCTAGAAGTGCGCACCCGAAACCAAGCGGCGGTAGTGGTCGTCCGAAAGGTCAACCAGATCACCCGCGGCTGGGTCGGAGCGTCTCATTACGGGCATAGCACGCGCGTGTTTGGCAGGCAGCAGACCTTCGCGCGCAATCGGCTCAGACGATGGTTGGGGCGCAAATATAGCCGCACCCACGGGCTCTTCGAGCTCTTCACTGATGAGAGATGGGCAGGTCAATACAAGCTGTGGTGCTGGCTATTGCGCGCGGCCTGGACGCGATGAACTCCGCTGGAACCAATCCGAAAGAACCGGGATTCGGTAAGCCGTGTGCGGGAAAACCGCCTGGACGGTTTGACGAGGGAGAGGGCCGCGATGGCGGATTACCACCTCGCGGCTCTCGCCACTCTACACCCCTTGGGCTCGTCCGAGTTTGGCGGTGGTCGAAGGTGACGCCGCCGGCAGCAACCGGCAAAATCGCGGTGGGCTTGAGGTTAATATTCGTGGAGGAATGGGGGGCCGCCCCGCTGGGCGCGATCAGGGTTACATCCAACCCGGACGATATTCCTTGGTTACGAACTGATTCGCTTCGGGTACATTGGTGACCTTTAGGTTGGCGGAGTCCCACTCGATGCGGCGGCGTGAACGGATCGCGACGTTGGCAAGAAGGACGGCCTCGGTGAAGGGACCGGAGTAATCGAAACTGGAGCCGGGCTTGGGGCCGCCTTTGCAGCCGAGGATCCACTCGGCGAAGGGACCATCCTTCACGCGAGGGATCGTCTTCGGGGGCAGACTTGGTGCCATCGCCTGCATCTTGACCTCGGGAATGATGCGGACGGTTTCGTAATAAAAACTGCACAGGACAGTGGCCTTGCTGCCAAAAAGGAGGGTGCCGGCTTCCTCGGGTAGATCGCGGCCGAACTCGAGTTCGGGGGGCAGTGGGGGCATGAGGCTTCCGTCGGACCACGTGTACTTGACTGGGGGCAGCTGGCCGCGGGCTGGGAAATAATTAGTGACGATTGAAGCGGACGGTGTGGCGAGTTTAGTGGCACCGGTGGACATGGCTTCGACGGCGGAGGGTGCGCCCAAGTCGAGGGCCCAGTAAGCGCCGTCCATGATGTGGCAGGCGACATCGCCAAACGCGCCCGTGCCGAAGTCCCACCAACCCCGCCATTTCCAAGGGGCATAGGCGGGGTCGTAAGCGCGCGGGGCGGCGACGCTGAGCCAGGCATCCCAGTTCATGGTCGGGGGGACGACGGGCAGAAATTTTGAGTGGTCGGGGGCTTTGAATGAGCCGATGGGCTCGCGCCATGGCGGATAAAATGGTCGGTTGGTCCAGCTGACGACCTCGCGGACCTCGCCGAGGACGCCGGCCTGGACCCACTCGCGCAAGAGGCGGGTACCATCGTGGGTGTGGCCTTGATTTCCCATTTGGGTGATGACCTTTTTCTCCCGGGCGAGACGGGTGAGCTGGCGGGTTTCCCAGACGGTGTGGGCGAGCGGCTTCTCGACGTAGACATGTTTGCCGAGGCCCATCGCGGTCATCGCAGCGGGGAAGTGGGTGTGGTCGGGAGTGGAGATAGTGACGGCGTCGATTTTGTTACCCAGCGCGTCGAACATTTTCCGGTAGTCGTTGAAGCGTGGAGTGGTCGCGAGGGATTTGCCCTCTTCGGGAAACTTACCCGCGATCGATTTTAAAGAGGCGCTGGCGCGTTCGTCGTCGACGTCGCAGATGGCGACGATATTTTCGTTGAGCATGCCGGTGACGGCGGCGCCGCCCCGACCGCCGGCTCCGATAATGGCGACATTGAGGCGGTTGTTGGGTGAAGGTGTGCCGGCCGGTTGGGAGCGGAGAATGGCGGGAAACGCGAGGGTGCTCGCGGCGGCGGTGGTTTTAAGAAACGTGCGGCGGGTGACTGGGGGATTCATGGGAAGAGGGGAAGATTACTCGGTGGAAAAGGGGAGGGGGCGGAGGGTGGCTGGGCTTGGGGCGCGGGTGGTGGGAGGATTGGTCGGGGTAGCGGTGGGGGTGCTCCGAGGGTGGAAGCGACGCTCAAGATGAAAGCGGGCGGGCTGCGCGCGTCGATCGAAACGTTGGGGGAAAATCGGAATGAATGAAGACGCTTTGCTTAGAAAATTCGGATTTTGACTTGCGGGTTTGTTGTCAGCCCCAGCGAGTGGACGGATGAGGAGACGGATGAGCACGCGCGCGCTGGCGGCTACTAAAAAATCCGGACGGCGCGGGCGGTTGGAATAACGTGGCGATGGATATTATTTGATCCAATGGCGGGCGTTGTCAAAGAGCTGCATCCAAGGGCTATCTTCTCCCCACGTGGGAGGAGCCCAGCTCATGGCGGCGGTGCGGAAGACGCGCTCGGGATGGGGCATCATGATGGTGATGCGGCCGGAAGTGGTGGTGAGCGCGGTCATACCCTGGGGCGAGCCGTTGGGATTAAGCGGGTATTGCTCGGTGACCTGGTGGCGATTGTTGACAAAGCGAGCGGCGACGAGGCCGGACTGACTGCAACGCTCGGCGGCGGCGGCGTCCTTAAATTCGGTGAAGCCCTCGCCGTGGGCGACGGCGATCGGCAAGACGGAACCGGCCATATCGGTAAACAAGATACTTGGGCTTGGCTCGATTTTGAGGGATACGAACCGGCTCTCGTAACGCTCTGATTGGTTTTGGACGAAGCGGGGCCAATGGGCGGAGCCGGGGATGATGGCGTTGAGGTTGCTCATCATCTGGCAACCGTTGCAGACGCCGAGGGCGAACGTGTCCTCGCGCTCGAAGAAGGCGGCGAACTCGGCGCGGGCTTCGGGGTTGAAAAGGATACTCTTGGCCCAGCCCTCACCGGCGCCGAGCACGTCGCCGTAGCTGAAGCCGCCGCAAGCGGCGAGACCGCGGAAGTCGCGAAGGTGCACGCGCTTCTCGAGGATATCGGTCATATGGACGTCAATGGCGCGGAAGCCGGCGCGGGTAAAAGCGGCGGCCATTTCGACCTGCCCGTTGACGCCCTGTTCGCGGAGAATGGCGATGGGCGGGCGCTGATTGCGCGGGGCGGAGGGGCGCGGGGAGATTTGGTTGAGGGGGAAGGTGAGTTTCGGAGTGATGCCCGGATTGGTGGGGTCGAGCTTGAGTTTGAACTCGGACTCGGCGGAGGCGGGATTGTCGCGGAGCGTGGCGATGCGGCGGGTGACATCGGACCAGATGGCGCGGAGGGCGAAGAGATCCTCGTCGTAGAGCGCTTTCCCGGCCCGCGTGATGCGCAGGGTGTGGGTGCGGTTGAGTGTGCCGATGCGGGTGGTGCACGCCTTGAAGCCGTGCTGCCGCAAGAGCAGAGAAACCTCGTCGAGATCGGTTTCGGCGATCTGGATGACGGCGCCGAGTTCCTCGTTGAAGAGGGCGGCGTAGGGATCATGGCCGGGCGGAATTTCCAGGTCGACGCCGGTATGGCCGGCGAAGGCCATTTCGGCGACGGTGGCAAGGAGGCCCCCGTCGGAGCGATCGTGATAGGCGAGGATTTTTTTGTCGCGACCGAGTTGCTGGATGACTTTCCAGAAATTTTTCAAGTCGTTCGGGTGGTCGACGTCGGGGGTGGCCTCGCCCATTTGCGAGACGACCTGTGCGAGGATGGAACCGCCGAGGCGATGCTGTCCGCGACCGAGATCGACGAGCAGGAGGAGCGTGCCCTCGGCCTGGCTTAATTGGGGGGTGAGGGAGAGGCGGATATCGGTGACGGGGGCGAAGGCGGAAATGATGAGGGAGACGGGAGCGGTGATGCTTCGCGGCTCGTTGGTGGCGGCATCGTGCCAACGGGTGCTCATGCTCATCGAGTCCTTGCCGACGGGGATGGTGATGCCGAGAGCGGGGCAAAGCTCCATGCCCACGGCGTGAACGGCGGCGAAGAGATCTGCGCCATCGCCGGGAATGGCGGGCGCGGCCATCCAGTTTGCGGAGAGATTGATTTTTCCGATGTCGCCGATTTGGGCGGCGGCGAGATTGGTGAGGGCCTCGCCGACAGCGAGACGAGCGGAAGCGGCGGCATTATTGATGGCGACGGGCGTGCGTTCGCCCATGGCCATCGCCTCGCCGGTGGTGACATCGAAGGCGGCCGCGGTGACGGCGCAATCGGCGACGGGTACCTGCCAAGGTCCGACCATTTGGTCGCGGGCGATGAGCCCACCGACGGAGCGATCGCCGATGGAAATGAGAAACGTTTTATCAGCGACCGTCGGGTGAGCGAGCACGCGGTGGATCGCCTCCGCGAGGGCGGCGCGATCGAGGGCGATGACCGTACCGACGGCGGGCGCGGGTTTCTTACCGGCGGCGGCGGCGGTGCGCAGTGTACTGAGGTCGAGAGGATGCTGCGGGCGGAGACGGGAGGACTCGGTGCGATGCATCCGCGGTGTTTTTCCGAGGAGAATATCGAGAGGCAGATCGACGGGCTGATTTTCAAAATGAGGATCGGCGACGACGAGACGTTTTTCGCTGGTGGCCTCGCCGACGATGGCGAAGGGGCAGCGCTCGCGGGAGCAGAGGTCGGTGAACGTGCTGAGATGAGCGGCGGGGACGGCGAGGACGTAACGCTCCTGCGACTCGTTGCACCAAATTTCGAGTGGGCTCATCCCCGGCTCATCGTTGGGCACCTGGCGGAGATTGAAGCGACCGCCGCGACCGCCATCGTTGACGAGTTCAGGAAATGCGTTGGCGAGACCGCCCGCGCCGACATCGTGAATGAAGACAATGGGATTGTCGGCGCCGAGGGCCCAGCAGCGATCGATGACCTCCTGGCAGCGCCGTTCCATCTCGGCGTTCTCGCGCTGGACGCTGGCGAAATCGAGTTCCTCGTTACCGGAACCGCTGGTGATGGAACTGGCCGCGCCGCCGCCGAGCCCGATGAGCATGGCGGGACCGCCGAGGACGATGAGGTGATCGCCGGGGGACAGCGCGCCCTTCTGGACGTGGCCCGCCTGGATATTGCCGAGGCCGCCGGCGAGCATGATCGGCTTATGGTAGCCACGTAACTCGGGACCCTCCGCGCCGGGAACCTTGGCCTCGAAGGTACGAAAATAACCATTGATGGCCGGACGCCCGAATTCGTTATTAAAAGCCGCGCTGCCCAAGGGCCCGTCGATCATGATATCGAGCGCGGAGACGATGCGCTGAGGTTTGCCGTGGTCTCTTTCCCATGGTTGCAAGGCGCCGGGCAATTTTAAATTGGAGACGGAAAAGCCGACGAGGCCGGCCTTGGGCTTGGCGCCGCAACCGGTGGCGCCCTCATCGCGAATCTCTCCACCGGAGCCAGTCGCGGCGCCGGGGAAAGGAGAGATGGCGGTCGGGTGGTTGTGCGTCTCCACCTTGCAAAGAATATGAATATCCTCGTCGTGGGCGGCGTACTCGCCGGTGGCGGCATCGACGTAGAAACGTCCCCCGCGCGAGCCAGTGATGACGGCGGCATTATCCTTGTAAGCGGACAGAATGCCGTCGGGGTGCAGCTCGTAGGTATTCTTGATCATCTGGAACAGCGAGCGGTCGCGAGCCACGCCGTCGATCTCCCACGTCGCATTGAAAATTTTGTGTCGGCAGTGTTCGGAGTTGGCCTGCGCAAACATCATGAGTTCGATATCGTGGGGATCGCGACCCAGCGTGGTGAAGGCGTTCTGCAGGTAATCAATTTCATCCTCGGCGAGGGCGAGCCCCAGGCGGTGATTGGCTGTGGTGAGGGCGGTGCGACCAGCGGTGAGCAGGGGAATACTGGTGAGCGGGCGCGGTGCCGCCTGCGCGAAGAGCGCGGCGCCGGCGTCGAGGTCGGGTAGGATCACTTGGGTCATCCGGTCATGAAGCCGAGTCTGCAAAGCGTGGCGTTGAGCGGAATCGAGAGAGGCGGCGGTGGCGGGTGCGCGGAGATCCAGCGTGTAGGCGATCACGCGCTCGATGCGGTGGACGGCGGTGAGGCCGCAGATGAGGGCGATATCGGTGGCCTTGGAAGACCACGGCGAAAGGGTGCCCGGGCGAGGCGCGACGACCTGCAGCATCCCGCTCAGGCGAGGGGCCGAGCGGCGGGGGCCGTAGGTGAGTAATTTCTCGAGTAAGGCGACATCGGCGGGGGGAAGGTCTTCGCGCGTGGCGGCGAGGTGCACGAAGTCGGCGCTCAAGGCGCGGACGGGCACGCCGGCGGCGACAAGATCTTGGAGAAGTTTCTGGAGCCGGAAAGGGGAGAGGGCGGGCGAGCCGCGGAGGATCAGCATGGTCGAATTTGGGAAACGCTCACGAGAATCGGCGGTGCGGTCAAGGAGGTGCGAAGTCTTTTCGTTAATCTTAAATCGTCTGATTTTGAGAAAGCCGTTGACCATTGCGGGAGGCCCTCCGAAATCGGCATTCTTTAAAGTTGTGACCAATCTCCATCGCCTCGCGCGCCGCCTCCGATGAGCGAACGCATTAATCATGAATGCGGCGTCGCCCTGGTGCGCCTGCTTAAACCGCTCTCTTATTTTCAAGAGAAGTACGGCACGCCCTTGTGGGGTTTCACGAAGCTTTTCCTCCTGATGGAAAAGCAGCACAACCGTGGTCAAGACGGTGCGGGGGTGGCTTGTGTGAAGTTGGATATGCCGGCTGGCGCGCCGTTCATGTTTCGCGAGCGCAATATCAAGTCCAACCCCTTGGACAAAATTTTCCGCACGTTGCTGGGGCAGTACAATACGCATGTCGATAACGGCGTGATTCACCCGGAGTTTCCGGACACGGTGAAGATGCATTTTGATTTTGGCGGCGAGTTGCTGATGGGGCATCTGCGGTACGGCACCAGCGGCGGGTATAATATCTCGTCCTGCCACCCGTTTTTTCGGCGGAGTCCGTGGCCGACCCGCAACCTCGCGCTCTGCGGTAATTTTAATCTAACGAACACGGAGGAACTCAATCGCTCGCTGATCTCGATGGGGCAGCATCCGATTTTTGCGACGGATACCCAGGCGATCCTTGAGAAAATTGGTTTCTTCCTCGATGAGGAGCATGAGGATATTTATCGATTTCTCCGCAAGCGGGATATGACGGGCGGGGAAATGTCGCGCCGGATCGGCGAGGAATTGGACGTGGCCCGCGTGATCACCCGCGCCTCGCAGAATTGGGATGGTGGCTACGTCCTCGGCGGTCTCCTTGGCAATGGCGACGCTTTTGTGGTGCGCGACCCGTCGGGCATCCGGCCGTGCTTCTACTTTCAGAATGATGAAGTGGTGGCGTTCGCGTCTGAGCGGGCCCCCTTGATGACGGTGTTTGATCTAGGGGTGGAGCAGGTGCGTGAAGTCGAACCGGGGCACGCGGTGGTGATCAAGAAAAACGGCTCGGTGGTGTCGTCGGCCTTTACCGCGCCGATGACGCGCTCGGCCTGCTCGTTTGAGCGGATTTATTTTTCGCGCGGCAACGATGTGGACATTTATCGGGAGCGGCAGGCGCTCGGCGGTCAGTTGGCGGCGCCGGTGCTCAAGGCGATTCATCATGACTGGGGGAATACGGTGTTTAGTTTTATTCCGAATACTGCGGAGACCGCCTTTTACGGATTGATGTCCGCGCTGCGCACGCTGCGCCGCGACGAAGTCAAATCCTCGATCATGAAAGCGTGTCGCGAGGGAACGTTGAATGAAGAGGTGCTCGACGATTTGATTTTGCGCAATTGGCCGCGCGGTGAAAAAGTTGTGAGCAAGGATATTAAAATCCGCACGTTTATCGGGCAGGAGAATCTTCGCAATCAGCTGGCGAGCCACGTCTACGATATCACGTATGGATCGGTGCGCTCGGGGCAGGATAATCTGGTGGTGGTGGACGATTCGATTGTGCGCGGCACGACGCTGCGGCGCTCGATCCTGCGCATCCTCGCCCGGCTGAATCCTCGGAAAATTGTGATTGTCTCGACGGCGCCGCAGATCCGCTACCCGGATTGTTACGGCATCGACATGTCCGAGCTGGGTAAGTTCGTGGCGTTTGAGGCGGCGGTCGCGCTGATCCGCGAGCGCGGGCAGTCGCAACTCCTCGATGACGTCTACGAGCTTTGTCGGGAAGAGGTCACGCGCGGTGGTCCGCACAATCACGTGCGCCGTCTTTATGACCCCTTCAAGCCGGAGGAGATTTCGCACAAGATCATGGAGCTGGTGCGACCCAAATCTCTGGAATGGAAAGGTGAGTTTGAAATCATTTTTCAAACGATCGAAAGCCTGCACGCGGCCGTGCCCAATCACCGCGGTGACTGGTATTTTACCGGCAAGTATCCGACGCCGGGTGGTTATCGGGTCGTGAATCAAGCTTACGTTAATTTCTACGAAAAGAATGAGCGTCGTGCCTATTGACCGCGCGAGTTCCCTCCTCATTTTTTTGAAGGGGGTGCGATGGTTGGCGGGTCGTGCCACGCGGTGATGTCATTGCAGAAATCCATGTCGCTTTCCTACGAAAAATCCGGAGTCCGTTACGATCAACTCGATGCCTTCAAGCGCGCCTGCCAGCAGGCCGCGCGGACGACGGCGGTCGCCCTGAGCGATCACGGCTACACGGAGCCGGCGACCACACGGGGAGAGAGTGCGTACTTGCTGGAGGCGGCGGATCATTTTTTGGCGCACGTGGAGGAAGGCCTTGGCACGAAAAACTTGGTTGCCGATGCGGTGTACGCGGCGACGGGGCGGTGTTTTTATCGTGAGATCGCGATCGATACCGTGGCGACGATGGTGAACGATCTCGTGACGTGCGGAGCGCTGCCGATTTCGGTGGCGATGCATGCGGCGGTGGGGGATTCTGGCTGGTTTAGCGATGAGGTGCGGACGAAGGCCCTGGTTGCTGGATTTGCGGAAGGCTGCCTGAGCGCCGGGGCGGTCTGGGGCGGAGGGGAGACCCCCACGCTGCGCGGGGTGGTGGCGCCCGAGTCGATTGTGCTGGCGGGCTCCGCCATCGGAAAAATCTTTCCGAAAAACCGGCGGATTGTCGGCGACGTCGCCGCGGGTGACGTCATTATCTTTCTCGCGAGTTCTGGCGTGCAAACCAACGGTCTGTCCCTCTGCCGGAAGGTGGCCGAGCAGTTGCCCCAAGGTTACCAGACGCCGATTGGCGGCGGCGATCCCCGCAGTTTTGGGGAGGCGTTGCTCGCGCCATCGGTTATTTATGTCGCCTTTGTGCGCGAGTGCCAGCGTCGGTCTTTGCCACTCAATTATGTGGCGCATGTCACGGGTCACGGTTGGCGCAAATTAATGCGGCTGGAGGAGCCTTTTATTTACGAGATAACGGATCCGCGGCCGGCGCCCGCCTTGTTTCAATTTTTGGAAACGGCCGGGCCAATTGCGCGCCGCGAGATGTACGCGACCTTTAACCAAGGTGTCGGATTTGCTGCGTACGTGACGCCGGCGCAGGCGGCGGGGGTGCTCGCGGCCGCCCGCGCGACGGGCTATGATGCGTGGATCGCCGGCACCGTGAAAAAAGACGGAAACCGCAAGGCGGTGGCGGTGCCCTCGCTCGGGCTGACGTTTGGCGGAGACACCTTGCAAGTGCGCTAAGGGGCGGTCGCGCGGCGAGGGGCGGCTGCCCCGGGCGGCCGGCGGCGGTTGCGGCCGGCGATCCGTCGCGATTCGCGGCGGTCCCGTGAAGAGGGCAGAGCGGAGCGGTGACGGCTGGGTAGCGCGACGCGTTTATTTTAGAAGCAAAATTCTCCGGGTTTGATCTCATGCGTTGACGAAGAGGTGGTCGGCGCACCAAGTTATTTTTTTCTCCAATTATGCGTCCTATTGTCCAAATATCCCTGGATCTCATTGATCGGGCGGAAGCGCTGGCCACGGCGGAACTCGCGCTGCGAGCTGGCGTCGATTGGCTGGAGGCGGGCACCCCTTTTATTCTCGCGGAGGGGCTGCACGGTGTGCGCGCCCTGCGTGAGCGTTTTCCCGGCGTGCCGATCGTCGCGGATTTGAAGACGATGGATGGTGGCTACCTGGAGGCCGAGATGATGGCCAAGGCTGGGGCGACGCATGTGGTGGTGATGGCGCGGGCCCACGCAGAGACTCTGAAGTGTGTCGTCAAGGCCGGTCGTGATCACGGCGTCAAGGTGATGGGCGATAACCTCGGGTGTCCCGACATGGTCGCGGGGGCGCGGTTTATCGAGGACCTCGGCTGCGATTTTGTGATTCATCACATTGGGTACGATGAACGCCGCGGCATCGCGGCGGCCGGTCGGCGGATGCCCAGCCCGCTGGATGATCTGCGCGCGGTGGTCGCGGCCGTGAGCGTGCCGGTGCAGGCGGTCGGCGGTCTGACGCTCGAGCAAGCGGTGCGCACCCCGGAGTTTGGTGCGCCACTGGTGGTGATTGGCGCGCCGCTCGCTGTGGATGCGGAGGCGTTTCGCACCGCCGATGGCAATCTCGAAGGCACGCTGCGCATCATTTGTGATCGTGTGCACGGTTATGGTGACGTCGTCGTTGGGAAAAAATCTTTTGCCCTATGAAAAGCGCTGCGGTCGTTAATTTTTCCTCAACTCCGCACAGTGTCGAACTGCGCGAATTTTCCCGCCCGGAGCCGGGACCCGACGACGTGATTCTTGCGGTGGAAGCCGTGGGGGTGTGCGGCAGCGATCTCCACCAGTGGACCGGTTCGCATAGTTGGACGGTCAATTATCCGGTCGTGCTCGGTCACGAGTTCGGCGGTCGGATCGCCGCGCTCGGTGCCAGCGTCAAGGGGTGGAGCGAGGGGGATCGCGTCGTGAGCGAAACGGCTGCGGTGATCGACGTGAACAGTCCGCTGTCGCGCGCAGGACTCTACAACTTGGATCCGACGCGCCGTGGTTTCGGTTACGGCGTCGACGGCGCGATGACGCGGTTTGTGCGTGTGCCGGTGCGTTGCCTGCACCGAGTGCCGGACGATCTGCCGATGGAACTGGCCGCCCTGACGGAGCCCTGCTGCGTGGCTTATAATGCGGTGATCAACAATGCGCGCGTGCGCCCTGGCGATCGCGTGATTGTGCTGGGGCCTGGCCCGATTGGCATTTTATGCGCGGCGGTGGCCCGTCTCGCGGGCGCCGAGGTCGCGCTCGTTGGCCTGGAGCGGGATCGCGGTCGGTTGAATGTTGCGAAAGTCTACGGGTGTGAAGTGATCGTCGGCGATGCCATGGCGTGGGCGCAGGCCCGCGACGGACTGGGCGCGGATGGCGTGATCGATGCCGCGGGGGCGTCCGCTGCTTTGAAGACGGCCATCGAACTGGTGCGTCCGTCGGGCTGGATCACTAAAGTAGGTTGGGGCCCGCAGCCCCTTGGCTTTTCCCTCGATCCGCTGGTGCAAAAAAACATCACGCTGCAAGGCAGTTTCAGTCACAACTGGCCCGTGTGGGAGCGGGTGTTGGCGATGCTGGCGTCTCAGCAACTGAACGTGCGGCCGATCCTCGGCGGGGTTTGGGCGCTGGAATCGTGGCACGAGGCCTTTGAAAAAATGCACGCCGGTGAGATCGTCAAAGCGGTCCTCAAACCGGTGTGATGCCCGCCATGAGACTCCTCGATAAAGTGATCATTGTGACTGGCGGTACGAGCGGGATTGGGCGCGCCATCGTTGAACGGGCGGTGGCGGAAGGCGCGCGCGTGCTCGTCCACGGGATCGAGCGTGCGGATGGTGAGGCGCTGGTCGCGAAACTCGGGCCCAAGGCGGTCTGTCACATTGATGACCTGGTGGATCCGGCGAGTTGCGGCCGGATTGCGTTGGCCGCGGTGCGAGCCTTTGGGCGGATCGACGGCATTGTGAACAACGCGGCGATCGTCGTGCGCAGCACGCTGCTTTCGACGGAGCCGGCTTTTTTCGACCGCATGATGGCGGTCAATATTCGGGCGCCTTTGTTTCTGATTCAGGCGGCGTTCCCGTATTTGCGAGCGGCGGCTGGCAGCGTGCTCAACATCGGCTCGATCAACGCGCATAGCGGCCAAGCCAATCTGCTCGATTACAGTGTGTCGAAAGGCGCCATGCAGACCTTGTCGCGCAACCTGGCGAATGCGCACGCTGAGGATCGGATACGCGTGAATCATTTAAACGTGGGCTGGGTGCTCACGGAACGTGAGTACGCGCATCAAATTGAGCATGGCATGGCCAAGGACTGGCCGCAGACCGTGCCCGCGCAGTACGCCCCCGCCGGTCGATTGATCATGCCTGAGGAAATTGCTTCGGCGGCGGTCTACTGGCTCGGCGATGAATCGCGCCCGATCAGTGGCTCGGTGGTTGATTTGGAACAATATTCCCTGATGGGCCGGAATCCCAACAAGGCCGCGGCTAAATAATTCTATGCCTCAACTCGCTGCTTTCCCCAAGGCGTTCATGCGGGCGCTCGTCAAAGACGGGACCATGACTCTCCGTGAATGGGTCGACCTCGCGGCTCCGTTGCAACTCGATGGGCTCGAATATTACAGCGGGTTTCTTGAGTTGGTCGATTCCACGCGCTGGCCGGCCGCCCGCCGCGAAGTGGAGAGCCGCGGCATGGTCATTCCCATGTTGTGTTGTTCACCGGATTTCTCGCATCCGGACGCCGCATTTCGAAACGCCGAAATCGCCAAGGAAAAAAACTGGATTCGGATGGCCGCGACCTTGGGCGCCAAATATTGCCGCGTGCTCTCCGGTCAGCGCCGCCCCGAGTTATCTCGGAGCCAAGGACTTGATCTCGTCGCAGCGAGCATCGAAGCGTGCTTGCCGGAGGCCGAGGCCTGCGGGGTGACGCTCATTATTGAAAATCATTACAAGGATGATTTTTGGAGCTTTCCGGAATTTGCTCAAAAAATGGAGGTCTTCTGCGAGTTGGTCGAGCGGATCCAGCATCCGTGTTTCGGAGTGAACTATGATCCCAGCAACGCCTACATCGCCGGCGACGATCCGCTCGAGTTGTTGCAGCGCGTGAAGCATCGCGTGGTGACGATGCACGCGAGTGATCGCTATCTTGTAGAGGGAACGTTGGAGGATTTGCGGCGCGAAGAAGGCGGCGCGGAGGGTTACGTCAAGCGATTGCGCCACGGCACGGTCGGGCGAGGGCTTAACGATTACGATGCGATTTTCGGCGCACTGCGCGGCGTCGGCTTTAATGGCTGGATCAGCATCGAGGACGGGGTGGACGGGATGGAACAACTCGCCGACAGCGTCCGTTTTGTCCGCGCGAAAATTCAGCAACACTGGCCGGCGACGGGCTGAGGTCGCGGCGGTGGCGTTTCGCGGCGGCTGCGCTCATGTCGCGGTTTGGAGGTCGCGGTGCTCCGCTCGCGCGGCAGCCCCGCCCTCGGTCTTGGCGGCACCGCGCATGGGCGCGATCCGCTGAGGGCTTGAGGTTATTGGCCGGGCACCCTTGCCTGCTGTCATGAACCCCTCCTTGCTCCGGATCCTCCCGCTTGGTTTATTGGGCACCGTGGTCGCCCTGACCGGCGCTCCCGCGAACCCGAATCCCCATTCGGCCGAGGCTTACTGGGTTTATTTCGGCACTTATTCTGGCCCCAAGAGCAAGGGTATCTACCGCGCACGCCTCGATGTCGCGACGGGCCAGTTGAGTGCCGCGGAAGTTGCGGCCGAGTGTCAGGACCCGGCTTTCCTGGCGCTGCACCCGAACGGGCGTGTGCTCTACGCGATTGATGAGCGCAGCCGGCCCGAGCAGATTCCCGGGCGCGGCTTGCGAGCCTATCAGATCGATTCACATGGCACGCTGGCGTTGCTGAATGAGCAAAGTGTTGGTGGCGCTGGGCCGTGCCACGTCACGGTTGATGCGCGCGGGCAATGCGTCCTCGTCGCCAATTATAGCGGGGGCAGTGTGGCCGCCTTGCCGATTGCGGCGGATGGGCGCTTGGGAGCGGTGGCCGGTTTTGTCCAACATGTCGGCTCGAGCGTGAATCCGGTGCGCCAAAAGGAACCGCATGCCCATGGTACGGTGGTCTCGCCTGACAACCGCTTCGCGTTGTGTGCCGATCTCGGTCTTGATCAGGTGCTCGTCTATAAACTGGATGCCGCGCGGGCCACGCTGGCTCCCGCGGATATCCCCTTTGTCCGGTTAGCGCCGGGCGCGGGTCCGCGGCATCTGGCGTTTCACCCCAGGGGAAACTTCGTTTACGTCATCAGCGAATTGCTCTGCACGATGTCGGTGTTTCGGTTCGATTCCGCGCGGGGCACGTTGGATCTGTTGCAAACCATCTCCACGCTGCCGCCAGGTGAAGCGATGGCGGCGGGCACGAGCACCGCCGAAGTGGTGGTTCACCCGAGTGGACGCTGGCTCTTCGGTTCGAATCGGGGGCATAATACGATTGCGGTCTTTGCCATCGCCGCGACCACGGGCCGGCTCACGCACGTGGAAAACCAGCCGACACGAGGCAAAACCCCGCGACATTTCGCGGTGGATCCCTCGGGTACTTGGTTGCTCGCGGAGAATCAAAACTCCGATTCCGTCGTGGTGTTTCGGATCGATGCGGCCTCTGGGCGCTTGCAAGCGAACGGCCAGAGCGCGGCGGTGCCATCCCCCGTGAGTGCGGTTTTTGTCCCTGTAAACTAGGTCGCATCCGCGGCTATTGAGCGCCGTGGCCTTGGCCGATGGCATGCTTGTGCAGGTGGCTGGCTGGTCATGCCCGCGTCGGGTCGGGCAAAGGATTCGCGAGTGGTCGCTGGCGAGTCGCGGCGACCTTGGGAGCGGCCGCGGACCATCCAGCAGTTGGGGAATTGTGGCCTGCGGCCGTGGAATTGAGGCGTGAGGCTGGGGACGGGAAGCGCGCCCGAGGTCCGTCGAGTCTTGCGGAAAGGGAACCCGGGACCGGCACGCTCGGACGATGGCGCGGCATGGTACGCGGCCAACTGGAAGATCACGGTCGGAATTTGGGTGACCGATCGGTAGGCGCGAATGTTTAGGCCACGACTGGTTTGACGCCACCGAGGTTCCACGTCGCGGCGTCACCGCGGTTGGCGCTTTCGGCGGTGATCCGCGGGATTACGCCAACTCCGGAAAGGGAGTTCATTATACGCCAAAACCAGGACGATATTCTTTTTTAAGAAAACGATTGGCGGCGGCAAAGTTGGTCACGCGCATGGCGGCGCTATCCCACTCCAAACGGCGGCGCGCGCGGACGGCGACGTTGCTTAATAAAACCATTTCCGTTAGCCGCGCCGAGTACTCGAAATTAGCTCCTGCGGGGGTCCCGCCCTTGCAGGCGTTGATCCACTCCGTGAAGTGATCACCGCCGGGAATGCGCGGAATGGTTTTCGGCGGGAGTGAAGAAACCGCGTCGCGCATTTTGGTCTCCGGAATAATCCGGATCGTGAAATAATTGGCCTGAGCGAGGACCGTCGCGCGTGTGCCGATAATGAGCGTGCTATTATCGGGCAAGGCGCGATCGTCCTCGAATTCTGGTGGCAGCACGGGCGCGATGTTGCCATCGTACCAGACCCATTTAAGCGCAGGATGTCCGTCGCGCGGGGCGAATTGGTAGGTGACGACCGACGCGGTTGGAGCGCTGATTTCGGTGGGGTTGGCACTGACGGCCTCGACCGAGGTGGGCGCGGCGAGATTGAAGGCGTAAAAGCCGCCATCCATCATGTGGCAGCCCATGTCGCCAAGGGCACCGGTGCCAAAGTCCCAGAAACCGCGCCAATTAAAAGGGAGATAAGCGGGATCGTAGGGGCGCACCGCCGCGACGCCGAGCCAGAGATCCCAGTCGAGCGTCGCTGGCACCACGGGCATGAGCTTGCGGTGATCGAAGCCCTTGACGCCCTGCGGCCAGATCGGGCGATCGGTCCAGCTATGGATCTCGCGGACCTCGCCGATGACGCCGGCTTGGTACCACTCTTTGAGGAGGCGCGCGCCCTCGGCGGCGTGGCCTTGGTTCCCCATCTGCGTTGCGAGTTTTTTCTCGCGGGCGATCTGAGCCAAGATGCGAGTTTCGGCGATCGTGTGGGCCATCGGCTTTTCGATGAAGACATGCTTGCCCAGAGCCATTGCGGCCATCGCGATGGGGAAGTGCATGTGGTCGGGCGTCGAGATCGTGACGGCGTCGATTTGCTTGCCGAGTTTGTCGAAGAGTTGGCGGAAATCTTTAAAGCGCGGGACCGCGGGAAACTTGGCAAAGGTACTCGCGGCGCGGGTGTCATCGACATCGCAGAAAGCGACGAGATTTTCGCCCTTCATGGCGTTGACGGCGGCGGCGCCACGACCGCCCACGCCAATACACGCGACGTTGAGAGCTTGGTTGGGTGAGCGACCGGCCTGACTGCGCAGGACCTCTGGAAAAGCCAGGGTAGCGGCGGAGGCGAGCGAGGTTTTTTGAAGAAATGACCGGCGGGAGAGCGTGCGAGGATTCATGGGGAAGGAACAGGGAGTGGGCGGGGAGCGGCCACCAAGGTGCGGATAAAAAAGGCTCCGCGGCAAATCTTTGTTGAGGCCCGAGGGCGCCGGTGGGCCGAGGAGAAGGCTGCGGAGCGTAGAAAAAATGAAATTCCGGGCTTTCCCGCGGGCCGAGCATCGGTTTCTATTAAAAGTCAGTCACGCCTTCCCCCATCCGCCGTCAATCTGCCTGTATGCACCACGCTCCGCGCCTTGAGGATCAATTTTTGACCCGCCGCGATTTTCTGCAGCGCTGCGGCTTGGGGTTTGGCGCGCTGGGATTAGCGGCGATGGTGGGGCCGGAGCGTTTGGGGGCGGAGAGCCTTGGCGGGTTTCGACCGAACAATCCGCTGGCGCCACGCGCACCGCACTTTCCGGTAAAAGCGAAACGGGTCATTCATATTTTCGCCAACGGCGGACCCTCGCAGGTCGATACCTTTGACCCGAAGCCGACCCTGACGAAGTGGCACGGTAAACCCTTGCCGCTGGATCTGCGGACGGAGCGGAAAACGGGAGCGGCGTTTGGCTCGCCGTTTAAGTTTCAGAAATACGGCCAGAGCGGCATTGAAGTGAGTGAGTTATTTCCGCACGTGGCCGAGAGTATTGATGAAATCGCGGTGATTCGTTCGATGCGGGCGGATGTGCCGAATCATGAGCCATCCTTGTTGTTGATGAATTGCGGTGACGCGCGCCTGCCTCGACCGAGCCTTGGCTCGTGGGTCACTTACGGGCTCGGTTCGGAAAATCAAAACTTACCCGGCTTCATCGCGATGTGCCCGGGTGGGTATCCGATCCAGGAATCGCAAAATTGGCAGAGCGGGTTTCTCCCTGGGATTTACCAGGGAAACTACATCAACTCCGCGAATACCGAGATCGAGAAACTCATTGAGCACATCACGAATTCGGCGACGTCGCGTTCCGATCAACGTGCGCAGATTGATCTTTTGCAGCAGCTCAACGCGCGGCACGCGGCGCCACGTGGGCAGGATGCGCAATTGGAGGCACGCATCCAGTCCTACGAGCTGGCTTATCGGATGCAGATGGAGGCGACGGATGCGTTTGCGGTGGAGCGTGAACCGGCCGCGATGCGGGCGATGTACGGCGATACGCAGCATGGGCGGCAGTTGCTCACGGCGCGGCGCTTGCTGGAGCGCGGGGTGCGTTTTGTCCAAGTCTGGCACGGTGAAGGGCAGCCGTGGGATAATCACGACGATATCGAGATCAACCATCGCAAGCTCGCCCTCCAGGCTGATCAGCCGATTGGCGCGCTGCTCAAAGATCTCAAGCAGCGCGGCATGTTGGAAGACACGCTGGTCATCTGGGGCGGCGAGTTCGGGCGCACTCCGGTGGTGGAACTGCCGGCGGTCGGAGCCAACTCCGGCAAGGTCAACGGCCGCGATCACAACCACCACGGGTTCACGATGTGGATGGCCGGTGGCGGGGTGAAGGGAGGAACCGTTTATGGCGCCACCGATGAGTTTGGTTTTAAGGCGGTTGAAAAACCGGTCCATGTCCACGATCTGCACGCGACCATTTTGGCCCTCCTCGGCTTCGATCATGAGAAACTTACCTACCGGCATTCAGGTCGCGATTTCCGATTAACTGATGTCCACGGCAAGGTCGTTCGTGATTTGATCGCGTGATGTTCGCTGCGAAAAGGGGTGAACCCGCGCGGTCTTTTTATACAATGTTACTCAAAGCTACCCGCGCAATTGTGAGCACCGCGTCCACGCGATTAATCGATGCGACGTCGGCTGATGCTCGCGGGATGACTGTGCAGGGGTGGGGCGCGGGAACGCGGCCGCGGTTAAGGTGGGCGAGGCGGGAGGGCGCGCGAGTAGCGGTGGAGGGCACGGGAGCAGCGGTGGAGGGCGCGCGAGCAGCGGGGGAGGGCGCGGGCGGTCGATCGCGGTGGGTAGGCGGAATGGGCTGGGCGGATCGGTTGGGCTGGGTCGGGCGGTTGCTCTTGGCCGTGGGGGTGCGGCCGACGTGGGTTAACCTGGGCGCAGGGGCTCGTGGCTCGGGGCTTTTTTCCTGGGGTAGACTCGGTGTGGCGATGGCGGCGCTCGCCGGTGTGGGCACTCTCCCCACAACCACGTGGGCCGCGGCGACGGTCCCTGCGCCCACCCGCGAGCAGGTTGATTTCTTCGAGTCGAAGATCAGGCCGATTCTCTCTGAGCATTGTTACCAATGCCACAGCGTGGAGTCGGGTAAATCGAAAGGCAGTTTGCTGCTCGATTCGCGCGCTGCACTGCGGAAAGGTGGCGGCACGGGCCCGACCTTGGTGGAAGGTGAAGTCGAGAAGAGCCTATTGATCCAAGCGGTGCGCTATGCGGACGAAGACCTGCAGATGCCGCCGGCGGACGCCGGTGGTAAACTCGCACCCGAGAAAATTGCCGCGCTGGAGCAATGGGTTCGCATGGGCGCGCCCGATCCGCGTGTGACGGACGTGACGTCCAGCGCGCTCAATATGGTGAAAGCGCGTGGGCATTGGGCATTTCAACCCCTGAGCAAGGCCGCGCCACCCTCAGTCCCAAAAAAGGCGGCGGTGGCTACGCCCGTAGATGCGTTTATTTTAGCGCAACTGCAGGCGAAACAACTTGCCCCGGCGGCCCCCGCGGATCCGCGCACCCTCTTGCGGCGGATTACTTACGATCTCACGGGCCTACCGCCGACTCCGGATGAGATGGCCGCTTTTCTCCGCGATAGTTCGGCGGATGCCTACGCTAAGACGGTGGAGCGATTGCTCGCCTCGCCGCGTTACGGGGAGCGTTGGGGTCGATTTTGGCTCGATGTCGCGCGTTACGCCGACACCAAGGGTTACCTCGCGGGCAACGTCGAGCGGCGCTATCCTTTTTCGCATACCTACCGCGATTACGTGATTCGCGCCTTCAACGAGGACAAACCCTTTGACCGTTTTGTCGTCGAGCAATTGGCGGCTGACTTATTGCCTCAGGGCAAAGATCGGTCGGCGCTGGCGGCGATGGGTTTCCTCACTCTGGGACGCCGGTTCTTGAATAATCAGAATGATATCATCGATGACCGCATCGACGTCGTGAGTCGTGGTTTCATGGGCCTGACGGTAACGTGCGCCCGCTGCCACGACCATAAATTTGATCCGATCCCGACGGCGGATTATTACTCCCTGCACGGGGTGTTTGCGTCATCGGAAGAGCCGGTCGAAAAACCTCTGCTGGGGGCGCTCGTCGACTCGCCGGCTTATCAACAATTCCTGGCGCGGCAGTTGGTGGTGAACGGAAAGATCAAGGACCAGGAGCAGGCGGAAGTGAAAAAGTTTCTGGCGGGTGTGCGTGAGAAGACGGGCGATTACCTGCTGGGTGCGCACGCGGCGGCCACCTTGGCGGCGACGGAGAAGCTCGATCTTTTTGCTGGCACGAGAAAGCTTAACGTGGAGGTGTTGAAACGGTGGCAGCCGTTCCTTCTTGCCCAAGCCGCGCAACCGGATCCGGTACTCGCGCCTTGGTTCGCCTTCCGCGCTTTGCCCGAGGCGACATTTGCCGATTCGGCGGCGGCGCTGCTCGGGCAGTGGCGGACCGATGCCGCGGGTCTGAACTCGGTCGTGGCGGCGGCGTTCACGACTTCGGAAAAGTCGCTCGCGAGCCTCGCGGATGTCGCAGCGATTTATAATCGTATTTTCGCGGCCTCCGGCCAGGCGTGGCAACGCGTCCTCGATGCGGCCGAAAAGACGCCCGCCGCGCCGCCGACGGCTCTCGCCGACCCGGCCCAAGAAGCGGTGCGGCAGATTTCTTTTGCCGCCGGTGCTCCGGCCAACCTTGGCTTTGAGGAAACCGCGCGGATGCTCAAGCGGCAGATTGATACGAAAACGGCGCCGCTAAAAAGGGAGTTGGAGGCCCTCAACTGGACCGAGCCCGGCGCACCCCTGCGCGCGATGACGCTCACGGATAAGACAAATCCGCGGAATTCAAAAATTTTTATCCGCGGCAATTCCGGGAACCTAGGGGAGGAAGTCCCCCGCCAGTTTGTCGAGGTGCTTTCCGGTGAGAAACGAGACCCCTTCACGGTGGGAAGCGGCCGGCTGGCGTTGGCCGAGTTGATTGCCAGCCCCACCAATCCGCTGACCGCCCGCGTGCTGGTCAATCGAGTTTGGGGGTGGCATTTTGGCCAACCCTTGGTCGGTACCCCGAGCGATTTTGGCGTCCGTACGGCTGAGCCGGTGCAACGGGCACTGCTCGATTGGCTCGCGCGCTCCTTCATCGACCAAGGATGGTCGCTCAAGCAACTCCACCGCGTGATCGTGCGGTCGAACACCTATCAACAAGCCAACACCGCCCGGGAAAATGCCGAGCGTATCGATCCGGAAAATCGACTGGTTCACCACTTCGATCGGCACCGCTTGGAACTAGAGGCGCTCCGCGATACGCTCTTGGCGGTCGCCGGTTCACTCGATCTGACCGCGGGCGGTCTGCCCGACGATCTGACGAAGGAGCCTTTCACGACCCGCCGCACGGTCTACGGCTATATTGATCGGCAAGAACTTCCCGGGATGTTTCGCACCTTCGACTATCCGAATCCCGATGTGAGCAGCGCGCAGCGCTTTGCCACCACGGTGCCTCAGCAGGCGCTCTTCCTCATGAATAGCTCGTTTGTGCAAGCGCAGGCGCGGCAACTGCTCGCCCGCTCCGAGATCAAAGCGGCGGGATCGGACGAAGCCCGGCTCGCGGCCCTTTACCGCGTTGTTTATCAACGCAACCCCGAGCCGGCCGAGACTCAATTGGCGCAAAATTTTCTAACGCGCCCGCGCGCGGTCGTAGTGCCGGCCAGACCGGTGCGCGCGGCGTGGGAATATGGCTATGGTCGTTATGATACGGCCACCCAGCGCGTCGTTGATTTTCAGGTGATGGCCTTTCGCCGCGAAGGTCGGGTGACGCCTGCAGGAAAGTATCCGGAGGCCCTATTTGGCTACCTCAGTCTCACCGCCAGTGGTGGTCATCCCGGACCGGCTGATGCGTTTGCGAGTGTTCGCCGTTGGATCGCCCCAGGCAAGGGGACGATCAAGATTGTCGGTTCGCTCGGGCACGCCGAAGAAGCTGGCGATGGGGTCCACGGCATGGTGGTGACCAGCGCAGGGGGGCGGCGTGGTCAATGGAACAGCTACAACAAGAAGACAGCGACAAACCTGGACTTCAGCGTGGAGGAAAGTGAGACGGTGGATTTCGTCGTCGATCGCGTGGGCGGCGATGAGTCGGATAGTTATACGTGGTCGCCGACGATTACATTTACGCCGGACCCGGCAGGGGGGGATCTTGCGGTCCGGGTGTGGATCGGGAAGAAAGATTTTGATAACTTGCCCAAGCCGTCCGTCCCGCTGACGCGATGGGAAGAGTTGGCGCAGGTGCTATTGTTATCGAACGAGCTGGCGTTCGTCGATTAGGCCGGGAGGTGCATAGGTGGCGAAGTGCTTAGTTCGCCGGATGACGGCGTTTCCAACGATCGAACAAGACTGCGATGAGCAGAATGCCGCCGCGGGCGACGTATTGGTAAAACGAATCCACGTTGAGCAAGTTCATCGCGTTTTGCACGATACCCATAATGAGGACGCCAGCGATGACGAAGGCCATGCTCCCGACGCCGCCGGTGAGGGAGACGCCGCCGAGGACACACGCTGAAATCACATCGAGCTCAAAGGCCGTCAGCGCGTTTGGTTGGCCGCTTGTGTATTTCGAAGCGAGCACGATTCCTGCCAAGGCGGCCATGATTCCTTGCAGGGTGAAAATGGCCATTTTGACTCGGGCGACGGGAATACCTGCGAGATGGGCGGCCTCGGCGTTGCCGCCCACCGCGAGCGTATCACGGCCAAACACGGTTCGGTTGAGGACCAAGCTGAAGATTACGAAGCACGCGATCGTGATCCACACGGGCGTCGGCAACCCGAGGATCGAGGAATTACCCAGCGCAAAAAAAGGCTCGAGTTGAATGCCGACGGCCGTACCGCCGCAGATGATCAAGGCGCAACCGCGCACGATTTGCATCGTCGCGAGCGTGGTGATCAGTGCGTTTATTTTGAGTTTGGCGACGATGAAGCCGTTGGTGAAGCCGACGACGGCGCCCAGCAAGAGGGCGCTGAGGACCCCGAGCGTGATGCTTTGAGTTCTGTTCATGACGACGGCGGCGATCACCCCCGCGCACGCCACGACGGATCCGATGGAGAGATCGAAGTCGCCCGCGGCCAGGCAGAACAACATCGTGCAAGCGACCATGCCGGTCATTGAGACCGAGAGCGCGAGCCCGCGGAGGTTCACCCATGATAAAAAATTATCGACCCCCAGTGCGCAACCGGTGAACAGGATGGCGAGCACCAGTAACATACCTGCCTGGTCGAGCCATAAGACGACGCCGACCCCCCGACTGGTGGAGGCCGTCGGCGGAGAAGAGGAAGAGGGAAGCATGAGGAGGAGCGGATTGACGCGACGATAAAACGCGGGGAGTGGGGTGGTCAGGGGGGCGGCGAATTTTCAACGGGCAAAGCGAGTCGCAGGAGTATTTCCGCGTTGGCCTCCGCGCGCTCCAGAACTGCGGCGATCTGGCCGGAGCGCATCACGGCGATCCGATCGGCCACGCCCAAGACCTCGGGGATTTCACTTGAGACCATGATCACGCAGACGCCCGCGCGCGCGAGCGTTTGCATGATGGCGTAGACCTCGCTCTTCGCGCCGATATCGATGCCGCGCGTGGGCTCGTCGAGCAGGATGACCTTGACGTTCTCCGAGAGCCAGCGCCCAAGAATGACTTTTTGTTGATTCCCGCCGGAAAGATGACGGATAAGCTGCTGCGCCGAGGGCGTCCGTACGCGCAGTTGGCTGATGCGCGCCTCGGCGTTGGTGCGCTCCCAGTTTTCATTGATGAGCACGCCGCCGCGGGCGGTGCGACGGCGTGCGCTGAGGTTGATATTTTCAAGGACGGAGCGGCCGGGGATGATGCCCTCTTTTTTACGATCTTCTGGGCAAAGGACGATACCGGCCGCGATCGCGTCGCGCGGTGAATGCACGGTGACCGGGCGGCCCCCGACGGAGATCGAGCCCGCGGTTTTCCTTGTCGCGCCGAAAATCAGGCGGAGGAGTTCGCTCCGTCCAGCACCGACCAGCCCGAAGCAGCCGAAAATCTCCCCAGCCTGCGCCGCCCAAGTGCAGGGTGCGGTGAGCCCAGGGCCCGCGATGCCGTGGACAGAGAGACCGGGCCCCTTGAGCGCGCGAGGTGTGTACTGAAAGACGTTCTCCAAAGTGCGCCCCACCATCTTTTGCACGACGTCGTCGCGCGTGATGGTGGCGAGAGCGCAGGTGGTCACGTGGTGGCCATCGCGTAGAATGGTGAGCCGATCGCAGAGAGCGAAGACCTCTTCCATTCGATGGGAGACGTAGAGGATGGCGCAGCCGTCCGCTCGCAAATCGCGAATGATCGTAAACAGGCGTTGGACCTCTCGGTCAGAAAGGCTGCTGGTCGGCTCGTCGAACGCGAGGATGCGGGCGCCGCGTGAGAGTGCCTTGGCGATCTCCACCATTTGCCGCTGTGCGAGTGGCAGCTGACGCACTTTCACATCGGGCTCGATCGATTCGCCGATGCGCGCGAGTTGCCGCCGCGCGGCTTGCGCCAAGGCGTGGCGGTTGATCCAACCGCGGCGATGCGGGAGATTTCCGAGGTAGATATTCTCCGCGACACTCATTTCTGGGACGAGGTGGAGCTCCTGATAAATCACCGCGACGCCGGCTTGCAGTACCGTGGCGGTTGAGGCGGGCGGTCTGACTTGGCCGGCGATGGCGACCTGGCCGGCGCTCGGCTGATAGGCTCCGCTGAGGATTTTCAGGAGGGTCGATTTACCCGCGCCATTCTCGCCCATCAGCGCGTGGATCGAACCCGCCTCGACGGAGAATGAGACGTCATCCAGCGCCTTGACGCCGGGAAACTCCATGGCCAGATGCGCGAAGCGAAGCGCGGGCGGAACCGAGCTCATGCGTGGGTGCGGCCGGTCATAGTGATCGGGCGAAGGGTCTCGGTCTTGGCGCTCGTTGGGTGTTGCCAGCGTGGCGGGCGGAAGCGGCCGCCGCGCACCGCTCGGGTCTAGTCGCGCACGCCTTGTTCTTTGAGTACCTGGCGGAAATTCTCCCGAGTGATCAGCGTGCCGATCGTCCGCGTTTCGAGCGGTGGTTCCACGCCGTCTTTGATCCAGCGATACAGCATCTCAGAGGTTTTGTAACCGTGCTCTTTTGCCGAAAGCAGCATTGAGCCGTAAAATGACGTCGCCTTGGTCTTTTCCAGCTCGACGATGCAATCAGTTCCGTTGATCCCGATCGCGACCGCGTTCTCCACCGCGACCCCGCGGCCTTCGAGGGCGCGGACGGCCCCGAGCACGGCGTTGTCGTTGCTGCCGCAGACGAGCCAATGTTTCACGTTAGGTTGCTGGGTGAGCAAATTATTGGCGGCATCGAAGGCCCCGGGGATATCCGCGGTTCGCATCGGCGCGCGGAAAATCCGCTCCTTGGGTAAACCAGCCGCCGTAAGCACCGTGCTCGCTCCGTCGGTCCGCTCCTTCGCGGTGGCCAGCTCATCGAAAGTGATCGCGCAGAGCGCGGTATCCGCGGCGGTCCACCCTCGCCGTTTCATTTCACTCGCGAGCGTTTGCCCGACACTCTCGCCAATTTTCCGGGCGGATATCCCGAGATAATGAACCCCTGTCATCGGTTGCCCGTCGGCGCCGACAAAGCGGTCGTCCACACTGATCAACTTCAGTTTCGCCGCTTTCGCTTTCGCGACGATGGCTGGCCCCAGCTTGGTGTCAGGCGTACAAATCACGAGGCCTTGCGCTCCACCGGCGGCCAAGTTGTCGATTGCCGTCAGGGCTTTTTCACCGTCTGTCGCGCCAATTTTTACAAGGGAAAACGGCATAGCTTGAGCGGCCTTTTCAGCGAATTTCCACTCCAATTGAAACCAAGGCTCGTCGGGTTGTTTTACGAGAAATCCGATCTTGACGGCCCCGGCCTTGGTCGGCGGCGGGGTCTCGGCGCTCGGGCCGCACCCGGTCGTAAGGAGCGCGGCGAGGAGGCAGGTACTAGCCGTCAAGGTGGAAAGGGGGAGTCCCCGGGGAAATTTTTTCATAGGGTGGATCGGGAGCGAAGAGCCTTCAGAAAAACGGTCGCGAGTGCCGACTGGCAACAGCGAAAGCGCGCGCCCTTAGTTAGCGCGTGCTGCAAAAATTCACGATCAAAGGACGCGCTGGCCGGGGCGTCCGCACTTCTGCAGGAACGGCAGGTTAAACCGGAGGGGTGTCGAACCGGTTCTGCGACGAATTCGTTGGGCATCCCCCCGCGGTCACGGCCAGCGAAAATGGCATGGAGCCATCGGGGCATAAGGTCATGCGCCGCGTAGGCGTTCACTGGTGGGACGACCCCGTATCGTCGGCTTGAGGGTAAGACGACTTTGGGGGCGAACACGATTTTCCAAGCCACGCGAAACACTTCGATCGTGCTCGACGTTGGCGCGTTCGGTTGGCCCGGGCACGCGAAGCGCTGGGTGGAGCTGAACGAACCGCGGTGCCGCGGAAGGTCGGGTTCTCGTTTAATCCAGTTTCCTATCAACCCAGTCTTCCTGCCCACATCTCCGATGATGGTTTCGGGGTTCCTCCGAGGTCTCGATCACCGTCTCGATGGCCACGATCGTGACGGGTGGGCCCCTCCTCTTTTTGCGAGCGTCAAAACGGAATTTATCGGAGATTAATCCGCTGACCATCCTGCGGGAAATGGGAGGAGCTCCTGCAACCACTGGTCTTGAGCGACACCGTAGTCTTACGTGAAGCGGAGTTTTTGGGGTGTCGGTGGGAGCCGCGTTGCAGGCGGCGGGGCGAGGCGGGCGAGCGAGCGGTATGGCGGGTAGCGTGGCCGGTGGCAACCGGGTCTGGTCGGCGAAACGAGCGCGATCTTTCCTTGCGCCAGGTGGCTTTTACAAAGGGGCTTTCGCAAAGTGCGCGCTTGTAGGGGGCGGCTCTCCCACGCAAGTTCATGGCGTCATGCTCGTATCGACCGACGTCCCCAAGCCGATTGATCCCAGCTTCGGCCTAGCCGAAATGCAGGGTCTTTATGGGGCCTTTTCTTTTTCAGAAAAACTTTTGCAAAAGCTCTGGTGGCGAGGGGACTTTGATCGTGCGGCCGCGACCACGCTGGATGGGCAACCGGTGCGGATCGCGCATCCAGGGAAGTGGAATCTGCTCGGCGGTCCGGATTTTACCTCGGCGCGGCTGCGGTTTGGTGGGGAGGGCGCTCCCGATCTTGTTGGCGATGTGGAGCTGCACTTGAGGAGTGGAGATTGGGATACCCACGGGCATGCGCGCGATCCGGCTTACGACCGCGTTTTACTTCATGTCGTCTTGTTTCCTCCCGAGCCTGGCCGAGTGACGCGAGGCGCCGGAGGTCGTGTCATCCCGGTCTTGGTGTTGCTGCCCTTGCTGCATCGCGCCCTTGAGGAATTTGCGACGGACGAGGCGGTGGAGAGTTTAGCGGACCGGCCTTTGGCGCGCCTGCCCCAAGAGTTGGGGCCATTATCCCCCGCCGCTCTCGTGGATCTCTTGCAGCGCCATGCGCGCACTCGTTGGCAGCAAAAAGTTCATTTTGCCGATGTGCGTTTGCGGCGCCTTGGTTGGGAAGCGGCGCTCCATCACGCCGCTTTGGAGATTTTAGGATTTCGTTTTAATCGCGGTGCCATGCTGCGGATCGCGGGGCAATGTCCGCTGCCCGCGTGGTGCGCCGGCCAGGTCGATCCTGCGGAGGTTTTTAGGTCTGAGCAGACGAGTTGGAGTCTGCAAGGGGTGCGGCCAGCCAACCATCCGCGGCGACGCTTGGGGCAATACGCAACGTGGGTGCAGGCCGTTCCCGACTGGCCGGCCCGCGTGCTCGCATTAGGCGCCTCGCGACTCGGCATCGGCTTGACCGAAAGTACCCGCACGGCGCGCCGCGCGTCGGGGCTCAGTGCGGTGCGGGCGCGGGTGGCTCGCGAGATTTGCGCTGACGCGATCGGGGGCACGCGCCTCGACAACCTCGTTTGCGACGGCTTGCTCCCCTTGCTCGCGGCGCAGACGGCCAACGACTTTTATGGATGCTGGTACCATTGGTTCACGGGTGATCTGCCGCCCGTCGTCATCGGTGGTTTGCGGCAACTCGGGTTTTTCGATGGGCGCGATCAACCGGCGTGCCACGGCGCGGCCCAAGGGCTGCTCGGCTGGTTGTTAGAACGTGAACCTGGACCGTGAGCGTTTCTTCGCGGCCGCTTGCCCCCGGGCTGGACCTACCCCCGACGAGCCGAGCTGCCAGCGGCCCGACGGGGCAGGTCACCGTCGTCCCTGCCTGCGCGGTTACGCCACGATTCCCGCGGTTATTCCGAGTGGCCGCCTCTCTCTTTCATATTTCATGCGTCCGTTTTGCGATGACCTCCGTCCTGGTTGCCGTTCGGCTCTTCGCCCTTGCCCTCTTATCCGCCGTTGCGCCCGCGGCGGATCGACCGGTGCCTCCGGTGGTCGCGCCGGTTCCTAGCGCGACGAAGGCACCCGCCCCTTTCGATCCGACCAGCGACCGTGGGCGGATGTTAAACCGACTCGGTCTGCCCGTCCCGCCGCCTCGGGCGGCGCCATCCAATACCACCGACGAATCCACAGCCCTTCCGGCTCATTCGCGGATTCCTGATCCCTTGGTCCTCAACAATGGCCAGCCCGTGACGACTGCCGCCGTTTGGTGGCAGCAACGGCGCGCCGAGATTTTTGAAGAATTTCAACGCGATATTTATGGCCGCATCCCTGCAAACACGCCCAAGGTCACTTGGGCGATTACGAAGACCGAGGATGATGGTGTTGTTAAAACCAAGACGGTGGTCGGAAAGATTGATAACTCGCGCTTCCCGGCAGTGGCGCCCTCAATCCAACTCGTCGTCAAGACGCCGTCGCAGGCGGGCGGACCCGTGCCGCTGATCGTTTACGCGAGTGGGGGTAGTTTTGGGGGAGCACGGCGGGGCGGACCACCGGCCTCGGGCGGTGCGGGTCAAGGCGCGGAAGGTGCGGAAGGTGCGGCCGCTAACCGTCCGCCTGCGACAGCGGCGAGTGCCGCGGCGAGTGCCGCGTCGAGTGCCGCGTCGAGTACCACGTTGAGTACCGCGTCGAGTACCACGGCGGGCGCTAAAGCGGGCGCGGTGCTGCCAGCGCGGGGGGGCGCGGGCTTTGGCCCGGGTGCGAGTGGGCGCGGACCGGCGGCCCTTCACTTGAGACGCTCACCTTGGCCAAGGGCTGGGGCTACGCGACGTTTAACACCAGCAGCGTGCAGCCCGACAGCGCCGCTGGTTTGACCGAAGGGATCATCGGCCTGATGAATGAGGGTAAGATGCGGGCGCGTCCCGATGAGTGGGGCGTGCTGATGGCTTGGGCTTGGGGCCTGGGTAAATCCGTCGATTACTTTGAAACCGATCGCGATGGGGATGCGCGGCAACTCGCCGTGGATGGTTTCTCGCGCTGGGGTAAAACGGCGGTCCTCGCCGCCGCGCTTGAGCCGCGTTGGGCGCTCGCTTGGGCGGGTAATTCCGGCCAAAGTGGTACAAAAATTAACCGGCGGAATTTTGGCGAGACCGTGGATATGGTTGCGCAGAACTTTCCCTGGTGGATGGCGGGTAATTTCCAGAAATTTTTTGGAAATTGGGAAGCGATGACGGTGGATTCTCACGAGTTGGTCGCACTGGTGGCGCCGCGCCCCGTTTTCATTACCGCGGGTACCACCGATCTGCACTGCGACCCGCAGGGGATGTTTGCGGCGGCGGCGTTGGCGAGTCCGGTTTATGAGTTACTCGGGAAAAAAGGCTTGGGTGCGAAGACCATGCCGGAACCCGATGTGGCCTTGGTTAGCGGTGAACTTGGTTTTCGTTTGCATACCGGCGGGCATACGCCGGCACCTGATTACGCAACATTTCTTGAGTTCTGCGGGAAATATTTCGCCGTGCGCCCATCTCGCGGCTGAGGCCCGGCGCTTGGTTCCGCCCGCTTTTAACCGGGCCTGCTCGGCGCGTACTTTTTCAACGGGGCGGGTCAAACTCTGAATTTTTTTAGAATTTTTTTGAGCGAAATTCTTTGGCGGACAGGAGGGTTTTATGACTCCCGGTTGAGCGGTCTGGAACCTGGCGTTCGCTTAAGCGCGGGAGGCCCGCGAACGAGTGCGGATGGCGGCTTTGTGGCCGGGACTTGATCACGTGCTGCGGCGGACCGAGGGCGCGGGTCATCCTTGGGTTGGTTAGCCTTGGGTGGCTGGCATCGTCTCGTGGCTCCGTCGGGCCGGGAGGTCGAGGGAGTTGACCATCGGGAAGGCCGCGCACGAAGGATCGGCCGGCTGGCGGGATGGTGGCGATTACCGCCGGCGAAAAAGCCGTGAACCTGCAATCCGCAGCGGCTCCTTGGGAGGCTTGCGACAAGGCCCCCTCAAAGCCTGTCGCGATTTCCAAGCCTTCCGCTTTTTGCCGCTGGATTAGACGTTATCGTGGGTTCAGAAAATCGGGGGTTAGGCAGGTTTTGGGGAAAGATTATCTTTTTTAAATAAGGTATTTTATCTAACGGGCATTATATTTATTGTATGCTTGTTGCCGCGCGGTTCAGATCCGTTAATTCCATCCTTGCAAGCTGCGGATGCGGCATCACGTCTATCGTGTTCAAAAAAAAATCTCCGTGGTCCAGGAATTGGGCATACGTTGCCGCTGGTAGGCGTTCACGGCTAAATATTCTACTTTTTATTTACTCAAAATCCTAAGAAATTGATTCCAGAGGCCTTGATTTCCTGAGTCTGACAGGTGGCTAGACTCCCGAGCTTGGGTTTATTTGGCTTCCATCTGTTCCAACTTTTTTGCCACTAAAATCACAACGTTTAATTATCATGAATCCTGCCACTACCGCCTTGATCCTCGTCGGGTATCAAAACGATTATTTCGCTGCCAACGGCATCCTTCGTGGAGTTATCGAGGAACCGAATCGAGTTGATACCGTGCTCGCCAATACGATGGCCCTCATTACCGGGCTCGTCTCGACCGCGATGACGATCATCGCCACGCCGATTGTGCTTGAGCCTAACTATCGTGCGCTCGCGAACTCGGTGGGGATTCTGGGCACGATCAAGGAGTCGGGCGCGTTCAAAGTTGGCTCGCCCGGGGCGGATGATCTTCCCGAGCTGGCGGCGTTCGGCGAGCGGATCATTTACGTTAAAGGCAAGGTGGGCTTTAACGCCTTCTCCAATACCGATCTGGAGCGGGTCCTGCAGGAAGGCGGCATCAAGAACGTGTTGGTGGCGGGTATGGTGACTTCCCTTTGTATTGATTCTACGGGGCGAGCGGCTTACGAGCGCGGTTTCAGCGTCACGATTCTCTCGGATTGCTCGTCGGCGCGGACTCGGTCGGAACAAGATTTCTTCTGTGAGAGCGTGTTTCCCCTATATGCTGGCGTGCTGACCAGCCATGAGGCCATGGCCCAACTCCGGTCCATGGCGGTTTGAGATCCGGCGAGACTGTGTCTGCCGACCCCGATAAGAGCGCGGCGTTTCTCGCGGCGGATCTCCACGTCCAGGCGACCTACCGGCTGACGGAAGCGCTGGTCGCCTCCGAGAATAAGATGCGGCGGCGCATCGAATTACTCACCGAGATCATCTTTGAGACGGATGCGGGCGGGAAAATCATCTTTTTGAATCAGGCTTGGACGGTGGCGCTCGGCTATCCGACGGCAGCGTGTGTGCGACGCCCTCTCGCGGAATTCGTATGCAGCGAGGATCGGAAAGCCTTTGAGGGTATCATGGCGGGAAAGGGGCCGCCCAGAGGCGGTAGGCGCCCGCGTATCCGGTTTTTGAATTCAAGTGGGGCGATCGCGTGGATGGAGATTTCGGCTTCGCAACTGGCGGAAGGCGGGGTGGTGGGCGCCTTGCATGATGCGACGAAGATGAAGGTGGCGGAAGACGAGCTGATGAAGTTGTCGTTGGTGGCGAGTTACACGGCCAACTCGGTGATCATTACTGACGGCGCGGGGCGGACGGAGTGGGTGAACAAGGCGTTCACCAAGTTGACTGGCTACGCGCTCGAAACTATGATCGGACGGAAGCCGGGCGAGCTCCTGCAAGGGCCCGAGACGGATCCCGCGGTGGTGACGCAAATCCGTGATTCGCTGCTGAAGGGCGAACCTTTTGAGGCCGAGTTGGTGAATTATTCCCGGAGCGGGGCGTCCTATTGGCTATGGTTGCAGATTTCGCCGATTCACGATGACGAAGGGAGGGTTCAGCGTTTTGTTTCGGTTCAGACCGATATTTCAGAGCGAAAAAAAGCGGAGGAGCAGCTGCGGCAACTTGAGCGGGAGCAGGCGCGGCAGGTGGCGTTATTTCAAACGAGTTTAGATACGTTGACCGAATGCGTTTTAATTACGGACCTGGATGGAGAGCCCTATTATTGGAATCGACATGCGCTGGCTCTCTTTGGCTATGGGAGCCTCGCTGAGGTGCCGCGTCGGTCGCAGGATTTTGATGATCCGTGTGAGTTGGTCCACGATGACGGGCGCCTCGTCGGGATCGAGATGGGGCCGTTGGCGCGGGCGCTGCGCGGGGAAATTGTCAGCGACTGGGAATGTCGGGTGCGCCACAAACGCGCGGGCTGGGTGCGGAGCTTTGTTTTCTCGGCAAATCTCGCCCGGGATGGGGGTGGGCAACCGATTCTCGCGGTCGTGAGTATGGTGGAGACGACCGCGCGCCGTGAGTTGGAGCGGCAGTTGCGACAGTCGCAGAAAATGGAGGCGATCGGGCAGCTGGCGAGTGGGATTGCGCACGATGTGAATAATCTGTTGGCGCCGATCTTGATGGGGGCGGATATTTTATTACGCGGGCGGAGAGAACAAGGGGAGCAGCCGATTCTGACTATGATCAAGCGGGAGGCGCAGAGGGGGGGCGCTGTGATTAATCAGCTCTTGGCTTTTACGCGGGGAATTGAGGGGCAGCGGACGGTGGTGAGAACGGATCTCTTGTTAATGGAAATTGTGGGGATGATTCGGGAGACCTTCCCGCGCGACCTCCGGATCGAGTCGAGTATATCGGCCGCGCCCTGGAGCATCTTCGCCGATCCGACGCAGGTGCATCAAGTGTTCCTCAATTTGTGTGTGAACGCGCGCGATGCGATGCCGGCAGGTGGGAGGCTTGGTATTAGCCTTACGAATGTTGAGATTACGGCAGCGGAGAGTGCGGGCGTCGCGACCGAGAAGCCGGGGGCTTATGTGGTCACGGAGATTCGGGATACGGGTGTGGGTATTTCGTCGGAAACCATCCATCGAATTTTCGATCCCTTTTTTACGACGAAACCAGTGGGGAAAGGCACCGGGCTCGGCTTATCGACTGTCTTGGGGATTGTGCGGGCCCACGGGGGCTTCGTGAAAGTGGATTCCACCCCCGGGATCGGCTCGGTCTTCAGAGTTTTTTGGCCGGCGACGCAACTGGCGGTTGACGGTGGGTCGGTTGATCCGGTCGTGAGCGCAGAGACGTCCGGCGTGCGCCATATTTTAGTGGTGGATGACGAGGCCTCGATTCGCGATGCGACTGGATCCGCGCTGACGCTTTCTGGTTATCGAGTGAGTCTCGCCGAGAATGGGGATGAGGCCCTCGCGATTTTTCGGGAGTACGCCACGACGATTGATCTCGTGCTGACGGATATGATGATGCCGTTGATGAATGGGAGCGCGCTGATCAAAGCCGTCCGCGCACAGCGTGCGACGGTGCCGATCATCGCCTGCAGCGGTTTTGGAAAACCGAGCGATTTTGAGGACCTGCGGGTTCAGGGATTTTTGCTCAAGCCGTACACGATGATCGCGATGTTGGATATAATTGAGCAGCAATTTACGAAGTCTCTCGTGGTCACCAGCGTGGGCGGTGTCGTTAAGTGATGGGTGGTACCCGGGTTCGCGGAGCACGGCTTAAAAGCTGCCTGAGTTTTCGGTAAAGTGGGCGGATTTGCGACGATGGCCCGCATCGCTCCAAGCGATCGTGGTAGCGACGGCCTTCCGACGGAGGTTGCTTCCTCTGGTGGAAGCCGGAAAACCCCGGAAGGTCCGCGATGATCCGGTGACGTTGAAACGACCAGCGACGATGGAAAACAAACGATCCTCAAAGGAAACGAGAGTGGGGCGATGGTTTCTTTGGGCGGCACGGCAATTGATTGCGGTCCCCGTTGCCCATCGCTCCAGCGAGGCTGAATTCCGCATGGTCTCAGGCTGGCGGCGGAGTCTGGAAGGGGCGACTCTTGGGGACGTTTCCGGAGTCGGTTTCGATCAAAACGGTGACATCCTCATATTTCATCGGGGCGGGCGACCCTGGCTGGCTGATCCGGTGCAGGCGGGTGTCAGATGCGAGGCGGCGGTGTGGCGGCTCGATGGGAAAGCGGGGCGGGTGAAGGCGGTCTGGGGCGCGAACACGTTTCTGCTGGCTCATGGACTCTGCGTGGATCGCCGCGGTCATGTCTGGCCGACGGGCGTGGGGCGGCATCAAGTATTTGAATACACGGCCGACGGTGTTCTGCTCCTGAGTCGGGCGTAGATCGCTCGGCGGTTCCGATGACGCTCACTTTAATAGACCCACGGACGTGGCGGTGCTGGCAGACCGCTTCGTTGGAGGTGAGCGACGGCTACGTGCATAGCCGGATCCTGAAGTTTTCGGAGGAGGGGAAAGGGGAGTTCACCTCGGGGGAAAGGAGGGGGAAAGGATCGGGACCCGGTGAGTTTGTGATTCCGCATGGCGTGGCGGTGGATCAGGCGGGCCGGTTGCACGTCGCTGACCGAGAGAACGATCGTCGGCAGATTTTTACGGCTGAGGGGAAGTTTATTGAGCAGTCGCGGGATCCTCGGTTTGGTCGACCGCATGGCGTGCGGGTGGGACCGGACGGGCTGGTTTATGCGGCGGACGGCGGTGAGCAGCCGAAGCACCCGCCGCATCGCTGGGGGGCGGTGTTTTCGGCCGGTGGAAAAGTCCTCGTGAGCTCCGATCGTTGGGGCGATCGCGAAGGCGAGTTCCAGATGGCGCATGATCTTGCGATCACACCGGAAGGGGATGTCGACGTGGGCGAAATCACGGGTCGCCGAGTGCAGAAACTGCTCTGGTCGGAAACGGGTGTATCAGGAGCGCGCTAGAATGCTTGCTCCCGCCCGTTGGGGGAGCAGCGTTTTAATATGAATTTTTTGCAACGACGGCAGGGCGCCGCGGGGGCGATGGGAGCGGCGGTGGCTTGGGGGATTGCGGCGGTGGTGGCGGCGGTGGCGATGGATGCGCGAGAAGTGGCCCGGGTGCCGGATAAAGTCGTGGTGCTCACCTTTGACGACTCATCGGCCTCGCACCACACCGTCGCCCGCCCACTGCTAAAGAGCTATGGGTTTGGCGCGACTTTCTTTATTACCGAAGGGTTCACCTTTCCAACGAACAAGCGCGACTACCTGACGTGGGGGCAGATTGCCGAGCTCCATCGCGACGGATTTGAGATTGGCAATCACACGCGGGATCATCTGGGGATCACGGAGAAAACGCTGCCGCGCTTAGCGGAGCAATTGGCGCTGATTACCGAGCGGTGCATTGAAAACGGGATACCGGCGCCAGTCAGTTTTGCGTGGCCGGGGAATAAATTTCACGTGACGGCACTGCCTGCGTTGCAACGTGCGGGGATTCGTTTCGCTCGGCGTGGCGGTGAGCCGGAGGTCCCCTACGCGCAAGGGGGTGGTTTTGCCTATGAGCCGGCGGATGACCACCCGCTCTTAATTCCGACGACAGGTGACGCGCGGCCCGATTGGACGCTCGCGGATTTCAAGCGCGCCGTGGCGAAAGGAGGGCCGGGGCGGATGGTGGTGCTGCAATTTCACGGAGTGCCGGATGGCGAGCACCCGTGGGTCAACACTCCGCGGGAGCGTTTCGAGGAATATATGGCGTGGCTGTACCGGGAAGGATACCAAGTCATCGCGCTTCGAGACGTCGCGCGATATGTTGACGAAGAGAAACTCCCGGGAGACCCGCTTGCGGTAATGGCCCGACGCACGGGTGCGCGGGCGCCAGCGAAGCCGTAGGATCACGGGGGTGCGGTCGTGGCGGTGGGTTGAGGGCGCGAGGCGCGGACAGGCGGGGCTAAGGCCGACGAGCGGAAGGAACGTGCGGCGGGGGGGCAGTCGCTCCCGGCGGCTCAGAGTCGACGCAGACGGATATCGCGTAACGCGGCTCGCGTCATGTAGGAGCAGATCCCCAGCGGGAGAGATTTTTGGATATCGCCGGGCCGCAGGGTGAGTTTCCGCGTTTTCCACTCAAGGTCGACCATCTGCTCGTCATCGATCCACGCTTCAATTTTTTCATCGGTTACGCGGACGCGGATGCGATACCAGCGGCCGTCCGCGAACTCTTTGCCCTGGGTGGTGTCGTTGTCGGAGGCGTCCGAATGATCGACGTTGGAGATACCCACGACCATACCGCCCCAGCCACCGACGATGAAGCTGCACGCGGCCGACCCGACCGGGAAGGTGAGCCCGCAGAAGAAATCACTGCCCTTGACGCGCATGGCCTCGAGTGAAATCTCGTAATTCAGGTGAGGCAGGGTGGTGCCGCGGGTCCACGTGAGGCCGGAGAGCGTGGTGCCGGCCTCGATGATAATGGCGCCGCGGCCGTCGCGAAAAGCGGGATCTACTTTGACGGGGCCCTCGGCTTCGAAACCCGATTGCGTCCAGCCAGCGAGTGATTGGCCGTCGAAAAGTGATTCGGCGGGGGGCGCCGGATTTTTCGCTGCGCCAGTCGAGGTGGGCTGGGCGTTGGCCGCAGTACCCATCAGCAGGAGCGTCGCCCGTAGGAGAGCCGCGCCGAGGAGAGCTGCGCCTCCGCGGAGGGGAGGGCGTTGGGACGAAGAGTTGGCTGACATGGGGGGAGCGCGAAGGGGCTTGAGTGGCGAATGAGCTTACGGCCGAATCGTGACTTTTTTCATGATGATTGGGTTGATCGGTTGGCTCATGCCGCCATCCATCCCCATCGTGGTGGGCGTAGCCGCGATCGCGTCGACGACGTCGAGGCCCCGGGTGATTTGCCCGAAGATGACGTACGCCGGCGGCAAGCGATAATCCTGATGCATCAAGAAAAACTGGCTGCTGTTGGTGTTGGGGCCGGCGTTGGCCATGGCGACGATTCCCCGTTTGTAACCTGCTTTGTAAAGAGGAGAATCGGCTTTGATGTTATCGGCGAATTTCCCGCCCCAAGCGCTTTGGCCGCCGGTGCCATTGCCGGCGGGATCTCCCCCTTGCAGCATGAACCCTTTGACAATGCGGTGAAAGGTGAGTCCGTCGTAATAACCATGCTCGGCGAGGAGTCGGAAGTTTTCCACGGCCAAGGCGGAGTCTTGTTCAAAAAAAGTAATTTCGATGGCGCCTTGCGCGGTGTCGATTATCGCGTGGGCGCCACCGGAGCTTTTAGCTCCCTTGGGAACTTTGGGATTGGCGGGAGTCGCTTCGGTCGTGCCGGCGCCATCGGTGGAGGCTTGGCGGCAACCGCCGTTAAAAATCCCGAGGAGCAGCGCGAGCGCGAGCAAGGCGGGCGATGAAGCGAGAGGGGCGGAGCGGAATGGGCAAGATGTCATGCGTTCACTTCTCACGGGCTCGTTTAGGGAGTCAAGACCGCGGGTAGGTTTGGGAAAATGGCGCGTTTCAGAGTTGCCGGTCGGTGCGCGGAGGGGCGGACCATGGCGAAACGCTGGACGGCGTCGTTTCGACTGAAGTGCCAGGCTGGGACCGACCGCCCCCGCTCTCCGACGCCCCTTCGCGACTGCGGGGCCCTTCGCTGCCCGATTGGCGGTCTCCCTCCCTGTAGTCGATGATCGGACGGTTCACCAAGCAGAAGCCGCCGGGGAAGAAGCCCGGGGCGAACTGCGCTCGGTCGATGATCCGGGGAAAAGCCCAAACCCGGAGCAAAAGCCGGGCTTTTCGCGATGCGGATCAAAGTCGTAGCGTGTGGGGTCCATCGAGCGGGGGTTCAAGCCGGCCCAGCCGAGCGGGGGTCTAGGCCAAGGTGGCGTCAGTTGCGGCAAGTAGTTCCTCCAGAAATCGTAGTGCGCGGGGCGCGGGATGAGGTGGTGCTCTCCCACACCCTTCTTCAGCACGAAGTATCCAGCGCGAAGTAAAAAGAGAACGCCTGGATTTCGCGGGGGCGGCGGTTTCGGGCGCGGATGGTTCGCGGTGTCCGCCCGCGCTCCGGCGCCGGTCACGGGTTCGATCGCCGCAAGAGGCGGCCGATCCCCATTCTCGGTGGCGTCGAGGACATAGGCGGCGCGAATTTCTCTTTCCACGCCGTGCTCGGGGTCGCGCGTAATAAAACCGGCGACCCGATCCGCGCCGGCCACGCGTGCGGTGGTCCGCGGTGCTCGCGGCCAGATCAGCGCGCCGCCGTTAGCGACTTAACGGCGTGAGCATCGATTCAAGCACGGCCAGCGCAACCCGCGGCTCATCGCAGAGTGGCGAGACGCAGCCGTTACCGGGATTGAGACGCGGATTTTGATGATGCTCCGTCCGCAGCGGATAGTGGGCTCGATAGTAAGTTCGGACGCGGTTCCGGAATTCACGGTAAGTCGCGGCGCACCCGAAACACTCAATCCAACCGTGCTCGTCGGGTGGCGCGGCCTGCGAGGTAAACTGTCCGCCAATCAGTCGGTCTCTTCCGTCAGGATAGCGCGTCGACCGGCTCGGGCGACGGCTCGGATCGCTCGCCAACGGTCACGCTCGAAGGCTTCCGTCAGGATAGCGCGTCGATCGGCTCGGGCGTCCGCAAGCGCGGCAGCGATGCCACCGACTCCAGCTCCGGTGATGGCGACGTCGCCGTTGAGTGAGTTCATGGGTGGCGTGAGTATTTCGCCAGGAGACCGCTTTGACTGCACGAACGCGGCCAAGCTGGCGCCATGGCGAAGTGATGGCCTCTTCTGAGGATCGCGCCGCGTGGCGAAATAAAGAAACACCCAGGTTGACACGATGTGCGAAAAGCAACGGTTTACCTAAAGTCAGTTCATTTCTGCGAAGTCGGCCCCTCCCCAAAAAAATGTTAGTTTCAATAATAGCATGGGAGCAGGTGTCGGAGTCGGCTGGTCCGCAAGCGGCGGAACCGGCTGGGCGGGGGCCTCCCTCGCAGGGTCGTTGCAAACGAGAGACGAAGGGAAGATCCCGGCGACCATGGCTGGACGAAAATTTTGCGTCCCGCGCCTCACTTTTGCGCGGCCTGCCTGGCTGGGGTGTCGCGCCTCACGGAGGTCCCTTGGGGTGACAAATTATGTTGAAAAAAAATAACTCTAGCGTGGGCGGCGTGCGGGTGTTCAAGGCGAACGTGCCCGCGCCGGCGCGTCCGCGCGGCCTACCGCGTGCGCGGGCGGTCCGAGCGCATTCGACGGCGGGCCTTTTCGGTTGGGCAACTTTTGCCTGCGCCCTGCTCTCTTTGGAAGCGACTCTGGCGGGGGCAAGTGCAACGGATGACGCGCGGCTCAAGCAGGCGCTGGCGCGTTATCCGGAGGCTGACACGAATAAGGATGGCGTTCTGAGCGAAGAGGAGGCGCGGGTTTTTTTAAAGAATCTGCGGGGGAGCAAGGCGGGGGCCGGCCAGAATGCCAAGAAGAACGCGACGGTGACGTTCGCGCAGCTTGAGCCCACTTGGGCAAACGTGTCGTATGGACCGCACGAGCGCACGGTGCTTGATTTTTGGAAAGCCCAGTCCGACCGGCCCAGCCCCGTGTTGGTTTTTATTCATGGCGGTGGTTTTGTCTCTGGGGACAAATCCAAGGCGCGCTCCGACCGGCTGTTGAGCGAGTGTTTGGAACGGGGGGTGAGTTATGCGGCCATTAATTACCGCTATGTCACGAGCGCGCCGATTCAGGATGTGCTGCAGGATTGCGGGCGGGCCATCCAGTTCATCCGGAGCAAGGCGGAGGAGTGGAACGTGGACAAGACGCGGCTTGCGGCGTACGGCGGCTCTGCGGGCGCCGGGGCCTCATTGTGGCTGGCCTTTCACGATGATCTCGCCGATCGGCAGAGCCCTGATCCGGTGCGGCGCGAATCATCGCGACTGGTGGCGGCTGGTGCGTCGGCCTGCCAGTTCAGTTATGATGTTTTTGAATGGGACAAGATGTTCGCCAATTCTAAGAATGCGTATCGGGAAATCGAGGATCGTCCTGGTTTTTATGGACTCAAGACCGAGGAGGAATTGCGAGGCCCGCTGGGCCAGAAGTTTCGCGCGGAGTGTGATATGCGCGGGCTGATCTCCCGCGACGATCCGCCGGTGTTTCTAAACTCGGCGATGCCGGGTGGAGATATTACCAGTCGCGGGCATCTCCTGCATCACCCACTGCACGCCAAGGCCATCTATGAGCGTTGCCGCGAGATGGGGGTCGTCGTGGTCGCGCAGATTCCCGGCGTGAACATCGCGCCGGGCAAAGATGATCCGCCCAGCCTGCGCGAGTTTATCTTCAAACATCTCAAGGTCGCGCCGGAGCGGGGCCGGGCGGGTGAAGGCTCGGCCACGAAATGACCGCAAACCGGTTTCGGAAATAATTATTTGATTCCAAAAATGAACCCATCAGCTGGCAGATCTTTCGGCGTGCTCTTCGGCTGGCCCGTTCCGCGCGCGATGGTAAGGCCACTCCTCGCTTGGGGGCTGCTGGTTCTGCTGGGCGGCGGCATCCTGCGAGTACCGCTCGGTGCGGCGGCGGTGCGCCCCAATGTTCTTTTCATCGCGATCGACGATCTCAACGACTGGGCTGGCTGCTTGGGCGGTCATCCGCAGGCGCGCACGCCGAACCTCGACCGTCTCGCCGCCTCCGCTACGCTTTTTACGAACACGCAATGTCCTGCGCCGTGGTGCAACCCCTCGCGCACCGCGTTGCTCACGGGGCTATCGCCGGCGACCACCGGCATCTACCACCATCAACACATTCCTTGGCGACAGGCGGCGTTGCTCAAGGACGCGGTGACGTTGCCGCAATACTTTCGCCAGCAAGGTTACGCGGTCACTGGCGCGGGGAAAATCTTTCATCACGCCAACGAGGCGCAGGATCCCGCGTCGTGGGACAGTTATTGGCCCGCGCAGGATCGCTGTATGCCGCGCGACCGGCCGCCAGCGGGCAAGAAACCTTTCTGTGGCGCGCTCATTCGCGACGGCGAAGTCGACTGGGCGCCGTTGGATCGACCGAAAGAGGAAATGGCGGACTGGCAGATTGCGGCCCACGTCTCGGCCCAGCTTAAGCAAAAGTACGACCGCCCTTTCTTTCTCGCCTGTGGATTTTTTCGCCCGCATTTGCCTTGGTTTGCGCCCAGGGAGTACTTCGATTTGTTTCCGGTCGATCAAATCGTGCTGCCCGTTGTGAAGGTGGCCGACCTTGACGATGTCTCACCCGCGGCGCGCGCCGCCGTTCGCGCCGGGGGGGCGTTCGCGGAGATTCAGCGAGCCGGGCTTTGGCGCCACGCGGTCCAAGCGTATCTTGCGTGCATGACTTTCGCGGATGACTGTCTCGGCGAAGTCCTGCGCACGCTCGACGAAAGTCCCTACGCGAAAAATACGATCGTGGTGCTCTGGAGCGACCATGGCTGGCACCTCGGTGAAAAGGAGCACTGGGAGAAAGTTTCGCTCTGGGAACGCGCCACGAAATGTGTGCTCGTCGTCCGCGCGCCCGGCCTCCCCCCAGGTCGTGCCCATGCACCCGTAAACCTCATCGACGTCTATCCCACCCTGCTGGATCTCGCCGGTCTACCACCCAAACAAGGCCTTGAGGGCGATAGCCTCGTGCCGTGGATACGCGACCCCAACCTCGGGCGGGCGCGGCCGGCGCTCACCACCTTTGGACCGCGCAACCACGCCCTTCGTTCTGAGCGCTGGCACTTCATCCGCTATGCAAATGGCGACGAGGAGCTTTATGATCACCGGGCGGATCCGCACGAGTGGACCAACGTCGCCACGCTCCCGCAGTTTGCGGCCGTGAAGGCAGAAATGAGCGAATGGTTCCCCAAGGTGAACGCGCCCCCTCTGCTCGAGCCGTCCGCCATGAAGACTGGTCGCGACGCGCTCATCTACCTCATCGGCTCGGGCCAACCGGTGAAGTGATCGACGTACCCCCCCTTAGCCGTACTCCTGTTTTAAGGACCACCTCCGTCCGACCATCATGAAAAAAATAAGCCGCCTCCTGCTTGTTGGTGGGTTGATTGTGGCCGTCGGCCTGCGGGCGGCGGATATTTCAAAGAGACCAAACGTGCTCTTTATTATGACTGACCAGCAACGCTGGGATTGTCTCGGGGCGAATGGCAATCCGCTGATCAAGACACCGCACCTCGATCGGCTGGCGGCCCGCTCAGCCAACTTCGCTCGCGCCTTCGTGCAGTCACCAGTCTGCGTGCCTTCCCGCGTCAGTTTCTTCACCGGCCGCTATGCACACGCCCATAAGAATCGCGTCAACTACACGCCGCTGGACGCGAGCGAAACGCTGCTGCAGGCGCGGCTTAAAGCGGTGGGCTATCGGACAGCCGCGGTCGGCAAGTTGCACTATTTTCCACCGACCACGGAGGAGGCCAGACGCACCGGCTTCGATGTCGTTGAGCTGCACGACGGCGTCGTCATCACCGACCGTTGGTCCGATTACGTGAAGTGGCGGCTCCAGCATGATCCCAAGAAAAGCACTTACTACCGCGGGCTGGCCAAGGATATCGCTCCGGGGAAAAATCCCTTTCGTGCGGCCATCTCGGCGGAATTCAGCGACACGGCGTGGGTGGGAGCGCGCACGCGGCACCACCTGGAGGAACTCGCGCGCTCCGGCCAACCGTTTTTTCTCCATGCGTCGTTCTGGAAACCGCACTCGCCGTTCGAGGTCTGCGCGCCCTACGATGCGCTCTATGATAACGTGAAGATTCCGCTCCCTGAGGTGGTGTCCGCCGAGGAAGTGAGCCGCCTCCTGCCCGATCCGTTACAAAAGCTCGCGTTCCGCAATGGCCGGACCGACGCGGCGGCTGACCGCGAGCAGGTACAATGGATCTACCGGAGCTACTACGGCGCCGTGAGCCACGTGGACCACGAGATCGGCGGCATCCTCGACACGCTGGAGCGGACGGGCCAGGCGGAAAACACGCTGGTTATTTTCTCCACCGATCACGGCGACCAATTATTTGAGCATGGCATCATGGGGAAAAACTGTTTCTTCGAGTCATCCGTGCACGTGCCGCTGTTGGTGAGTCTGCCGGGGCGAGTGCTTCCAGGTCGCTATCGGGAGCTCGTTGAAGCCGTCGATGTGCTGCCAACCCTGCTTGAGTTTCTTGGGATCCCAGAGCCGCGCGAAGTGCAGGGCCGCAGCTTTGCCCCGCTCATCGCGGCGCTGGACCGCCGCTATGAAGCGCGCGACGCCGTGTTCAGCGAAAATATCATCCCCGAGGTTATCACGAGCGGGAAACTCGATTTGCCCTTCGAGAAAGGCCGGGGCGTTGATGGTATCCGGCATCCGGATGCAAAAATGGTCCGAACTGATCGCTGGAAATTTAACTATTACGCGGAGGGCTTCGCGGAACTTTACGATTTGCAAACGGATCCCGGCGAACGCGTAAATCTCGCTGGCCGGCCCGAGTGGCGTGTCATGGAGACGGAGCTGAAGGATCGCCTGCTGCGCTGGCTCATGAGCGCAGCCGAGACGGATCAGATCGCGCCGCGCTGGCGTTTGCAGGAGGCGAAGCCCTAGGCTGGCTGAGTCGAGAGGGTTCCCGAATACCCTCCATTATCTTATGAAACGTCGCCGCTTTATTCAAACGACCGTCACCACCGCGCTCGCCGCCTGCGCGCTCCAAATCCGGCTCGCCCAAGCCGCGGCACCGACCCCGCGGTACCGCCTCGCGCTCGGCCAGTGGACCTTTCATCGCGCCATGCGTGGTGAACCCGGTTTTGCGAAGCGTGATGGACTCGAATTTGCGCGCCTTGCGGGCGAGTTGGGTTTTGAAGGATTGGACTACAGCGGTATTTTGCTCGGTGAAAACCATGCCGATCCGCACTACCTCGCCGAGTTGAACCGCCGCGCAGCCGACGCGGGCGTGCGCAATCTGATCATCTTGGTTGACCTGAATGTTCCTCTCGGGGCCCTCGACGAGACCGCGCGTCAAAAAGCAGTCGATAAATTCCGTCCCTGGCTAGATGCGGCCGCCACCCTCGGCTGCACCGGTATTCGCGTCAACGCCCGCGGTGAGGCGGCCCTGCCCGCGGCGGAACAGTCCCGCCTTGTCGCCGATGGCGTGGCGCGCTTGCTGCAGGTGAGCGTGCCGCTGAATTTGGATGTGCTCATCGAGAACCATGGGGAAGGCCTCGCCTGCGACGGGGAGTGGATCGCCTCGGTTGTCAAGCGCGTCAACCACGCACGCTGCGGCACGTTGCCTGATTTCGGGAACTTTCAGAAAAATCGGAGCACGGGTGAATTTCACGACCGTTATGCCGGCGTGGCGGCGATGCTGCCCTTCGCTAAATGTGTGTGCGCCAAGACCCACGACTTTGACGCCAAGGGCGACGAATGTTACACTGATTACGCGCGGATGCTCGGGTTGGTTGCAGCGGCCGGTTACCGCGGTTGGATCGAAGTGGAATACGAAGGACCTGGCGGACCCCCGCGCACTCCTTCGCCGGCCCGGCCCCCCGGATCGCCCCTAGGCGAGCGCGAAGGGGCCATCGCGACCAAGCGGCTTCTGCAAAAACACCTCGGCCCAGCGCTGCAGATCCGGCCCTGAACCTCGCCCCAGGCGCGCCCCGATCTGCTTGGATTGGGTGCCTTCTCCCGCCGCGCACCTACCTGGTCTCGGCCGGTCTGCGCTTCTGAAAACCAAGGTGAACCGCCAGCTCAGCCCGCTCTGAAACGAAATCGTCTGAACCTCTTCGGAAAAGACATGAAATTAACCCCATCTGCTCGCGATTGTCGCGAGCTGGTTTGCTTTCAGCGCCGCGGCGGGCCTCGGACAAGAAATTCGAACTCATCCTTTGGCGGCCCTCCTGTTCCGGCGGCAGCCTCTACCGGCCAGCGTGGTGGCGGCTAGCGCGACGACCTGTTCGGGTGGGACCGGCATGACGGTCGATAGCAAAGGCAAGAGCACCGAACTTGAACTCACCGGCCGGCTCGGCTCCCGGCTGGAGCCTTTCGCTCAACGCTAGCGGGACCCAGCGGGCGCTCGGCAACATCTCGCCGTTTTACAACGCCTTCTTCGATGAGACGAAACCCGCTTGGGGCGGCAACGCGACCCGGCTCCTGGATACGCCGAGGTTCGTGCAAACTTACGTCCACACTCGCGACAAGACCCCGGCCAGGGGCTTCGTGCTCAGTCCCGCGACGATCAACGACGCCTTCGACTTCGCCGCGCTCGTGCCGGATGAGATCAACCGGTCCGACGTTCAGCCGCCGCTCCAGCACACCGAGCGGTCGGTGAATATTTTCACCAGCTATCGTTTTTCCGCCACCGCCTCGCGTTTCTTCAAGGGAGCGCGCGTCGGGTGCGGGGCGAACTACCGCTCGGCGCCGGTGAGCGGTTGCGATGCCGCCAATAACCATGCGCCCATTCGCGGTGTCACGACGCTCCTCGTCAACTTGATGCTCGGGAAAATCTTCCCGACCGGGCACGGCGAGTCGGTCGACGGGCAGATCAACCTCCAGAATCTCCTCGGGGCCGAGGCTATGATTCCCTTTGCGGCGAGCACTTTGCGGCGAGCACTTTGGGGCAGGTTCTTGTCTATAGTTGTCCGCGCCTCCGCCGCCCATGGAATACGCGCCGTCGGGTCGTTTCTGGGTTTTCCTCGCCGGTCGTTCGTCGTTTCATTGAGTCCCGCGGGCCACGGTATCGCGCGGCGCCGTCGTTCGCTTCTGCGTTCTCGTGGTGATCAAGGTTCCGGCTTGATCGCCGCGTAAACGATGGACCGGCCGATGTTCACCACCCTCGCGCAACGAGGTCGCGCAACGAGGGAATCGCCTTGGGGGCGGCGCGTCGGTCGGACTTATCCGTTTGAAGGCGATTGGGGTCAGAGATTCGAATTTGGATGAAATCAAAATCCCCAAGAATTGAGTCCAGAGGCCTTGCTTTAAAAAGTGCGACAGGCGGCTGGACACCTCGGAAAAATCAGATGCCGAGCGGGTGCGCTGGGCGACGGTTCGGAACTCGGAGTCGAAGGGCAAACCGGTGGTTAGCGGTAGTCGCCTTAAGGATTTTCTGGCGATGCTTGCCGCTGGCAAGCGACCGCGCGTGGCTGTTCCCGAGTGGACGTTGCGCCGGCTTTTAGGGTTTCAGCGACTGAGTACTGGCCGCTTTTCCCGTTTCGGTTGACTGATTCGGGCTTTTGAAAATTTGGGAAAGCTTGAACTCGCCGCGCAGTTTGACGCTGACTCCGAAGACCGTGCCGTCGGGTCCCCAATTTGACCTCAGGCCGAGACCGAGCAGCCATTTCCCCTTGGCGTGGAATTTTAGCACGGGCGGCAATTGCCAGAGGATACTCGGGTTCAGGGAGGTGAAGGAGCGGGCGCCGCTGCCGATCAGCGCGGTGGTCCAGTAACTGGCCACGAGCGTGTATTTGAAAATACCTCGGTCGAAGAAAAATCCCGAAGAGCCCCCCAGCGAGGCGGAGTGAGGTTGGTTCCGGCTGAAGGTGCCGCGCACCTCGGTGGCACGCAGCCAATCGGCGCCAACGCTGAGGAACGTGGTGAGCTGCGGCTGGTTTGGCCAAGGCCGCGACCAAGTTGTATAAGGCGAAAAATGGGCAAAGCCGTCGGTGAGCAGAAGGGGCGGATGGCCCACGGGACAGCTGGCATTGAAGCCGAGGCTAGTGGCAATCGGGGCGCCTTCTGGGCGGGCGAGTTGATGCTTCAATCCGAACCGGATTTGATCGAGGCCGTAACCGGCCGAGTGCCGACCGAGGCCGTGCGTGAAATAGGATTCAAGCTCCGGGCTGATTTCGGTACGCTCGGTGAGACCGAGGCGTATCCCGATCGGCACCCGGAGATAATCACGGCGGAGCAGGTCGCCAAAATGAGGGTGGAAAAGCACCTTGGCCTGCCGCTTCGCAACTGTGCTCGGCAGGTCGACGTCGAAGAGCCCGCGCACGCGCGAGAATTCCCCGGGCTTTTCTTTCTCGTCAGTGGTGGGTGCCGCACCGGCGAGGCTGGCGAGCGCGAGGCTGGTGATGAGTTGGGCGATGCCGCGGAAGGAGCGCCGTGAATTCTCGGCCCCGAGGGTGGGGCCCCCTCGTGGAAGTCGGCGATCGCTCCCGGCGAGTCGGCGGGAGTATCCACTCATGGTTGCGCGGTTCGCTGCGGGCCGAGGGGAGTGGACGTGGGGACTGCGACGGTGGCGGTGACCGCGTGCTGCGCGAGTTCTTCTCGCGTGAGCGCGCGTTGGCGCTGGTGCTTGAACAACCAACTGGCCGTTTGGTAATAGGCGATGGTGTCGTCGCGGAGCGTCGGGTTGATCGGCTGCGGTTTCATTTCGTGGGACGGACGCGTGTAGCTAAACGTGAGCGCTTGGCGGATCGGTTTGAGCACGCTCAGTTGCCCGCCGGTGTAGAGTCCGAGTTTCTGGTAATTCCCCAGCAGCGCGCGGCCGGGAGTTTCGGTCGCTTGGGCGAGGACATCGTGGCCGTAAAAGCGGCTTGGATACGTCCAGTTTAATAGCCCGAGGACGGTTGGGGCAAAGTCCATTTGACTTGTGAGCGTACGGACCACGCCTGGTTTTATCTGGCCGCCGGGTGTATAAATGATCAGCGGGATATGGTAGTTCTGAATGGGTAGTTCCGTTTTTCCCGCGCTGGAGGCGCAGTGATCGCCCACGATGACGAAGAGCGTATTTTTGAACCAAGGCTGGCTGGCGGCAGCGCGGAGGAACTCGCCGATCGCGTAGTCGGAATATTTGACGGCGCCAGCGCGGCCGGAAGTTTTGGACGGGAGGTCGATTTTGCCCTCGGGAAAGGTGAACGGGCGATGATTGGATGTCGTCATGACAAAGTGAAAAAAGGGTTTGCCCGCACGGTGATCGCGGTCGGCCTCGCGCAAAGCCCAGCGGAATAAATCCTCGTCGCACGCGCCCCAGATATTGGCGAAGGTGATATCGTCAGGGCCGATCTTGGTACGATCCACGACCCGATAGCCGTTTTCGCCAAAAAAATAGTTCATATTATCGAAGTAGCCGTAGCCACCGTAGATGAACGCGGTCTCATAGCCGCGGCTGCGGAAGACGGAGCCGAGACTAAACAGGTTTTCGTTGTTGGGCCGTTTGACCAGGGAACGGCCGGCGGTGGGTGGAACCGAGAGGGTCAGGGTTTCCATGCCGCGATCGGTGCGGGTGCCGGTAGCGTAGAACTGGTCGAACACCAGACTTTTTTGCGCGATACCCTCGAGATTAGGCATGAGTTTCGAGGCGCGGTTGAAGTGACTGAGGAAGTCGGCGCTGAGGCTCTCGACGGTGATTTGGATAACATTGAGGCGGAGTTCGGTGCCGGCGTGGCGGACGAGACGGAGTAAATCGCGGGGGTCGTTGGTGAGCGGTTGAGCACCATCGCGGGCGAGCAAGGCTTTGACGCGAATGAACGCGTCGTCATCCGGCATCGTGGGGTAGAAGCGATCGTATTCGAGTTGATTGGCCCAAAATGCGGCGAAGAGTGACCAGAGGCCGCCTTTGGCGAGCTCTCGGTTGTAGGTGTTGGCAAAATTAGGAACGTAGCTCTGCTGGAGCCCGGTGCCGACGACGGCGAGCGCGAGCGACCAGACGGCCGCGTGGCGCCAGCGAGTTGGGGCGCTCGCCGGTGGGGCGGAGAGCCATCGGCGGACCGCGCCGGTGCGTACGAAAATTCCGTAAATGACCGCCGTCGTCGCGAATAGTCCGCCGTAGATCGCGGCCATGGGGTAAGATTCGCGGATATTCCCGATAACCTCGGTGGTGTAGACGAGGTAGTCGACGGCGATGAAATTGAAACGCGCCCCAAATTCATCCCAGAAGAGCCATTCCGAAACGGCGTTGAAAAGAAGCAGGTAAAGGATGACCAGCAGCGAGCTATGGGCGAACCAGCGGCCGGCGGCGGCTTGGAAAAAATTGCGAGGGAGGCACGCGAGGAGACCGGCGTACGGCACCGCCCACCAGAGCGCGGCACTCGTATCGTAGACGGCGCCGCAGAGATAGGCGGCTGGCAGCGTGAGATCCCAAGCGACCTCGTTGGCGGACTTGAGCAGCAGGGCCGTCCGGGTCGCGAAACCCACGAAGGCGGCTAACGCGAGCGCGAGCCAGACACCGCCATGTCGTTGTTGCAGGCAACGGTCGATGAGCGTAGCCGGACGCGGGGAGGAATCGTTAGATTCAGAGAAAGTCGGGGGCAGCAAAGTGCCCATGATCGGTAAGCAGCGCGGGCCTGGATGCAATCGTCATTCAACGAAGATCGATGGGAGATGGCGATGGCCATGGCTGGAAACTGATCGAGCCATGAAACGGGGCGTTTGTTTTCGAGGTTTCAGTTTGGCCGGTCGGGCATCATCTCAAGCCGCCAGCGCGGCGGCGGCATTGGCTCAATGATGGCGCGCACCCCGCGTGCTCGCGGCGCGGTTCATCCGCACGGGTGGGGGCGTAATCGCAACGCCCGCGGTCGCGAGGGTTTTTCTCGAGCGGCGAGCGCCGGTGAGCTGTGATTTGTCCCGAAGGTCAGGCTCGCGGCGGCGGGACCATTCCAAGGCGAAATTTTTTATCACTGGCTTTGATCCCGATCGCTGTCGGAACTTGGACTTTCACTATCAGGCAACACGCTCGCGCTCCTTTTTAAGCCGAAGTCGAGAACTTACTAGCCGTTGGGTTAAGGATAAGAGGCGCAGGGCAGGGGTCGAGCTCCCGTCTCTTGGCCGCGCAAAAAAAACCGCCGGCGCGAGGGCCGGCGGTTTTGAAGGGGACGCGGAGTTCCGCGTTGGGCGGGCTTCGTCGGGGTACTTAGCGCCGGCCCGCGTTATGGTTGAGCGAGTAGGTGAGAAAGATCGAGCGGCGGTCTCCGGGGATCTTGTTGGCGCGCAGGTAATCGAGATCAAACAGGTTGTTGATGTTCAGGGCAACCGAGTGATCGAAATGGGAATTGCTGGGGAGCCGATAGCGGGTACCGAGGTTCCAGAGCGCGTAGGACGGCACGCGCAGGCGCCACTGATTGGTGGTGCGGGTCACGACGACTTGGCCGCCGACCCGCGCGGTCGTGTCCCCAGCGTTGGGCGCTTCTGTGGGAGTGGCGGCGACATAGGTGAAGCCGAGGTTCGCGGAGAAGCCTTTCAACTGCGCCGCGGCCGGTGAATATTTGACATAGGCACCACCGTTTTGAGGGGAGATGCCGTTGACCCGGCGACCAACCGCCTCGGGAAACAGACTGCCGAAATTACTGTAAATCGAATAGACGTGGCCCCAACTGCCGCCGACGTTAAATTCTTTGGTCACGTTATAGTTCACGTCGATCTCGTAGCCACGCACCAGTTGGTCGCCGTCGCGGCGGGTCGTGGTTATGTAGGTGCCCGAGCCCGGCGGAGTCTCGACGGAATCGCTCACGGAAACGTTGTGCCGGGTCGCGTAGAACCCACTGACCGTGAAGTTCAGCTGATCGTTGAGAAAGGCTCCCTTTAATCCGTAGTCGTAGCCCTCGGCGGTCTCGGCCGCATAATCAGGCAGTGCCACCGTCGGAGTCGCGTCGGATTGGGGCACGAAGTAGCTTTCGCTGTAGTTCGCGAAGACGCGCAGCTTTGAAGTCAGCTTGTAGTTGATGCCGAAGTTGGGCTTGAGCCCTGACTTCATTGACTTGGCGAGGAGCTGGCCCGGTAGATAACCCGCGGGGGGAGCCGTGAAATCGCGGTGACGGAAACGGACGGCATCGTAGCGAGCGCCAACGTAGGCGAGCAGGCTGCCGTCGAACAAAGCGGTTTGCTGGCGGAGAAGCGCGCCGGCCACCGTGACGCGTTGTTTGCGGATGCGGGTGGAAACGCCCTTGGCCCCATCAAACCAGTAAGGAAAATAATTGATTGGGCTGATCGGCCGGAGCGTCCCGCTATCGAGGGTGACAGCACGCATCGCCGCGCTCCACGCGACGAGCTCTGGATTGGTGGCCACCGCATAGCTGCGGGATGGGTCCCAACGATAGTAGTCATTCACGTCGGCGGCGAAAAGGGTGCGGTGCTCGATCGTGTGATTATTGGTCCAGTAGTGCGCGAGTAAATCGGCTTGGGTGCCGCCGCCATCCTCAATGATCTGCCCCTTGCTGGGAATAGCCCCGCGAACCACCGTGATGGGCGCCCCCGCGACCGCGGGATTGATGTTAACAGTCGGCCAACCGTTGTTGGAATTGTAATCCCAGCGGCGCATCCGGTAATAATTGGCCGAGGCGCGCACGCTCCAAATCGCGTCCAAACGCTTGTCGTAGTTAGCGGTAAAACTGCTGCCGCCACGGGTGAGTTCGCTGTTCGGGCCGTAGGCGTTGTACTGGGCGAGGTTTTTGGCGTAACCGACAATTTCATCATCGGTCGTCACCGCGGTGCCTTTCTGGTCGTTGATGAGGGGTGAGGCGCCATTGGGTGAGTGGCGAATTTGCAGCAGGTATTCACCGGAGAGGAGGAGAGTGCCGCCGTTGTCGAAGGTGTGCTTGATGGCGCCGTAGTATTCGAGATTCCGGTTGCGGGCATACTCTTGGCCAAACTCGCGTTGATACTGGCTGCCAGTCACGATGTACGACGTTTTTCCGAGTGCCTCGATCGGGACCGGACCGGTGGCCTCAAGCGTCAGGCGCTGCGTGCCGTAGTCGCCGACATTGTAGCTGAGTTTCTCGTTCTGCCGATCCTTCGGGGCCTTCGAAATCATGTTGATCATGCCGCCGGGGGACGTACGCCCGTAAATCGCGGCGTTGGAACCTTTGATGATTTCGATCCGGTCGACGTTGCTGGATCCGTAGCGCCCAAGACGGAAAAAACCGTCGCGCAGCTGATACGTGGAGCTGAAACCGCGCAGATTAAAGCTGCCCCCGATGTCCAGCCCGGTGAAACTGCCAATCTGGACGATATTATCCGCGAGCTCAAAAATACCGAAATCCTCGAGAAACTCGCTGGTCAGCACGTTAACCGTGTAAGGCAGGTCGATGATTTTGGTCGCGACGCGCGATCCTGTCATCGTCTCGGAGGGGGCGTACCCGCGATCGGGGTCCGCTTTAACGGAGAATTCCGAGAGCCGGATCACGTCATCCGAGGATTTTGGGCCAGTGGTCGTTCCGCCCTTCGGAGCGGTTTGTGCGTGTATGCCGGTGAGTGCGAGCAAGACCGAGGCCACGGCGATGATCGTACGGTTATTATGGGTTTTTCTATTCATGCTTGGGTGGTTGTTGGTTGGTTCGGTGAGCTTGCCGTTTAAGTCGGCGCGCTGAGCGCACGAGTCGCTTGAGCTGTTCACTCTTTGCCCACGCACGACAAATCTCATACCACCCGTTTGCGCTTTGGGGTAAAACGAATCAGATGCTTTTATCCTTAAACGATGACTCTCGCCATCACGATGAAAACCATTGCCGCGCAGGCTGGGGTGACGCAGGCAACGGTCTCGATGAGCTTGGCGAACAATCCGCGGATTCCGGTGGTCACGCGGGAGCGGATTCAGGCGATTGCGCGTAAACTTAATTACGAGCCCAACCCCTATATTTCGACCCTCATGAGGGTCCGGCGGCAGGGCAAGCCGTTGCCGGGTAATCCCGTGTTGGCTTTGGTGAACGCGCAGAGCACGGTGACCGGCTGGCGGGAGCACACCGCGCCAACCATTCGGCAGATGCGGGAAGGCGCGTTGGCACGGGCGACGGCGCGCGGCTATCGCACGGAGGAGCTCTGGTTGCACCGCGACGGCATGTCGAATGCGCGATTCTCCCAAATGCTCCACGCGCGTGGGATTCAGGGGCTCTTGCTCAGTCCACTGGCCGAGGGCGAGCCCGTCCCCTCCCTCCATTGGCCGCATTTCGCGACGGTGTGCTTAAGCGTGCCGTTACCGTCTCTCCCTCTCACGACCGTGTGCAACGATCATTACTTTTCCAGTGGGCAAGCCGTGCGGGAGTGTCACCGGAGGGGGTATCGCCGTCCAGGTCTGATTTTACACCGCGAGCACCAACTGCGTTTTCAAGGTCGCTGGGAGGCTGGATTTCTTTTGGGCCGTACGCTCTTTGCCGGCATCAAGCTGGCCGACGTTTTGTATGTCGACGACTGGCTCGATGCTCCGCGGATCTTGGGCTGGTTAAAAAAACAGAAACCCGACGTGATCATCACGCCATCCGCCGAGCCTTTGGTCAGCACGCTGACCGCCGCTGGCTGCAGGATCCCCGCTGATCTGGGCCTCGCGCTGTTGGCTTGTCCGAGGCTCGGCGATGCGTGCAGCGGCGTTTTCCAAAACGGCCGAATGATTGGATCGCTCGCGATTGACGTCCTCACCAGCCTAGTGGAGCGAAACGAGCGCGGTCTGCCCGAGCAGGGAAACACGGTCATGTTGGAGGGAAACTGGAATGAGGGCACCACGCTGCGCGCCGTCAGGTCCGAGCCAAATGTTGGCTTGTAACTAAGAGGTTACTCCAGCCAACCTGAGGTCTTTACTTTCCCTTTTTACGATGAAGTTGATCCCCTGTTTTATCTACGCGACCTTAGCTTCTGCGGTACTCGCGGCGGTCGCCCCAAAGACAAAGGCGACGTACACCCAAGTTTATGGCGAGACGACCGGTGCCGTGAGCGTCGACCCAGCGAAGGATTTACCGCGCTACCCTGCGGTCGAGGTGAAAGACGCCGTCGCCACGTGGAAGGTCAAACCCGGGTTCAAGCTCCAGCTGGCGGCCAACGAGCCCCAAGTCCGCGATCCGATCGCACTTTGCTTTGATGAAAACGGGCGAATGTTCGTCTGCGAGATGATCGATTATTCGGAGGAGCGCGAACGCGATCCCCACCTCGGGCGCATCCGGATGCTAGAGGACAAGGACGGCGACGGGTTTTACGAGACCGCCACTATTTTTGCTGATAATCTGCCTTGGCCCACCGGTCTGATTTGGGCCAACGGCGGGCTCTTCGTGGGGGCGACGCCGGATATTTGGCGCTTCGAAGATCGCGATGGCGATGGGCGCGCCGAGGTGAGAGAGAAAGTATTCACTGGCTTTGGCTCGGGCCTCCCGCGGTTGAACGTGCAGGCCTTGATGAATGGTTTTCAATGGGGCCAGGACAACCGGGTCCACGTTCAGAGCGCGAGTGGCAATCGGGGGAAAATCACGAACCTAAAGCGTCCTGATTTGCCGGAGGTGGAGTTGGCCGCCCGCGATTTCTGGTTCGATCCCCGCACTTACGAGTTTGGTTTCGAGGCGGGCGGGGCCCAGTATGGCATGAGCTTCGATGACTACGGCCGGAAATTTGGCTGCTCCAATTCCGATCATCTCCAGTTCTTTGTTTATGATGATCGTTACGCGGCGCGGAATCCGTTTTTTACCATGCCGCCGGCGCGCCAGAGTATCGCGGCCGATGGTGGCTCCGCGGAGGTGTACCGGATAAGCCCCGACGAGCCGTGGCGAATTATTCGCACCCGTTGGCGAATTGGCGGGGTGGTCAAAGGCGCGGTGGAAGGCGGCGGTCGCGTCAGCGGTTACTTTACCGGTGCCACGGGTACGGTTGTGTTTCGCGGCGATGCTTACGGTACGGATTTTGTGAACAACACGTTCACGGGCGATGCCGGCGGGCAACTGATCCATCGCAAAAAAATTTATCCCAACGGCGTCAGCCTGATCGGTCGGCGGCCCGACGATGAGCAGACCTTTGAGTTTGCCGCGAGCACCGACACTTGGGTACGCGTCGTGAATATGGCGAATGCGCCCGATGGCACGCTGCATATTTGCGATATGTACCGTGAGGTGATCGAACATCCGTGGAGTATCCCAGAGGAAATTAAACGGCACATTGATTTAAACAACGGCAACGAGCGCGGACGCATTTATCGGCTCGTGCCCACGGGGACAACTTGGCAGCGCCGCAGCCAAGTCGCGCTCGGTCGCGCGAGCACGGCCGAGCTGGTTGCCACCTTGGAGCATCCCAACGGCTGGCACCGCGACACCGCCTCGCGCCTGCTCTACGAGCGGCAAGATCAGACGGCCGTTCCCTTGCTCGCGCCGCTGTTGCGCGCTTCGGCGCGACCTCTCGCTCGCTTGCACGCTCTGGGGGTGCTCGCGGGTCTGCACGGCCTCGACATTCCAGCGGTGCTCGTTGGTTTGGGCGATTCTGATGCCCATGTGCGCGAGCGGGCGGTGCTCCTCTCGGAGAAAGTCGCGACGCCGGGGGCCTTGTCTCTGGCGCTCGTCGAAAAACTCGCTGGTCTCGTCGGTGATGCGAGCGCCCGGGTGCGCTTTCAGCTCGCTCTGACGTTGCCCACCCTGCTCGCGGTCCAAGCCTCGCCGGGATTGTCCGCGGCGCTGGTGAAGCTGGCGGGGCGCGACTTCGCAGACGCTTGGATTGCGGCGGCCATACTCAGCGGGCCGACAGAGATTGTGAGCGGTACACTTTTTTCAGCAATGACCGGGGATCTCGCGACGGCTCGCCAGGCGGCCTCGTTCGTCGCGAAACTGATCGAGATTCGCGCCGCCGCCCAGCCTGTCGAGGGTGCCGCCGATTTGATCGAAATCCTGGCCCAGCCCGGCACGAGCGTATCCTGGGTGCGCGCTTTCGGCGATGGCTTGCGGCGGGCCGGTTCTTCGATTGAGCAAGTGGATCGCAGCGCTCGGCTGGCGGCAGTCTTTGCCCGGGCCGCCGTCGTCGCGACCGATCCCAAGGCGGCGAGCGCGCCTCGTCTCGAGGCGATCGAGTTACTCGGGGTCGCGGCCTACACCCAGTCACGGGAGGCGCTGGTCGCGAGTTTTTCTGCAGGCCAGCCTGAGGCCGTGCAGGTCGCGGCGATCAAGACGCTCGCACACTATCCTTCGCCCGAAGTGAGCACCGCGCTCCTGCGGGCTTGGGCCGGCTTTGCCCCCAAGGCCAAGGCCGCGGCGCTCGTCGCCTTTGGCGCGCGCGACGAGCGGGCCCTCGCCTTGCTCAAGGCGATTCAAGGCGGAAAAATTGCGGCCGACGCACTTTCCGCGGCACAGGTCCAAGCTTTCGTAAATCATAAAAATGGGCAGGTCGCCGTGCTTGCGAAAAATGCGCTGGCCACGGTGCTGCCTCCGGCTCGCGCCGAGGTCGTCGCCAGATTTGCACCCGCCGCCGGTTTGGTGGGCGACGCCGCGCGCGGCAAGGTCCAGTTTTTAGGCCGGTGTATGATCTGCCACGTTGCCGGCCAGGAGGGAATGGCGCTCGGTCCAGATCTCGTCACCGTCAAGGCCAAGGGTCGCGAGGCGCTCCTCACGGCTATCCTTGAACCCCACAAGGAAGTCGCGCCCCAATACATCGCCTACGATGTCACCACCAAAGATGGTAATGCTTATACGGGAATCATCGCGCGCGACGACGCTACGAGTCTCACGCTTAAAATCATGGGCGGGGCGGAAGTCTCCCTTGCTCGCACCAATATCAAGGGGAGTTCCTCGACAGGCAAAAGCCTCATGCCCGAGGGGCTCGAGGCCGGCTTAAGCGTTCAAGCCATGGCCGATCTGCTGACGTTTATCGAGACACTGCCATAATCTTCGAGCGCCCACCGCGTCCGCTCCGGCTTCCCCAACGCCAGTCGCCGCCACACCTGCGTCGAACCCGACAAAGCCACTGGCAGACCAGCCCGCTCCTGCTGGCGCCCCGGCTGCCCGCGGCCAAGTTCCTCGCTTTGCGGGGCCCCGCCTCGACCCAGCCCGCATCCGCTGGGCGCTCGGTCCCTGCCCAACCGCACCTCCGCGCGACTTACGCTCCGCAAGCAGGGAGTTGAAGCCTAGATGGCGCTCGGTCCCTGCCCAACCGCACCTCCGCGCGACGGTCATTGAAACCATCATCCCTAGTTCCCGCAGCTTTCCGCAGTTACGCTCGCTTGCGCGGGGTGGTTCGTTGACTCGCTGGTGCGTCCGTTTAACCGTTTAACCAGCACATTACCCTCACCCTCTTCGCGGCGATCGGTGTATCGCGTATCTTTATGCAGAAAGAGGTTGCCGCCGCTTTTTCCAAGCGACGACACTTGGCGCTCTCTTATCTCTATGAAAAACGTTCGTCTTGGCATCGTCGGTCTCGGTAACATTGGTAAATTTCACACCGGTTACTTACTCGAAAATAAAATTTCCCGCTGCACGTTGACGGCCGTCAGCGATGCCTTCGCTCCCGGGCTCAAGCCGTTCGAGGGCCGCCCTGGGCTAAAAACATTTTCCAGCTGCGACGAAATGATCCGCTCGGGTGAGATCGACGCAATCGTGATTGCGACACCGCATTTTCTCCACACGACGATCGGGATCGATGCACTCAAAAATGGTCTTCATATTATGGTGGAGAAACCGATTTCGGCGCATAAGGCCGACGCCGAGAGGTTGATCGCCACGGCGCAATTGTACCCCAAGCAGGTTTTCGGCGGCATGTTTCAGATGCGCGTCGAACCGCGCTACCAGAAAATCCGCAAACTGATTCAAAGTGGCGAGTTGGGCTCGATCGTGCGGATCAACTGGATCATCACGGATTGGTTTCGGACCGAAGCCTACTATGCCAGCGGGGGCTGGCGGGCGACGTGGAAGGGGGAGGGTGGCGGCGTGCTCCTCAACCAGTGTCTTCATCAACTCGATATGCTCCAATGGTTGTGCGGGATGCCGTCGCGAGTGCGCGGGTTTTGTCAGCTGGGCCGGTTTCATAATATCGAGGTCGAGGATAGCATCACGACTTACTTGGAGTGGGATAACCAGGCGACGGGAGTATTCGTTTCTTCGACGGGCGAGGCGCCGGGGACCAACCGTTTTGAAATCTGTGGTTCGCGCGGAAAGATCGTGCTCGAAAACAACAAGGTCACCTTCACGCGTAACGACGCCGATATGATCGAGTTTAGCAAAACGTCAAAGAGCGGCTTTGCGAAGCCCGACGTGTGGAATATCGATGTTCCGGTGGAGAGCGCGCATAACCCCCACGGCATTCTCATGCAGAACTTCGTCGACGCCATTCTGGACGGCACGCCGCTTATCGCCCCCGGCGCCGAGGGCATGGGCTCGGTCGAGCTTGCGAATGTCCTGCTCTATTCTTCACTGATAAATCAGTCGATCGACTTGCCCATGGATAGCGCCGCGTGGGAGGCCAAGCTGAACCAGCTGATTGCCGAATCACGCCACGAGAAGAAAGTCGTCCAAAACGCGACCGAAGATTTCACCAAATCATTTAGTCGCTGACGGCTTTGCCCCTGCGGGCCGACCCCGGCCCGCGGGCGCAGGATCTACGCCTCCTTTTTTTGCGATCGCCCGACTTGCCAGCGTGTTCTCTCGCTATCGCAATTTCGGCAGTTTAAGGCAGCGCTCGTCCGCCTACTCCCCGTCGCTCCCGCCATGCCGCGCTCGGGCGTCTGCGCCGTCGGACACCAGCCTGACGGCGTTATTTTAGGGCGGCCCAAACCCGCTGGACGTCGTCGTTATCCTCGATCGCTTGCAGGAATTCACCGACCTCGGCGCGCTGGCTTTCATCGAGCTCGGGGAACATTTTAGAGACATATCCCAACTCCGCCGTCGTGACCGACCAGCCATTTTGCTTAAGCCAGACCGTCACCGCATGGACCGCTGTTCGGTCGGTCAGAAAGCGCGCTCCCGCCTGTCCCAGCGGAATATCGTCATTCTGGTCATGCGTCACGGACTCGAATTCATTGGCTCCCGCCTCGATCGCGGCCGCTTCCAGATCGGCTTTGGCATCCGGATGATGCGCCTCGACGATGCCCACGTGATCAAAGAGAAATTTGTTGCTGCCGCCTCCGCCGAGCTGGCCTTTTTTAAAGAGCACGCGCAAATCGCTCGAACTCCGGTTGTGGTTGTCGGTCATCACCTCGACGATCATCGCCACTTTATGCGGCGCGTAGCCTTCGTAGATCACGTGCTCGAGGTTCGCCCCTTCTCCGCCGACGCCCGAGCCTTTGGCGATCGCGCGCAGGATCACATCTCTCGTCACGCTCGCCTTCTTGGCCTTCTCAACCGCGGCGAAAAGCCGAGCGTTCGACTCAAGATCACCACCGCCGAGCTTCGCCGCGACGGTGATTTCCTTGACGAGTTTTTGCACAAACTGACCTTTCCTCAAGTTGACGATTGCGCGTTTTGCGTGGAGCCATTGACGTCCCATGGTGAAGAAGTGGCGACGTTGCGGCCCACGGGCAACGCCGAATTTTGATTCTTAGTGGGTATAGTCGCTCTGGTAGCACAGCCAGCATAGCAGCAGGACGATGACCGAGAAAATTGCGACCAATACCATGGGGGGCAAGCGTGGGAGGGCGAAACGACTTCAGTAGCCAACCACGCGCGCGTCGTGATGCCAGATAAATGTGCAGATTTATGCTCAGCGCGACGCTCGTTTTTTTGAACGTTTTGCCCGGCGCTTTCCGTCCCGTACTTCAGTCCCTTGAGCCATCGCCGGGGGCTGACGGGGAAGCGGCGGCGGGTCGGCAGACCGAGGACAGGGATCGGGCGACAAGGAGTCGGTGGAACGGGTAGGCCCGGAAGACCGGGCGCTGTGGGGGGAGCGCATGGCGCTAGTCGCAGGGAAGGCGCGCGTGCAGGCGAGTGCGGGTAGGCGTGAACGTGTCAGCGATTTGGCTCGTTCATCCGCTGGTGCCCGCGCCGGTGCGGAACGGTCGCGGTAACACGAGGGTGCGGTCACGCGCATCATTCGTGGAGGAGCTGGTGCCCGCGCCGGTGCGGAACGGTCGCGGTAACTCTCTTCGCGGTACTCTCCGGTCAGTGCGCAATTGTCGGGCACAGTGATCCTGTCCGTTTCGGTCGACCGTACGCGGCGGGGCGGGCCGATCGCTCGCTCCCCAGCTATTATATTAACTCGGCTTTTTAAAACGTGCCCTTGACTGCGAGGGTCCAGGATTGGCCGACGGTTTCGTGGCGGGTCATTGCCGTGGGGCCCGTCACGAAACGCTGCATATTGATGTACGGGGTATCGAAGATATTCCGCATGCTGAGGGAGAGGCTGTAGGCGTTCGTGAGGCGCCAACCGCCGCCGGCGTCGACGTTCGTGCGATGGCGCCGGTAGGTGGTCGCGGCGAGATTGGTATTAACATCATCGGACCAATTCCAATTGGCATAAACGTTAAGGCGGTTGAGCGAGTAGTTGAGGCCGCCGCTGGCGAGGTGCGGGGTGAGGTTGGCGCGGGCAATTTCGGCGTAGAGGCGAGTGTAGCTACCACGGATGGAGAGGCGCTTGAACTTCTCACCGAGGAACGAGAGGCTCTGGTTGTATTCAAGCTCCATGCTGCGAATTTTGATCCGATCAGGGCTGTTGTCGGTGGTGATGAACTCGTAATTGACCAACTCATCGTCACCCGTGTAGCCGAATTCTTTCGCGGTCAGGCGATCGGTGATGAAAAGATCCTTCACGCTCCGCTGAGTGAAAGTGGCGGAGAGCTGGCCCACCGGTTCAAAGTAATAGGCGAGGCGGGCGGCGTAGTTGTCTGAGGTCTCCGGCTTGAGGCGAGGGTTGGGCGCGGTCACGGTGAGCGCGGTGTCGCTGACGATCCACACGCCAGCGAGGTTGACGTAGGAAGGGCGCCGGATGGTTGCACTGTAGCCGAAGTGAAAATCGAGGTTCTGGGCGAGGTTGTATTTCAGGGAGGTGCTTGGGAAGAGGTTGTGGTATTCGCCGGTGCGCTTAATACGTGGTTGGGAAAGAAACTGGTACTCGATGCCGGGAATCGTGGTCGCGCGACCGGCCGCGCTGACGGGGAAGCCCTTGGCGCGTAGCTCGGAGGGTGTGCGGGTATCGGCCTCGCTAGCCTCGGTCGTGGTGCCCTCAAAACGTAGACCGGCGCGGAGCGTCACGCGCTTGACCGTGGTGGTGCCCATGAGAAAAGCGGCGTCAATCCGTTCGTAGAACCGCCGACGGCGGGCGACGTAGGACTCGTAAAAGTTATCCCCGTTGGTCCCCCAGTTTTGGCGGAAGTCCTGCGGGCGACTGCGGTAGAGATCGGCAATCGCGCGCAAGTTTGGCATGAAAACATTGGCGCCGGAGATCGACTGGATATTGCCGCCGATCATCCCGAGGTCGTATTCCCAGGGGGACCGGTAGGCGGCCCAAGCGCCGCTCGGTAGCCCGCCCACGTAATCGAAACGCTTTGCGAGCTGATCGTCCTCAAATTTCTGGATCTGTTGCCGCGACTTCAACCCGCTCTTCCAAATCACGGGAAAGACTTTGACGGTTTTTAAGAGAGCGTTGATTTCTCCGCTGATGAAAACCGTGCGGGCAAAGCGGCCGTCGTTAGCGGTGAACGTGGGCGTTGTGAAGCTCGCGCCGTTCGCGATATCGGCACCCGCGATCTGGGTGAATTTCCAGTCGGTCGAGAGCGGATCAGAGCGCTGCGCACGAAACGTAATATTGCTGGCGGTGGGCGTGTTGGTATCGCGAATGGAGTTTCGCCGATTGAGCGGGTCATACCAGCTCGTGGAGTCCGAGTAGGCAAATTTGCTTTCGACCTCGAGGTTGCCGCGTTTGAACTCGACGCGCGGGAGCACGGTGAATGTCTCGCCCATTTTGGAGACGGCGACAGGGTTGACTTGGACGGAGCCGCTCGTGGCAGACGTAAAACTCAGCAGAGGGTCCGTGCCGATGACCGCGGTGCGAGTGCCGACGTTGAACACGGCGGTACGCTGAGGGGTCCAGAGGTCGGCGTAATTATAGACGATGCCGAGGCCGACATTGAGCTCTTTGGTGATCTTATAGTCGGTCGTGAGCGTGGTGGCGAAGCGCTTGTTGAAGCGCGGGGCCCACTGGAAATTGATCGCGGAGAGAACCAGCGGTCGTTGGTCGGCGGTGGTGGGGCTTGCGCTGTAACTCTGTGAGGTGATAAGGGCCTCTTGGTAGACATTGGACTCGCTAATGTTGATGACGAAGCCGAGGCGCTTGTTGAGGAAGACATCGGAGTACTCGAAGATTCCGCCGGGCCGGAGCTTGTGACTGAGTTGATCCTCGTCGGGGCCACGGGTACGATTTAAACTGAATTCCTCAGAATGAGCGGTGAGGTTGGCCTGCCAAGAGATTCTGCGCCCGACGCGATCGAAGGCGCGTTTGGTGCGCAAGTTAATAGTGCCGGCGGGGGCGTTGGCGTCGACGTCGGCGCTGACGGTTTTATTTACCTCGATCGACTCCATGCTATTGAGGGAGGCCATTTCCATCGTGAAGGAACGAGCTGCGCCTGAGCCGCTGTTGTTGGCATCGGTGCTGGCCAAGGCAATCCCGTCCATCGTGACGGCGGTGTATTCCGACCCGAGGCCACCGAGTCGAACGGTGCGGACTTCTCCATAAAAGAGATCGAGTTCGACGCCGGGTAGGTGCTTGAGGAACTCCCCGACGTTGCCCTCGGCGTTGTCGCCGAAGGAGTCGGAAGCGACCGTGTTGGTAATGTTCATAGATCGCCTCTGATCCATGATCGCCTTGGCGGCACCTTCGCGCTGATTTGAAACAATGAACTGGTCCAGCTTGATGGGCGCGCCCGCGTCGCTTTCGCTGAGCAGCGAACTAACCAGATTAAAGTCCTGCGTCACCGTCGTATTCGCGGTAACTGTAACCGTCGCGGACGCCGCGCGGTAGCCGGTGTAAGTGACGACCACCGTGGCGGCGCCAGCAGCTACGGGGTAAAGGCGATACTCGCCCCCGTTCTCCGAAGTGGTGGCGAGATCAACTCCGACCACGCGCACTTGGGCATTGCGCAAGTACTGGCCGGTATTCGGGTTGAAAATACGTCCGGTGATCGTACCGCTGGCAGCAGGCTGCGCCGATAGGGGCAAGAACGCGCCGAGGGTCGTGAGAATAAGGGTGAGGTAGGCGATGGTCTTCATTGCAAGTAAGGGTGTCTTTTGGGGGCGTAAGCAGGTCAAGGGGTCCGGTTTAGTATGGTGCGTCAAGGAGGTTTCGGCTTGCGCCTTTTCGAATTTCCGACGGCTGGGGAGGGAGGGGCGGTGGTCAAGGTCGTGGGTGTTGCCGGCCGGAATGGGTCATTAGGCTGCCAAGGCCGTTCGCCCGCGAGGGTGCGCGGTGGAACTTTGCGGAGAAGTTTCCCCGCGGGCCTGATTTTGTGAACGGTTTCACCTTGGCGGTTCGCAATGCTTTTTTCGTGATGATGGGCGCCGGGGCGTTTATCGCTGAGCCGCCGATTGCAGTTAACCAACGTCTGCTTTCCCGAATTGCCCCGTGCGGCCCTTGCCGCAGTCTGGAGCGATGCCTTACTTTTTATCAGGACTCGTTTTCTGTCTGATCATCAGTCTCAAAGCGGCGGAACCACCGCTGCCAGTTGCCGAGCGGGTCGAGCTTTTGGCGCGGTTGGGTGCGCAACGTTCGGCGCTCGACCTCGCCGTCACAAAGGCGCCCAGCGATCCGGCGCTCTATTCGCGGCGGGGAGACTGCCTGCTCTTTCTCGGTCGTTTCCCCGAGGCGGTCGCTGATTTTGAAAAAATGATCGCCTTGGATCCCGCGCTCGATGCGCCGCATTGGCGCCTTGGGATTGCCTATTATTTTAACGGTCAGTTTGCGAAGTCGGCGCGGCAGTTTGAAAAATATCATGACTACGACGGGCGCGACCGTGAGAACGGGGTTTGGAAATTTCTGGGCGACGTCAAGGTCAGCGGCGTTGAACAGGCGCGGAGCGCGATGCTGAGCTACACGCGTTTCGATCGAGAACCGTTCCCCGCTCTTTATGAACTTCTGGCAGGAAAAGGTACCACCGAAGATTTTCTGCGCGAACTCAAAGCACGTCGAGGAGGTGACCAACCAGCCGCGGTTTTTTTTGCCCACTATTACGCTGGATTGCATGAGGAGATTCTCGGGCATCACGAGAAAGCTCTGGCGTTGATGAGGGTGGCGGTGGCCAGCGCTTGGGGGCGAACTGCCGAAGGCGGACCAGCCTATATGTGGCAGGTCTCCCGCGTGCACTATGATTGGCTCGCCGCAGCGAAGCCTTAGCCGTGCCGTTGTCGTTAACCCTCAACCAAGCATCGACGGCAGGAATGGTCCTCCGTCCACCGAAACGGCCACCCTCCTGCCGCCGCTGGATCTGGCCAAACCGTACTGCCGGCGGCAGTCTCGATCAGCTTTCGCCGTTGGCCGTGCCCGGTCTCGCTGAGTTTCGCTGATTTTGAGGTTCTGGCCTGCGCGGGCCTAAGCAGGGTCGCAGCCGTGCGCACGCGACTCCGGGGGCCGCGCCGTTGCACGGGCGACGATCCCATGGACGGGTTTTGCAGAGTCGCAGCCGTGCGCACGCGACCCCTGGGCCGCGCCGCTGCACGGGCGAATCCCGCGGTTCAGCGAGGCAGCGGGTGCAACTCGATGCGTCGGAAATAAAGTTCTGCCCCTTCCGTCTGGAAGAGCAGGCGCCCTTCCCGGAGCGAGCAATCACGCGCTTCGTTCACCGGCACGCCATTGAGAAAATATCGCAGGTGCCCCCCGTCGACGATCGCCTCCACAAGGTTCCATTCACCCACTGGCTTTTCAGCATCGCGGGCTCCGCGGTATCCAAGGACGTCTTTCCACGCGGGATCTTTGTCGCGCCAGTCGGTCCGATTTTTCCCTTTGCCGAACTCACCGAGCACGCCTTCTGGATGCCAGCGGCGGGTCCCGGGCGTGACGGTGGCGCGCATCGTCGGGAAAAGAAGCTCGGGCTGGCCGCGCTCGTACCCGCCGACCAAAATGAGATCACCGGTGCCGCCTTCGATAAATTGATACTCGATGGATCGCATCCAAGGTGAATTAAAGTCCGGTTTGTTGTTACCCGGTTCGCCCTGGCAATGAAAGAGGATGCCCGCATCACGAGTCTGTTTCTGCCGGGGCACCCAAGTGACGAGACCCCAGCGGAACTCCGCGACGAGCCGGTAGCGGGTGAAGCGTTCGCGAGTGATCAGTCCACCGTAATGTTGTCCGCTGATGCGGATCGCGGGCAGGCCGTCAATTTGGTTCACGACCGTGAACACGCGATCGGGGTCCGCGCTGCCAGTATTAGGCAGCCACGTCGTGAACGCCGCGAGATCCTTCCCGTTGAATAGCGCGATCGGCGCAGTGGGGGTGATTGCAGCCGTCGGCTCGGCGGCCGCCGCGAGGCCACCCTGAGTTGTGATGACGAAGACGGCACACGCCCACCTGAAGACAAACAAGCGACGGCGCGTGGGGAAAGAGCGGACGTGGCGATCGGAAAGGTCATCTTGCGCGACGCTGCGGAGCGGTCGGCTCAGTCCGGGGGCGCGGCGGGCAGAGATTCCCAAATGCGCTAAAATGATTTTAGGGTTAACGAGGATCATGGGCGATACTTTCGAGGGGCCGAGGTAAATTTAGAAACCATCGAGTACCCCGCGCGTGGGATCAGCCTTTGTCAAGTGCTCGGTGCCGGCTTTTCAGGCGCCGACTTTTCCAGGCGCTAACCACTCGGTTGCACGCGTGCGACCGGTGAAAGCGATGAAGTCTTTGTTTCAACTTCACGGCTGATCTCCTACGGCCAGTTGCACGCGTGCGGCCGGTGGAAGCGATGAAGACTTAGGGCGTCTCATCCGGGTGCCAACGAGTTGGTGTACCGCGTGCCGCCAGCGGAACCGGAAAAACGTCCCGGCCTCATGTCAGGTGCGGAGGGAACCGGTGCCAGTGTCATGAAGATTACTGGCCCAGAATAATCGGTGGACCGCGCCTCTGGATTCGGTGTATTTTTTCGAGTTCTGGCAAAGTGCATCCAAAAAGCGTGCGGGGCGCGGCGGGGGGCCATGACCGCTAACTTAGCGGTTATTTAGTTATGTTTTCGTGCTAGCTGCGAGTGTGAGCGAGTGGGATTTCCGTTGAGTCAGCGTCCAGGCGTCTGGCGGGCTTAGCCGCGCGAAGGCTTTGACGGCTCAATATTCGACTTTTGATGAACGCAAACTCCCTAAGAATTGATTCCAGAGGCATTGATTTACCAAGTCCGCCCAGGCGGTTAGGGGGCGCGGGTCCTGTTGATCGATAGCTGCGGCGAGGATGGCCGGCGGAGGCTCTTTTCTCTTGGCCTGCTGGCTAACCGACCCACCGCCCGTTCAGCATCGGTGCCTTCGCCAAGCGGGCTCCGCCTGTAAATTTAAAAACCAACGACCTGATGGGCCTTGGTGCGAGTGCGCGAGTGCGCGCAGGCGGCGGCGCGCAGGCGGTGACCGCTTGACAGCCAAGGAGGTTTTTCTCTTTCTTATTGTTCCTCTATGGCGAATAAGACAGACAAGTGGCCTCACAACATTGGTGGTAAATTCTTCGTCGATCAGCAATGCATCGACTGCGATCTTTGTCGGGAGACGGCTCCCTCCTTTTTCACCCGTCATGACGAAGGCGGCTACTCCTTCGTCCATAAGCAGCCTACGACGGAAGACGAGATTGCCCAATGCATGGAGGCCCTTGAGGGCTGTCCGGTTGAGGCGATTGGTAATGACGGCGAGCCCTGAGCTCGCCGTGGCGGGTGGCGCGGGAGCGCTGGTGATTGTCGGTGAGCGATACGCGCCAGCCTAAACCCTGAGCTCGCCGTGGCGGGTGGCGCGGGAGCGCTGGGGCAAGCGAGCGCGTCGATGGCTCTTGCCCTCCGATGCAAACGATCGGCCGCTTGACGCTTGTTAATGCCTCTAGGTTTATTAAGTTAACAAAGACTTGTTTTCGCTTGGTCGCCTGCTAGCGGTCGGTGGTATGAAAGTCTTTCTAGGGTTTGTTGGGTTAATATTTTCGGTCGGGCTGAGGGCGCAGTCCGCGGTCACGCTGCCGCTTTTGACGGTGGCCGCGAACCGGATTGCGAATGAGACGCCCGCTGGCACGTTCGCGATGCCGGTTTCGGCGTTACGCTTTGAGCCTTCGGTCGATTTGCAGACGCGCAATCTCGCGGAAGGGCAGGCGGATGTGACCATGCGTGGGGGTATTTTTGAGAATACCGCTTTTCAGGTGGGTGCGGTGACGGTGAGCGATCCGCAGACGGGGCATTATTTGGCGGAGTTACCGATTGCCCCGGCGATGTTATCGGCGCCGGAAATTCGGACGGGCGCGGATCTTGCTTTGGGGGCGAGCAACGCGACGGTGGGGGCTGTCGATTTTGGGTGGCGGCCGATTCGGACGGGCGGGGCGCTGGGCTTAGGGTGGGGTGAGCATGGTTTTAAAAAGACTGAACTGTATCAGGGCTTTTTGGCGCCAGTGAATCCCGTGTTGGGTAAATTCGGCGTGGATGTGGCCGTGGCGCATTCGGAAGCAACGGGGGCGGTGCCTTTTGGGGAGCATCGGTTTGATCGGGTAAATCTTCGACTCCAGCATGTGCGTGGGGCCGCGCAGACTGACGTCTTCGGGGGGTATCAAAGCAAGTACTTTGGGTGGCCAAATCTCTACACGCCTTTTAACTCCAACGAGACTGAGAATTTGCAAACGATGTTGCTGGCGGTGAATCATCGCTGGGTGCCTGCGCCCGGGGAATTCTTCGAAGCGGGTGCCTACCTTCGGCGCAATAAAGACGATTATGCCTACAATCGGTTCGCGCCGCTCGGCCCCGTGCATCCCTTTCAGCATACCACTTGGGTGCGCGGGCTCGCCGCCGGCGGACGGCTCGCGCGAGGCGAGGTCGCGCTGGGGTTTCGGGCGGAGGTGCTGGCGGATCAGTTGAAATCGACCTCGCTGACGTTCGGCCGTTACCACTCGCGTACCCTGGGCAAAGTCGCGTTGGTGCCGGAGCGGACGTGGACCGCTGGGGACGGCACCCACACGCGCCTGCAAGCTGGGTGGTCGGCCGAGGACACGAATCGCGATGGCGGCGTGCTTTCTCCCGTTTTGCGAATTGACCAAGAGATGATCGGCGGCGCACTCCGGCGGGTTTACCTGAGCATGGTGGACACCAGCCAAGTGCCGACGTACACCGCGTTGAATTCCAATGCCGCCGCGGGGTTATTTCGTGGGAACCCGACCTTGGGGCGGTCGCGGAGTCGGTCGTGGGAGTGGGGTGGAGACGCCGCGCTGGGCGACTGGGAGGTGCGGGGAGCGGTTTTCTGGCGGCGTGATCGCGCCTTGGTGGACTGGACATTTCGTCGTGGCGTGACCGCGCGGACCGCGAACGCGGTGGACATCGAGGTGATGGGGCTTGAATGGGTCGCTCGTCGATCGTGGTTGGCGGGTGAATTGATTCTTGGATACACCGCCCTCGGCAAGGACGCGGACTACCGAGGTGCCGTGGTCGACGCGAGTTTCTACGCTTTAAACTATGCTCGGCACCGCTTGACGGCCGCTGGCGTCTGGCGGTTTGCAGGTGGCTGGGTGGTGAAGGTTGATAACGAAGTGCGCTCTCAGGCGGCCAATCTGTTGCGCACGGTCGGAGGAGATCGCGATTTGCAAACCGCGCTGGGCTTGTCGTACCGGCCGCCGGCGTGGTCGGGGGTTGAGCTTTCCCTGGTGGTTGATAACGCGTGGAATCGGTCGTACCAAGAGCTGCCGGCGGTGCCCGCCGCGAGGCGGCAACTTTCGTTGGGTGCGCATTACGGCTGGTAAAAAGTACTTTTGCGGAAACGTTGGCTTTGTCGTTTGACATTGCGCGCGGGTCAGCGGTTTTTTTCGGAGATGTCCACGTCGCCTCTGCTCAACCCTGACTTTCATATCCGCTGGTCGGAGCTCAAGCCGGAGCACGTGGGGCCCGGAATTGCAGCGGCGCTCCAGCGGGCGCAGGCGTCCATTGACGTGATTGCTGGTCAGAGTGCAGCGAGCCTTTCCTACGAAAGTACCTTTCTCGCGCTTGAAAAAGCGACGGAGGAGTTGAATGCGGCTTGGGGCAAAGTATCTCATATTCAATCAGTCGCTGATTCGCCAGCGTGGCGCGAAGCCCAGAATGCGATGCTGGCCAAGGTCACGGGTTTCTACGCGAGCATCCCCTTGCACGCCGCGCTTTGGGAGAGCCTGCAGGCGTTTTCTCGCTCTGCCGCCGCGACCGCCGTCGCGGGCATTCACCGGCGCTTCATGACGGAAACGCTGAACGATTTCCGACAAGCCGGGGCGGATTTACCAGCAGAGAAACGCGCACGGCTGGAGGCTCTGCAGAGCGAGCTCGCGGAATTGACGCAGAAATATGGGGAGAACGTGCTCGATGCGACCAATGCGTGGCAATTAGTGGTGCCCGAGACGGAAGAGGCGCGCCTGGCGGGTTTGCCGGCGCACGCGAAAGCCGCCGCGCGACGGTCGGCGGAAAGCAAAGGGCTGGCCGGCTGGCGATTCACGCTGCACATGCCTTCGGTTGAGCCATTCATGACGTATGTCGAGGACGCTGGCTTGCGTTGCGAGATGTGGACGGCGTCATCGCGGGTGGGCGCGCTCCCGCCCCACGATAACTCGGGCCTGATCGTCCGTATTTTGGCATTGCGTGCGGAAAAGGCGCGACTGCTCGGCAAGCTACAGTTTGCGGATCTCACCCTTGAGCGGCGGATGGCAAAGTCCGGGGCGAGAGCCGAACAATTCTTAGAGGAAATCAACACCTGCGCGGCACCTGCTTTTGCGCGGGAATGCCGCGAGCTTGAGGAGCACAAGGCACAGGTGACTGGCGGAGAGGCCGGCCCATTGGCTCCTTGGGAAATTATGTTTTGGGCCGAGCGGTTGCGGCAGTCGCGTTATGATTTCGATGAAGAAATTCTGCGCCCTTATCTGCCAATGAACGCGGTAATCGCGGGCCTATTTGCATTGGTCGGCAAGATTTTTGGATTATCGGTGATTGAGCGTCGGTCGGGCGAGGTGGAGACGTGGCATGCTGAGGTTTGCTTTTACGAACTGCGGGACCGGAGCGATCAGCTCCTCGGTTCGTTTTACGCCGATTGGCACCCGCGTGAATCGAAGCGCGGTGGTGCCTGGATGAATTATTTGATCACGGGCGGGCCGAGCGCGGACGGTCAGCGGGCGCCGCATTTGGGATTGATTTGTGGTAATATGACGCCACCGGCAGATGGGCAACCGGCCCTCTTAACCCATCGCGAAGTGGAGACGGTTTTTCACGAGTTCGGTCACCTGTTGCATCACCTGCTGGGCGAGGTGGAGATTAAGTCGATGAACGGCGTGAATGTGGCGTGGGATTTCGTTGAATTACCCTCGCAGATCTTGGAAAACTGGACGTGGGAGCGCGCCAGTTTAGATCTTTTTGCGCGGCACTATCAGACGGGGGCGCGCATCCCGGAGGAGGTCTTTGCGAAGATGATGGCGGCGAGGAATTTTCGCTCCGCCTGCAGTACGATGCGCCAGGTGGCTCTGGCGAAGATGGATTTAGGATTGCATATGCGAACCGAAGCCGTCGCCACCGAGGGGGAAGTGGAGATGTTGGCGCGCTCGCTGATGGCGAACTGTTTGGTGCCGACCGAGCCCCCTGCGCCCTCGATCGTGAAACGCTTCACCCATATTTTTTCTGAGCCCACCGGTTACGCGGCGGGTTACTATTCCTACAAATGGGCGGAGGTGCTGGAGGCCGACGCGTTCACGCGCTTTCAAAATGAGGGAATTTTTAATGCCTCGGTGGGCGCGGAGTTCGTCACGAAAATTTTGAGCAAGGGAAACTCGGCGGATCCGGCGGATTTGTTTCGTGATTTCATGGGCCGAGAACCGGACCCCCGCGCTCTGCTCCTCCGCTCTGGACTCGCGGTCTGAAATAAAAAAAGTTCGCACCAAGGCTGGTCGTTGAGCAAAAAAACTCATCATGATTATTGCCGATCTCGCCAAGATGCCCGGAGGTACTTTCCCTGCCCGCCGCTGGGGCCGCGGACTCGTCGGTCAACTCGGCCAGCCGATTCCTGCGAAGGGTTTTTCAATGGGGTACTCGATTCTGGAGCCGCGGGGCGGGCAAGTGCCCTGGCACAATCAGGAGCAGGAGGAAGTTTACTTTATTGTTCAGGGGGAAGGAGAGATTTGTGTCGGCACCGAGCGCAGTGCGATCAAGGCGGGGCAGGCGGTCTTCATGCCTCCGACCGTTTTTCACCAGCTTACCAACACGGGTGAGGAGCCGATGCATATGATTTATGTCTACTGCCCTGGCGGCGATGTGGCGCACTGGCGACAGGAGTTGACTGGCACTTTGCCGAGGGCTGGCGAGGGTGAAATTCCACCGCTGCCGGCGGGCGCCCAGCTGCAATTCACAAAAAAAGCGGGCGAATAAGTTGCGACGGCGGCAGCGTGGCATCGCCCGGCGTCACGGCATCGCCCGATCGCGGCTGTGAGTTCTCCTTCGGTCCGCGGTCAGCAAGTGGCCGCGGCTCTAGCGATACGGGGATCAGAGCAAGGTTGGGATCGGACTCGTCCGGACCGGGCGCGGGCCGGTTCGGGCTAGTAACCCTTGGCCTTGTCGACGGTGTGCCGCAGCGGTTCACCACGTGCGAAGCGAATAAGGTTATCTTTGTAAATTTCGAAGTAGCGTGGTCCTTCACCATCCGACCGCCCGGCGATATGCGGAGTGATGATCACACGCCCGGTTTTCCAGAGTGGATGTCCCTTCGGCAAGGGCTCCTCCTCGGTGACGTCGAGACCGGCCCCGGCGACGCGCCCGCTCTGCAAGGCTTCAACCAGCGCCTGATTATCGTAAATCTTGCCGCGAGAGACGGCGATAAAAAGCACGCCCTTTTTCATCTTGGCGAATTGCGCGGCCTTAAAAATATGATCGGTTTCGGCCGTGTGCGGAGCGGAGACGAAAATGACATCGGCTTCGGGCAGGACGGTATCGAGGCGATCGGGCCAGACCGCGCGATCGAGGTAAGGTGCATAAGGCAGGTCGCGCGGATCGACGCCGATGACGGTGAGCCCAAACGCCTTCGCGCGGACCGCAATTTGCGTACCAATCCCACCCACCCCGAAAATTACAGCGGTCTTTCCCTGCAACTCGAGCGGCGGTCCGTAGTCGGCTAACGTGCGCCAAGTCTCGGTCTCGCGGTCGCGCACCGCGACGTCAATCCTCCGGGTAAGTCCCAGCAGCAAGGCGAACGCGTGATCGGCGATTTCGACACCTTGCACGATCTTCATGTTGGTCATCGTGACGCTGCTGTTTTTGATTTCGGGAATGGCAAGAAAGTTTTCGACGCCCGCGGAAGTGATTTGCATCCACCGCAATTTTTTCGCCGAGATAAACTGCTCACGGGTCAGACCGCCGATCACGGCATCGGCATCGACAATTTCCTGGGCGAGGGCCGCCTTGGTTGGAAAGACGAGTTTGAGCGAAGGGACGGCCTGTTGGAGTTCGCGGAGTTCGTTTTCGCCCAATTTTAGGTTGGAGGTAAAGACGACTTTGGGGGAAGTTGGTATCGGCTGAGCGAGGAGCGGGGTGGTTGGGCTTGCCGCGACGACGCAGGCAATGAGGCCTGCGAGCTTGATCGATATTTTCATGAGAGAATCCTTGATTTTTTTGGGGCGCATGGAGTTAAAAATGGGGTGGGGTGCCATGATCGTGGCAGGTGATTTTTGGCGAAGCCAGCCATGAAGCCAGCCATGAAGCCCGACTCTCCCAGTTCGGCTATCGGGCGATTGAACGCAAGAGCGTCGCGCCCGGCTTGGGCGAATAACTACGGCAAATTAAAGACAGGGGACGATGCGAGCGAGGAGCTCCTCGTAGGTCGTGATTGCGGGGAATTGCGGGAATTGCCGGACCACGTTCTCAGGCGCGTGGAAGAGAAACCCGTGATCAGCTTGGCCCAGCATCGAGGTATCGTTGAAGGAATCTCCGGCGGCCACGACTTTGAAATTGAGCGATTGAAGGGCCGCGACGGCGTGGCGTTTTTGGTCGGCCATGCGGAGCTGGTAGCCGGTGATGCGATCATTTGTTATGATGAGCCGGTGACAGAAAAGGGTCGGCCAAGCCATTTGTCGCATGAAAGGCTGGGCGAATTGCTCGAAAGTATCGGAGAGAATAATCACCGAGGTTTTCTCTCGGAGGGCGCCAAGAAACTCGGTCGCGCCGGGAAGGAGGGGCAGCCCGGCGATGATCTTTTGGATTTGGCTAAGGGTGATGCCGTGCCGCGCCAGCAAATCGATGCGGTAGAGCATGAGTTTGTCATAATCCGGCTCATCCCGCGTCGTGCGGCGGAGTTCCGCGATGCCGGTGCTGGTGGCGACCGCGATCCAGATTTCTGGCGTCAAGACGCCTTCCATGTCGAGGGTGACAATGCTTTGATTCACGAATTTAGAAGATAGACGAAGCGTTTTTTGCTGGTGAGCGGGCGGTTCATTTGGATGCGATCCGCCTTTTTATTTTGAATAAGAGGCACGAGTGAATGCGCTAAATTTAATCGAATTGCCTGCGGAAATCGGTGAATTGCGTGCGTAGCGACTGGAAGTCCGCGCGCAAGGTGGCCAGTTCTTTTTCGAGGTGGGCGATCCGCTCGTTTTCGGCGCGTACGGTGAGAGTGGCGAGCTCCGGTTTGGGGCCCGGCGGTGCCGTCCCAAGTGTCGGCCCCTCTGCTCGTGCGGACAGCAACTGCGCGTATCGGGATTCCTTGGTGCCGGGCTGGCGCGGCAGCTTGATGACGAGAGCTTGCGGCATCCGTTGGATCAGACCGGTGAGGGTTTCCTCGACCTCCGGCAACGAGTCAAAAACGAACAAGCGCTCGGTTCTGGTGCGGAGTTCCCCGGTGGTTTGGGGGCCGCGTAGCATCAATACGTTCAAAATTGCGAGCTCGGCGGGGGTGAGCAGCACGGCGTCGTGCAGCGTATGTTTGTATTTCGCCACGCGGCTTTCGGCGCCGGCGAATTGGGCGGCCAGTCGTTTTTCGCGTAGCCCATCGAGGGCGCGGACGACCGTCGTCTCATCAAAGGCGACGACGGGATCGCGGTTCGTGAGCTGATTACAGGCGAGTGTCAGCGCGTTGAGTGAGAGCGGATAGGTATCGGGTGTTGTGGCGGCTTTTTCGACCAGTGAACCGAGGACGCGGAGTTCAGCGTCGTTGAGGAGAGCGGACAGTTGATCCATGGTGGGCAGAGCGGGTCAGTGGCGGGATCAGACGACCGGAAAGTAGCTGGAAAGGTCGAGGGCTTCGTTTTTCAAGACGGAGGTGAGTAAGTCGCGGCTGGAGATGACGGTGATGTTATCGCCGAGATGGCTGAGGAGTTCCGACTCGGGGTGAGCGAGTTCGATGAAAATACGAGCACGCGGATTAATTTTACGGATACGCGAAACGGTGTGCAGCGTTTTTAAATCGGGATCCTGAAAACGAATGTTAGCGAAAACGAAGATGAAGGCCGCCTCAGCGAGGTTGGCGAGTTGCAACGCCGCCGGGCTGATCGGGACACCTCGTACGAAATGGTGCTGCGGGTAGGGTTGGACCTGGACGAGATCGGTGACGATGACGACCTCGCGTTCGCGCAAGGCGGGGTGTCGATCGAGGACCTGCAGCAACTCGTCGGCGAAGGCGGTGTAATCACAGATCACGATATGTCCGCGCGCTTTTACCTGGGCTGTGCCAAGCTGTCGGCGATTGGTGATACCGTGGAGAGATTGGCCGGTGATCGTGATGAAGTTGGTGTAGCAATAAATTCCGATGAGGATGGTGAAGACACCCGCGATGCGCCCGGTGATGGTGACTGGAGCAATATCGCCGTAGCCGACGGTGGTGGAACTGACAAACCACCACCAGAGGGCATCGTCAAAGGTCCGTACGCTCGGATTCACGCCGTTCTCGTTGACCCAAAAAATCCAAGGCGTAGCGACTAGGGTGACGGCGAGGAGTAAAATAACCAGGCGTAATTGTTTAATCATAAGCGAGGGGACGCTCGACGGTTAGCCGCGTACCGCGAGCGCGCGAAGGTGGAGCGGTTAAAGCTTACTTGGGTTGGCCCGGTTTGACCCACGTGTCGCGCAAGGTGAGGGTGCGATTGAACACGGGGCGCCCGGGCGTGAAGTTTTTGTTGTCGGGGGTAAAATAGCCGAGACGCTCGAATTGGAATGACTCGCCGGGTTGGGCGTTCACGAGCGATTCCTCGAGTTTGCCCGTGACGACTTGGAGTGAGTGCGGGTTGAGGTGTTTTCTGAAGTCGTCAGTGGCGCCGGGCTCGGGTACGGTAAAGAGGCGATCGTAGAGGCGAACCTCGGCGTCGATGCAGTGGCTGGCGCTGACCCAGTGAATGGTCCCCTTGACCTTTTTGTCGACATTGGCCCCGCCGGCGCGCGTGGTGAGATCGGCGGTGCAGCGGAGTTCGGTAATCTGGCCGGCGGCATCTTTGATGACTTCATCGCAGCGAATAATGCACGCATATTTTAAACGGACCTCGCCGCCGGGTTTGAGCCGGAAGTACTTGGGAGGCGGTATCTCGGCGAAATCATCGCTCTCAATGAAAACCTCGCGGGTCAGGGCGAGGTCCCGCGTCGTGGTGACCTCGTCTTGAGGGTTGTTGGTGGCGGCGCAGACCCACGTTTCTCCGGCAGGAATGTTGGTGAGGACAACCTTCATCGGATGGAGCACGGCGAGTCGGCGCGCAGCGATCGGATTGAGTTCTTCGCGGACGGCGTGCTCGAAGAGGGCGATATCGGTGACGCTTTCGTACTTGGTGACGCCGACGATCGCGGCGAGTCGGCGAATGGCACTGGCGGGAATCCCCCGCCGGCGGGCGCCCGAGAGCGTGGGCATCCGCGGATCTTCCCAGCCCTCCACCGCACCCTCCTCTACGAGTTGGAGGAGACGCCGCTTGCTGAATATCATGTACCCGACGTTGAGCTTGGCGAATTCGTATTGATGGGGGAGGGTCCGCGGGAGTTCGAGGCTTTGGAGAATCCAATCGTAGAGCGGCCGATGCACTTCAAACTCAAGGGTGCAAACGCTGTGCGTAATCCCCTCGAGATAGTCGCTGAGGCAATGGGCAAAATCATAGAGTGGATAAAGGCACCATTTATCACCCGCGTGGTGGTGGGCGACGTGCCTGATCCGGTAGAGCAGGGGGTCGCGCAACCACATATTCGGCGACGTCATATCGATTTTAGCGCGCAGACTACGTGCGCCATTGGGAAATTCTCCGGCGCGCATCCGGCCGAAAAGGTCGAGATTCTCGGCTATGCACCGATCCCGCCAGGGACTGGGTCGACCGGGGCGGTCGGGGGAGCCTCGGTAGGCCTCCGTTTCTTCGGGGGTGAGGTCGTCGACGTAGGCCATCCCCAGTTTGATAAGTTGCTGGGCGTAGGCGTAAATTTGCTCGAAATAATCGCTGGCGAAGAAGGCCTCGACCTCGGGGGCACCCAACGGAGCCGCGCCAATATGAAAATCGGGTTTGTCGTTGAAGATCTGAGCGGTCGGAACCGCTCCCTTAGTCTTTTGCCCGAGGCATTGGTCAGCCCAACCAGAGATCAGCCAGCGAACATCGTGCGTGATCGAATCGACGTATTCGATATCCTCTTTAACGGGATTGGTGTCATCAAAGCGCAGGTTACATTGCCCGTTATTTTCACGAGCAATCCCGAAATTCAGGCAAATCGATTTGGCGTGGCCAATGTGGAGATAGCCGTTGGGTTCCGGTGGAAAGCGAGTGACGATTTTGGCGAAGCGTTGGCTGGCCACGTCTTGGGCTACGATATCGCGGATGAAATCGCTCGGCGCGGGTGTTGTGGTGGAAACGTTGGCAATGTTCGCTGCGGACATAAAGCCTCACGTTGTTAAGCTCCGCAAGCCGAGGCAACGACCTTTTGGCTAGGCCCTTTTTTAACAACAAGGGTCGGGGTGATTTGGTGCGAGCGCCGGGAGTCGAACCCGGATCAGTGGCTTCGGAGGCCACTACACTATCCATTGTGCTACGCTCGCATTTGACTGGACCGCTAAGTCTTGCTGACGGCTTCTCGTTATTTGCCTAACTCAATCTTTTGATCCTGTTTTTACCTTCGGAAATCGAAAATCTGAAACAAAGGAGGTTTTTCTCGAAATAATAAGGAACACGTCCCAACGAGGGCGGATTCTCGCGTTCCTTCCATCGACGGCAAGACGAAATTTATGAAGAAGTGTGGGGCTTCTTAGATTCCCGCCATGCTCGCCAGAACTCAAAGACCATCGGTAAGACAGAGACAATGATGATGGCCAAGATCACTAGCTTGAAGTTCCTTTGGACAAACGGTTGGTTGCCGAAAAAGAAGCCCGCATAAATGAAAAAATAAATCCAGATCACGCCACCGACAATGTTGTAAGCAATGAAGCGGGCATAGTGCATCTGACCGACGCCCGCCACGAACGGGACAAACGTTCGCACAATCGGTACAAAGCGTGCGAGGATGATTGCCCGGCCGCCGTATTTTTGGAAGAAAGCATGAGCCCGCTCGAGGTGTTTTTTACGAAGAAAAATCGAATCATCCCGCTTGAAAACCGCTGGGCCGATTTTTGCGCCGATCCAATAGTTGAGGGTATCCCCGATGATCGCCGCGACGAGCAGCAAGGCGGCCATGAGGTGGACATTCAGCCCCGTCTCGGGCTTCGCGCAAAAAGCGCCTGCGGCAAAAAGCAAGGAGTCACCCGGCAGGAACGGTGTGATGACCAATCCGGTTTCCGCGAAGATGATCAGAAAGAGCAACGCGTACGTCCAATGACCGTAAGCGGCAATAATCTCCGCAAGATGGCGGTCGATATGCAAAATGAAATCAATGAGCTTCTTGATCAGGTCGAGCATGACACCGTTGAAAAAACCGTCGCGGCGAATTCAGGCAAAAAAAAGGCAGGCAGCGGAAACTGCCTGCCGGAGAATTCTGTAAGTCTGAATCAGACGTCGGGCTTGGTCTTGCGGAGGCCATGGACGCGGTCGCCCAAGTTCCACTGCTTGCGCTTGCGGAGTAGTTCGACGCGCTCGAAGCGCTTCAGGACGTTGCGTTTGATGACGAGGCCAGAGGAGCCTTGGAGGCTTTTGTGCTGTGACATGGCTGAATAAAGGAATGGTTCTACCGTTTAAAGGGCTACGTTGCTAGGGCGCACTTTCGCCGGTGACAAGGATTTTTATCGAGGATTTCTCCGATGGCCACGGGTTTGAGGGTGGGGCAGGAGGCCCCTAGTAAGGGGACATCGGCGATTCGATGGCGATGGGGGGGCTCTCCTTTTTGGTGGTGACCGGCTTCTTCGCTTTCGCAGAATCAGGAAACGCAGGGGCGTCGCACGGTGTTTTACTTAGGTTCGGCCAAAAATGGAGCGACCACTTTTTACGGCGGACGCCATCCGCGCGTACCGAGATACGCTCAATGCCGTTCTCCTCAAAATACCCCTCGGCTCCCGCGTACACGCATACTGATCATCTTGGTCTTTGGGTGTGATCGCGATTTGCCTAGGCCAACAAAATTTGCTAGTTTTGACTTTAGAAATTTCCCTTGGTCGTTTTCTATCTTTACGAACTTTATTTCTATCCTCGGATCGTTTCCGTGGAGTCCATTAACCCGGTTCGGCTTCTAGGCTTTTTTCCACCACCCGATGAAGAGTAACGCTGGTTCCTCGCTGAGCCCATTTCACTCCCTCGCAGTCTCAATTTTGGTGTGCTTTTTGAGTGCATCGTTGTTCGCCCAAGCGCCCGGCGTGGGGATGATTGAGGGGCGGGTGCTGAACGGTCGTAACGGCGAATACGCGGCGGGTGCGCGTCTGACCGTGGGGGGCACGGGAGGCGAAACGCTGACGGATGCCGGCGGTTTTTTTCGGCTGACACGGGTGCCGGTCGGTCCGGCGCGCGTGACGATTTTTTATACTGGATTTGCTCCGCAAACCATGGTTGCGGCGGTGTCGCTCGATCAAGTGACGCGGCTTGAGGTGACTTTAACAACCGGCGCGGCCCCAGGCGACGGGGCGATCGTTAAGCTTGATGAATTTCGGGTGGCGACTTCCCGCGAGATGGATGCGGCCGCGCTTGCGATTAACGAGCAACGGTTCGCTTCGAACATAAAGAATGTATTGTCCACAGACGAATTTGGCAATGTCGCCGAAGGTAACGTCGCGGAGTTTCTTAAATTTCTTCCCGGGGTCACCATTGACTACACGGGGGGGAACGCGCGGGATATTTCGATCAACGGCGTGCCCGCGGATAACGTGCCGGTGACGCTCGATGGCTTCAGTATCGCCTCGGCGCCGGGCAATGCGACCGGTCGATCCGTCGCGTCCGATATGATTTCGATCAATAACCTTTCTCGAATTGAGGTTTCCTATTCACCCACCCCAGAATCGCAGGGTTCCGCCTTGGCGGGTTCTGTGAATATGGTGCCGCGCAGTTCGTTTGAGCGGGCCAAGCCCTTGTTGAATGCCAGTGTCTACGTAATTACTCGGGACAATGCGCGAGATTTTAAGAAAGTGCCCGGCCCCAAGCCGAGTGCCACCCGCAACGTTCATCCGGGCTTTGACTTCGCTTACGTGGCGCCCGTGAACAAGCGATTTGGGTACACGCTCTCCGCGGGGACGTCATCAAATTATTCACCGCAAGATAATAGCCAAAATACCCAGTGGCGCGGCGTCAACACGGCCACGAATGGCACGACCATCCCCGTGACGAGCGTCGGCAACCCTTACCTGACCGCCTACCAGGTGCAGGATGCGCCCAAGGTCACGGTCCGCCGCTCCATCGGGGGTTCGGTGGACTACAAATTTTCCACCTACGATCGCGTGACGCTCGGGTTTCAGTACTCGTCGTTCGACGGTCAATACATTGTCTCAAGTCTTAACTTCAACGTCGGCTCGGTGCGGCCGGGTGATTTCAGCACCACTGCCACCCAGGGGGTGGTCGGTACGGGGATTTTGCAGTCGCTTCATCAAGAGCGGAATCGCTTTAACCGGACGCGGATGCCAACTTTGGTCTGGCGCCACGATGGTCCAGTCTGGAGGGCAGATGGTGGGCTCGGCTACTCTCTGCAGGACGATGGCAACCCGGATACTGAGCAAGGCTACTTTCGGAACGTCACGCTGCAGCGCTCGAACGTGACGATTGCGCTGAAGGATATTTTCTACCTGAGACCAAAAACCATCGTCGTTCAGGAGGGTTCGACCAGCGCAGCGGTTGATCCTTATGCGCTCTCGACCTACTCGATGGTCTCGGCGGCGACTCAGGTGGACACGAACATTGATCGGCAGAAGACCGCTTATGGCAGCCTGCGCCGTGATTTCTTCACAGCCATCCCCATCACGTTGAAAACCGGCTTCGACGTCCGCCAAACTGTTCGCGACAATCGCGGCGGTACTTTGACGAGTAATTTTGTTGGCAAGGATGGTCGCGCCAGTCTCGTCCCCCTGGGCAACGATGACAGCCCCGTGCCTTTTTTTGACCCGATCTACTCTCAGCGCGTATTGCCCTTCGGCTTCCCAAAGCTTGAGGCGCCAAGCAACCGGAAGGTTTACGAATACGCTCTGGCCAATCCTGCGCATTTTACTCGCAACGAAAACACGTTTTACCGCAACCAGGTCGCCGCCTCGCGGCACTCCGAGGAAATTATCTCGTCGGTTTACCTTCGAGGCGATGTCGCCTTTCTGCAAAATCGGCTCAAACTCGTCGGTGGACTCCGCGCGGAACAGACGAACGCCCAAGGCGAAGGCGTCTTGAGCGACCCTGCCCGTAATTATCAACGGAATACCAGCGGGCAGATCCTCCGCAATCCGAATGGCACCCCTGTCTTGATTTTGCCGGCGACGGACGCGCTTGGCGTCTCCAAGCTCACCTACATCGATCGGGGCGTTCGGACCGACAAAGAGTACTTTCGCTATTTCCCGAGTTTGAACGCGAGTTATCAGCTTCAGGAAAATACGGTCGCGCGTGCCGCTTATTATCACTCTGTCGGTCGGCCAAACTTCATTCAGTACTCCGGAGGGATTACCCTGCCAGATACGAGTAATCCGCCGTCGGCCGCCAATCAGATCACCGTGAATAACGCGGCCATCAAGGCGTGGAGTGCGCGCACGGTCAACCTCCGGATCGAGCGTTACTTCGAGGGGGTCGGGCAGATCTCGGTAGGGGCGTTTCGGCGTCAAATCGAAGATTTTTTTGGGGCGACGGTTTTTGCGGCGACGCCCGAGTTCCTCGCGCTCTATAGCTTAGATCCCAATGAATTTCGCGGCTATGATGTCTCGACCCGTCACAACGTGGTGGGCACGGTGCGGACCGAGGGTTTGGATTTTAATTACAAACAGGCGCTCACGTTCCTGCCGAACTGGGCGCGAGGTGTCCAGGTCTTCGCCAACGCCAGCGCGCAGCGTGTGACGGGTGACGATACGGTTTCCTTTTCGGGGTTTATTCCGCGCAGCGGTAGTTGGGGTGTTAGTTTTACTCGGCCCAAGTATAATCTGCGCGTAAATTGGAATTATCGCGGTCGTTCGCGGAATGCCTTGGTCACTGGGAGTGGGATCGAGCCGGGCACTTTCAATTGGACCTCTAAGCGCCTGTATGTTGATGTCGTGGGCGAATACAATTTATGGAAGCGGACCTCGTTGTTCTTTAACCTTCGCAACGTGGGCGACGCGACCGAGGATGTGAAGGTGTTTGGGCCAAACACGCCTGAGGTGGCGCGGTTTCGGACCCGCGTAGATTATGCGTCTCTGTGGACGCTCGGTCTCAAGAGCACATTTTGACCGCTCGTCGCCCCTCATTCGTGATTGAGACAGGACTTTGTCTCTGACAGGCCACCGTCCACCCTGCTCAGCTGGCGTGATTTGTTCGGCTTGCTTTTTCACCACCGCGAGACCCCGCCTCTCGAGGCTTCTCCCTAGCCCGTGGGGACTGCCTTCCCAACCGCGTCGTGAGAGCCAAGTAACCCCGCCGCTCGAGGCTTCTCCCTAGCCCGTGGGGAGGCGGGCTTGCCTGGCGCAGGGTCTGGGCGGAAGGGCATTCGTGACTGGCTTGGTGGCTGCCAACGCCCGAACGATTCCGACTGGGATTTGCCGGGTCGCACCCAACGGCGTCGAGTGAAAGGATGATGACGCGCAGGCGCTCGCGGTTTCAGCAAGGTCCCAGTTTCGGGGGGCGCTGGTAAAAGTCGGCCCGCGCAGGCCTGCGAAAAAATAAGTGACGGCGGCCGCGCGACCTGCCCCCTCCGCGGGCGTGGGCCGCGGGCGTGGTGGGCCGCGGGCGTGGTGGGCCGCGGGTGGGAGCGACCGGCGGTTGTCACCGGACTTCACCCGTGCCGGGGGTTCACTTCAGACTGGCGATGTAAAGGACGAGGGAATCGATCTGGGAAGGTTTGAGCACACCGGCGAAGCTGGGCATGGCGTATTCGCCCTTTTCAAAACCGGCCGCGATTTTGGCGGTCGGTTCCAGAATGGACTCGCGGAGATAATTTTCGTCGGCGATGACGGTGGTTGGTTTGCCGTTGACGAAGACGGCGCGCGGTTGGCCGAAGAGGCCTTTCCACGGGGGACCGGAGCGGGCGATCGCCGGGTTGGGCTGCTCGGCATGACAAGCCACACACGCAAAGAGTAAGGCCAATCGCTTGCCCTCCTCTAAACTAATTGGGCCGGAGGTCTCCGCGGCCAGCGCGCGAGGAGTGAGGTCCACGGTAAGAGGTGCAAACCCCTCCGCCACCGGATCAAATTGAGCGAGGGCGTAAGGTGTCGTGTAGGCGTTCTCGGCCAGAGGTTGGCCCGCTGCGGTGACAAGCGACCAGCCGACGCGCAGTTGCATGACCGGCTTCAGGCCGGGTACGCCGATGAAGACGCTCCGGCCGTCCTTCGAAAGATAAGCGCTGCTCGCGCTGAGGGAATCCTGGCCGGGTGTGCCGTCGGCTTTGTATTGGGGTGAGCCATACTTGTACGTCCGCTGGTAAGCCCACGTTTGCAGCGAATAACTGTCGGGATCTCGCGCTTTTTTCGGATCGAGCGCGACGTCAAATTTCAAGAGAATACCCTCCGTCATGGGCACGACCTCGCTGGGAATAGTGACGGCGGCGCCCGTGTAGCGGACGCGGCCCATGCCGGCGCCGACATCGAGGACGTTGCCCCAGCCGAGGACTTGGAAGCCGGCCAGGTAAAGTTGGCCATCGGCAGGATTGACGGAGCCGTTGAGCGGAGGGAATTCGAAGGCGCGCGTGATACTGACGACCGCGGCCTGCAGGCGGGGTGTACGCTCGTTCAGGAGGACGCGGAAAACTTCGGGTTTGTTAAAGCCGATGTGAACGAGATTATCGTTGAGGGGCCCCATCTTCGCTCCGAAGAGCCACGTTTGGGAAAGGGCGGAGGTATTCACGGGATGGGGAATCCAAGTGAGCGGCTCGGCCGGCGGCGACGGGTAGATCTCCTTGGGTTCGAAAGGGGCGAGGAAGCCGTAGAATTGGCGGTCGCGGACAATATGCAGCGGGGTCGACGGAATGTATTGTCCCTGCTGGTCGCTGGAGGTGACCAGGCCCGTGCGAATATTGACCCCGAGGTTGGGCTGGCGGAAACCGTAGCCGAGCACCGTGGCGGTGCGACCGTCGGCGGAGATGCGCAGGACACTGCCGTTGTGTTTACCGAGTGTGGTGGCCTGTTGGCCGCCCTTGGCGATGACGAACTCCCCGCCCGGGGCGAGGCGGATTTGCGCGGGGAATTCCCGCATGTCGGCGGTTTGCGAAAAGGCGTTGGAAAATAACTCGTGCACATCGGCCTCCCCGTCGCCGTTCGTGTCGCGCAGGCGCCAGATACCATTTTTATCAAATGCAAAAATCTCATCGTCGCGGAGGGCGATCGTCATGGGTTCGTGGAGACCGGAAGCGAAGCGTTGCCAGCGCGGTTGACCCGCGGGTTCGTGGAGGCCGCGGACTAGCCAGACATCGCCGTCGAGAGTGATGACGACGCCGGTCCCATCGGTGCGGAATTGGATGTCGGCGGGGCGAAATCCGCGGTGCCAGGGGTTTTCGGAAGGGAGTGTGAGGTGATCGACGACGTACGCGTCGGGAGCGGTGGAGCGTTTGATCCCGGTCGTGACCGGCTGGGGCCAGCGTGGGGCGGGGAGGGCGGTCGGGAGTGGGCGAGGCGTGACCGCGGTCGGCGTGCCGCCCAGCGTGATGGCGAGGGCGAGAGCCAGCGGCTGAGCGTGCGCTGGTATCCGCACCGTCCATACACCTTTTTCCTCAACGAGGGTGGCGGCAGCGGGCCGTTCGGGCGAAGTGGCGAGGGTGAGGGTGGTCCCCGCTGATTTTACGCCAAGAATCAGGCGGAGAGGCTCGCGGGTGGCTCCGAGTTCGAGGTGCCGTTCGATCACGGGTTGTCCGTTTTGCTGGGAGAGCGTCGTCCAGTCTTTGATCGCCGTGCCCTTGACGATGTAGTCGAGCACGACACCTTGGCCCACCAAGCGAAGGGCTTCGAAGCGTCCGAGCGAGGTGGGTAGGGGACCTCGTCCGACTTCCTCAGGGCTGGGGCCGGGTTCCCGCGGGTCGTCGAGGGAGAGTTGATCCCCCGTCTGCCATCCGGGGTAGATGCCGTTGGCGAGCCAGACGCTACCATCGGGAGTGGGCAGGTTGGTTTGCCCGCCGGGTGTTTTTCGGCTGAGATCGTGATAGGAGCCTGGGGCGAGCGCGCCGGTGGTAACGCCGCGGCCGCGCCAGACCGCCGAGACGCGCAAGAGATCGGGATCGAAGCAAGCCCAGCAGTCTTGGCCTAGATTAAGAATGAGGCCGCGAGGTGTGAGATTGTTGGGCGGTAAGCTGGCGCCGGCTTGGCGGGCGTCGAGGACTGAAGAGAAGAAAGGAAAATCAGACTCGACCCAATTGGGCAGAGCGCTCGGGGTGGCGGGGCGGGCGGTTTTGCGGGCTTGACGTGTTTTGGTGGCAGGCGTGGAGGCGGGCTCGGCGGCTGGTGCCTCCAGGCTGAGAAGCGTGAGGGCGGCGGCGGTGATCGCGACGAGGGTGTGAGAGAGCAGAGTCATAAAATGGGCGGTGACTTAAGTGAGCGTGGCGTCGGCGATGCGTGGTGCAACCAACGTCGTGCCGGATCAACTAGAGCGTTCTCGATGCCGAGGCGGAAGAAAAATGTAGCAGCGAATGGTCGCGACAATCTCGCCGTGTACGGTGTCGGCTTCGGCAGATGGCTGCATCTCTCCGGTTGCGCTTGGCTCCGGATTTCCCTCTTAGGATGCGCTGGGTCCGGCCGATAAATCCGGATCGCCTCGGGTTCTTGAAAATCGCGCGGAGCGGTACCGCGCAGGGACGCTGCTCGATCTCCCTCGGCCGGCACTTGGATTCGCGCGGCGGCTGCAACGAGGATACACTCATAGGTTGCTTATTGGGGAAGCTCGGTTGGCCTGAAGAGGCGCGTGCCCCGTCGATTGCGCGTACGTTTACCTTTTTTAAATGCACCCCTCAACCGATAGCATTTGCCCAGCTTTTCGCTTTCGCGCGGTCGCTTGCCGGGTGGCGACGGGGCGTTGGCGCGCACGGATAGTCTGGGCGGGGTTGGCGGCGGTGGGCGCATTTGGAGCCGGTCCGATGGGTCCGGTCAGGGTGGCCGCAGCAGATCCGAACGTGCTGAGCGAGCGCGGGGTGCGGCTGACCGGAGGGATTGAGGGTCGGATATTTAATGCTGCCACGGGAGTCCATCTGGAGCGGGCGCGGGTGACGATCGCGAGCACGGTCGTCGAGACGTTTTCAGATGCGGAGGGCAAATTCCGACTCCCCAACGTGCCGGTGGGAACGGTGGTCGTTAACGTTTTTTTCACCGGGCTGGTGGCGGCGACCGAGATGATCGTGGTGGCCCCGGGGCAGACGACCCAGCGGGATATACCCCTGCTTGTCGCGGGATTAAAACGAGCCGTTGGCGTGGACGGTGCGCCGATCCAGCTGGCGGAGTTTGTGGTTGGCGATTCGCGCGAGATGAGTGGAACGGCGATCGCGATTAACGAGCAGCGGTTTGCCTCAAACCTGCGGAGCGTGGTTTCCACGGATGAGTTCGGCGATGTTCCGGATGGAAATGTGGCCGAGTTTCTGAAGTTTTTGCCAGGAGTGAGTGTGAATAGTGCCCGCGAAATCTCGATCAACGGCGTGCCCTCCGCGAACGTACCGATCACAATCGGTGGGTTTAGTGTCGCTAGTCCGATTGGTAGCGGCGGCGATGGCGGGACGGCACGGTCGAGTTCTCTGGATGTCTTCACGACCAGTAACATCGCGCGCATTGAAGTTTCGTTTTCGCCGACTCCGGATACGGATGGATCCGCGCTGGCAGGTGCGGTCAATATGGTCCCGCGCAGTTCGTTCGAGCGGGCGCGGCCAGCATTCAGTGGCAGTACGTACGTTTCCATGCTCAACAATGGGCGCGATCTCCGGCAGGTTTCGCCTTACCGCAAGTTTCATCCTGGTTTCGATCTTTCGTGGGTCGCTCCGGTGAACAAGCACTTTGGATACACGCTTTCCGCGGGACATTCCATCCGCCAGACGGATACGCCCGTGATCCAAAACGTGTGGCGGGGCGGGGGTTCGGTCACCAACGGGGCGGCTTTCCCGAATACGCCCTTTGATCAGCCGTACCTTTCCAGCATCGTCGCTCAAGCTACTGGCCGGAAAACCACGCGGCGATCGTTTGCGGTCACGGCGGATTATAAATTGTCCGCCCACGATCGGATCACGGTGGGTGTGCAAACATCGACCTTCGACGTGATTCTCGACCATGCCACTCTCACCCTCGACACCGGTCGCGTGTTGCCGGGGCAATTTTCCATGAACGCAACGCATGGTGCGGTGGGGGCGGGCACCGCGCAGCTTGGCACCACCAGCAGCCTCCGCCACAACTGGACCTACCTGCCCTCCCTCGTTTGGCGCCATGATGGCTCTGTCTGGCAGGCGGACGCGGGAGTCGCGTTGTCTCGTTCCCGCAATCGCACGCGCAACCTCGAAGAGGGACTTTTCGGGACGACCACCGCAAGGCGGACCGGATTGACGGTCGGCTTCGATGACGTCGGCTACTGGCGGCCCGGCGCGGTGGCGGTCGCGGATGGTGCGAGCGGTGCCCCGGTGGATGCGTTTTCCCTGGGGAATTATGTCGTGACGGCGGCGGCGGGCAGCATGCGGGGCACCGACGATAGCCGTCGCAGCGCCTACACCAATCTCCGGCGAGATCTCGGCTGGCAGGTGCCCATGACGTTGAAGACCGGCTTTGATATCCGCCAGACGGTGCGAGACGGTCGCGGGGTTTCGACGGCGTACACCTTTCTCGGGCGGGACGGCGTTGCCAGCACCACGCCCGCGGGGAGTGACGATCTCGCTCTGCCATTCGCGAACCCGACGTTCGGCACGCGGATCCAGCCCAATGGCTTTCCGCGGGTACCGGGGATTTCGAGCGGGAAACTCTACGAATATTTCCAGGCGAACCCCGCGGCGTTTGGTACGCCCAACGCGAATACGATCTATCGATCGGAAGTCGGCCTCTCGAATCGAGCCGAGGAAACAGTGGCCGCGACCTACCTGCGCGGCGATCTCTCGCTGTGGCAAAACCGGCTCAAGTTTATCGCGGGCTGGCGGGCCGAGCAGACCTCGATTGACGCGGTCGGTCCTCTCACCGATCCGACGCTCAATTACCAGCGGACGGCCCAAGGCCAGCCCCTGCTGGGTGCCAACGGGCGACCGCTTCTCATCACGAGCGATGCCCTGGGGGCTTCAAAGCTGACGTTCATTGACCGAGGCGGTCGAGCGGAGAAGACCTATCTGCGGATATTTCCGAGCCTCAACGCGAGTTATCAGGTCCGCGAGAACTTGGTCGCGCGCGCGGCGGTTTATAACTCTGTGGGCCGGCCTGATTTTAGTCAGTATTCAGGTGGCGTCGCGCTGCCCGATACCGAATTGCCGCCGACAAATTCAAACCGGATTGTTGTCAATAATGCGGCGATCAAGGCATGGAGTGCTCGCAGCATCAGTGTGCGGCTGGAGTATTACTTTGCCGGCCTCGGCCAGCTCTCCTTTGGCTCCTTCCGCCGGGATATTAAGAATTTTTTTGGCGACACGGTCCGCCCGGCCACGCCGGATTTTCTAGCGCTTTATGGTTTGGCATTCGAGGAGTACGGTCCTTACCAAGTTGCGACGCAGTATAACCTCGCCAGCATGGTTCGCATGGAAGGGAGTACGTTCAATTACAAGCAGGCGCTGAGTTTTCTGCCAAACTGGGCGCGGGGCCTGCAAGTTTTCGGCAACCTCAGCGTGCAGCGGGTGACCGGCGAGGCGGCGGCCAATTTTGTTGGTTACGTGCCGAAAAATGGCAGCTGGGGCGCGAGCCTTACGCGGGAGCGGTGGCTCCTCCATGTTAACTGGAACTATCGCGGACGCACCCGCCGAGGCTTGGTCGCCGTTGGACCTAGCCTTGAGTCGAGCACGTATAATTGGGGGGTGACGCGTCTGGTGACCGACGTCATCGCGGAGTACCGCTTCAGTAAGCGCGTGGCCTTTTTTGCGAACATCCGGAACTTGTACCATGAGAGTGACGACCTTGAAATTGCCGGGCCGAGCACGCCGGCGGTGGCACGCTTGCGCTCGAGCGGGGCTGATTTTGGTTCGCTTTGGACGATTGGTTGCAAGGGAACTTTTTAGCGCAATGGGGCGAAGTCGGCGGAGAAGAGAGCCGGGTGGGTCAAGCGACGTTGGGGCAGGCGGCACGGTGGCGGGGCGAAGGTGAGCGAGCTCGGTATTAAGGGCGCCGACGTCGGTCGGCGGGCGCGGGCCGAGCCGCCGCGGAGAGCGGAGCTAGCGGCGGGTGGAGGGGAACGGTCTGGGCCGATGGCGCGGCGCAGTGCGATATGAGTCGGGCGCGGTGCGAGCGGGCTTGCCACGGCTGTCAACGTGGACTCAATCTTTCGGGCCCTCGGCCCCTTCGAACGCTTTTTATTTGCTACGCGCCATGTTCTGCCGCCCTTTGAAAATTCCCCGAGGGAAGACTTTTGGATGGATACCAAGGGGCGGCCTGACCGTGCTGATGGTAATTATCGCCGGTCGCTGCGGAGGCGGGTGCGGGGCGGTCTTGGCAGCGGCGGAATCGCTCAGCTACAATCGGGATATCCGGCCGATTTTGTCTGAAAATTGTTGGGGCTGCCACGGGCCGGATCAAGCGAAACGAAAAGGCGGGTGGCGGCTGGATGAGCGGGACGGGGCGACGCGGCCGGCTAAGTCGGGGAATGTGCCGATCGTGCCGGGGAACGCCGCGGCGAGTGAGCTGATGTTGCGGGTGTTGGCGACGGCAGAGGATGAGCAGATGCCGCCGCCGGATTCGGGGCATAGGTTGACGGCTGCGCAGAAAGCAGTGTTGCGCCGTTGGATTGAGGCCGGGGCAACGTATGAAAGGCACTGGGCTCTTGAGCCGATTCGTCAGGCTCCAGTGGATACAGCGGGGATCGATTTAATGGTCGGGCAGTATTTGCCGCGGGCGGGTCTGCTGGCCGCTCGGCCAGCCGCGCCGGAGATGCAATTGCGTCGGGTCAGCCTAGATCTCACGGGCGTGCCGCCGACGCCGGCGGAGGTTCATGATTTTATTAAAGAGGTGACGACCCGCGGCCTCGCGGCCGCGTACGAGACGGCCGTCGATCGGCTCTTTCGCTCGTCGCGTTACGGCGAGCGGATGGCTTGGCCATGGCTCGAGGCTGCGCGGTATGCCGACACGGATGGTTACCAGAATGACGGCCCGCGCGAGATGTGGCGGTGGCGCGACTGGGTCATTAGCGCCTTCAATACGAATATGCCGTTTGATCAGTTTACGATCGAGCAGCTGGCGGGTGATCTCCTGCCCCAGCCCACTCACGAGCAACTGATCGCGACAGGTTTTAACCGGAATAATCGTTATAATTCTGAGGAGGGAATTCCGATTGATGAATTTTTATTGGAGAACGCCGTGGACCGAGTGGATACGACGGCGACGGTTTGGATGGGGCTCACCGCCGGGTGTGCGCGGTGCCACGATCACAAGTATGATCCGCTCACGCAGAAGGAGTACTACCAGCTGGTTGATTATTTTAATGATGTCGCGGAGAGCGGTCGGGCGAAGCGGGAGGGCAATTCTGAGCCGTGGATTAAGACGCCGACGATCAAGCAGCGCGCGCAGGCCGAGCAGCTAGCGGAGAAGGTGGCGCAGGCGCGGGCCGCGTTGGCGAGCGGCGAGCCCGCAATCCGTGCGGCGCAAGTTGCGTGGGAAGCCGGGCTGGTCGAGCCGGGGCCCGCGTTGAAGGATGGGCTGGATTTTTATTTTTCCTTCGACCGACCCGACCCGCAGCTGACCGCGAAGGCCGCCGGCGCGGAACTGCATCCGGGCGTTCAGGGGATGGCGGCGACGCTTGCGGATAAAAGCTATTTTGAGTTAATAAAAATTCCTGGGTTGATTGGTAATGGCCGATTTTCCGTGGCCTTCTGGATGAAGCCCGCGCAGGTGGATCAGGGGCCGGTGTTATCTAGTGAAGATGCGGGCACGGGGCGGGGTGGAATTTTAGTCGAGATGATGCAGGGGCGGCTACGCTGGAACATTAACACGCGGTGGATTTCGGGCGTATCGACGGTTGAAACCCAGCGCCGTTTTAATCTGGGCGAATGGGTGCACATTACGCTGACGAACGACGGAACCCAACGGGCCGCCGGAATGAAAATGTATGTGAATGGAGCCGAGGTGGCGGTGGATATTATCCGCAACACGAATAGTAATGCCGCGCCACGGCCAGCGGCGACCCCCGTGCGCATTGGTTACAGCAAGCATGTCGGCTATTGGCAGGGGCAGATCGATGAGTTGCGTTTCTATCCGACGCGGACCCTGGCGCTCGAGGAGGCGGGCCTGCTCGCGGTACGAGCCACCGTCGCGATGATTGTGGCTCGGAGTGAGGCGGAGCGGACGCCCGCGGAGCAGCGGTTGATCCGTCTGACTTTTTTGGAACAGGGGGCGGCGCCCGAGCAAGCGGCGTTGCTGAAGGCGGTGCAACAGGCGGAGAAGGCGTGGTTGGTCTACGATGACCGCTTGCCGACGACGATGATTATGCGCGATCTCCCGGAGGGCCGGCCTTCTTTTGTACGGGTGCGGGGCGTTTACGATGCCCTCGGCGAACGCGTGGTGGCGGGCGTCCCAGCAGCATTTCCTCCCCTCGCTTCGGGTGAGAAGAACGACCGGCTCGCCTTTGCCCGTTGGCTGGTTAGCCCAGCGCATCCGCTCACGGCCCGGGTCACGGTCAACCGGTATTGGCAACTCCTCTTTGGTCGCGGGTTTGTGGGTACGACGGAGGACTTTGGCTCGCAGGGAGAGATGCCCTCGCACCCAGAATTGCTCGATGGCCTCGCGGCCGGCTTTGTGGCGAGCGGCTGGGATACGAAGGCGCTGCTCAGACGGATCGTACTGAGCGCGACCTACCGGCAAAGCTCGGTGCTCACGGCTGACCATCGCCATCGGGATCCGGATAATCGCTGGCTCGCCCGCGCTCCCCGTCTGCGGCTCTCGGGCAACGCGCTCCGCGATCAGGCGCTCTTCGTGGCGGGGCTCCTGAATGAAACGCTGGGCGGACCGTCGGTTTTCCCCTACCAACCTGCCGGGCTCTGGGAGGAGGCCAGCAACGCCAAGTATACTTTGGGCCAAGGTGCGGATCTTTACCGGCGCAGTCTCTATACTTATTGGAAACGCACGCTGGCGCCGCCCTCGATGGCCCTGCTCGATGCCGGCGATCGAGAATATTGCTCCGTTAAGCCGAAGCACACGAATACCCCGCTCCAAGCGCTGACGCTGTTGAACGAGACGACCTTCGTCGAAGCCGCGCGCAAGCTCGCGGAGCGGATGCTGAGCGAGGGCGGCACGAGCGACGAGGCCCGAATTGCGTTTGGCTTTGAAATCGTCGCGACGCGCCGGCCGACGGCGGCGGAATCCCGTTTGCTACTCGGAGCGCTGGGCGATTACCGGAGGGAGTTTCAGGCGGATCCGGTCGCCGTGGCGGCCAGTTTGAAAGTCGGGTCGTCGCCGGTCAAAAAAAATCTGCCACCGCTCGAGGTTGCGGCGATGGCGGCACTCGCCAACGTCCTGCTCAATCTCGATGAGGTCACCACTCGGGAATAATCCTCAGCCATGAATGCCGATCTTTACCACGCGGCCTTCCGCTCCACTCGCCGCCAGTTTCTCGGCCGCGCCACGGCGTCGCTCGGCGGTTTTGCGCTCGCCTCTTTGCTTGATCCGTCGGCGACCCGCGCGGCCGCGGGCCTGTCGAATTTACCCGCGGTGAAAGCCAAGGCAAAACGTCTCATCTACCTTTTCCAATCGGGCGGCCCACCTCAGCACGACACGTTCGATTACAAACCGCACCTCGATAAAGTGCACGGAAAGGAAACCCCGGCTTCGGTTTTTAACGGCCAGCGCCTCACCGGTATGACCGCGGGGCAGAGTTCATTTCCGGTGGCGCGCTCGACTTTTAACTTCCAGCAGCACGGCAAGAGCCGGGCTTGGGTGTGCGACGCGATGCCGCATCTCGCCGGGGTGGTTGATGAGCTGTGCTTTATTCGCTCCATGCACACGGAAGCGATCAATCATGATCCGGCGATCACGTTCTTGCAGACGGGGTTTCAAATCGCGGGTCGGCCCAGCATCGGAGCGTGGATGAGCTACGGTCTCGGTAGTGAGAACGAAAATCTCCCCGCCTTTGTCGCGATGCTTTCCGGCAAGGGCGATCAGCCGCTTTACGACCGGCTCTGGGGCGCGGGGTTTTTGCCCTCGGTTCACCAAGGCGTGCGTTTTCGCTCGGGCAAAGATCCGGTGCTTTACCTGAATAATCCCGACGGTTTTAGCGCCGGCCTGCGGCGCAAAACGCTTGATCACTTGGGTGATCTCAACCGCCTGCGGCTCGACGTGACGGGCGATCCCGAGATCGAGACGCGGATCGCCCAGTATGAAATGGCCTACCGGATGCAGACCTCCGTGCCGGAGTTGACGGATATTTCCAAGGAACCCGCGAGCACTTTTGAGCTCTACGGCGAGGATGCGCGCCAGCCCGGGACCTATGCCTACAACGCGCTCATCGCGCGCCGCCTCAGCGAGCGGGGAGTGCGCTTTGTACAGCTTTTCCATCGAGGTTGGGATACCCACGGAAGTTTGCCCACCCAACTGCGAACCCGTTGTAAAGAGACCGACCAGGCCACCGCGGGCCTGATTAAGGACCTCAAACAACGCGGACTCCTCGAAGACACGATCGTCGTTTGGGGCGGAGAATTTGGCCGGACGGTTTATTGCCAAGGCGATCTTACCGCCAAGAGTTACGGTCGTGACCACCACCCGCGTTGTTTTACGATGTGGGTGGCGGGTGGGGCTTTCAAGGCCGGTTTCACTTTTGGGGCCACGGATGATTATGGCTACAGCATCGTGGAGAATCCGGTGAGCGTGCACGATCTGCACGCGACTTTGTTGCATCAATTCGGGGTGAACCACGAGCGTCTCACGTTTAAGTTTCAAGGCCGGCACTTCCGGCTGACGGATGTCCAAGGTCGAGTCGTGGCGCCGTTATTGGCGTGAGGTGACGGGAGGTATCGTGACGGGGTGGGCGTATCCGGTAGCTGGATGCAGATTAGCGGAGCGCTTGCTGGGGGCCGAAGCGGCGGCGCCGCGGTTGATTTTGAGGTGAGACCTGAAGGATTTCGATCGAGATTTCTTCGACGCGGCTGGCTGGGCCGTCCGCGTAACGCTCGGCAAAGCGGGCCCCGGGCCCCCTGCGTTCATTTGCCGATCGTGCGTGCACGGTGGCCCCGCGGGACCTGCGGTTCGGTCGCCTCGGGCGCCAGCGTGCCGCCGCCCGCATAAATTACAGCGCGCTTAAGGTCGGCTGGATCAGCCTCCACGAGGCGCGAGAAATGATCGGGCAGGAGGGGCACCTGCGGCCGACCTAGAAATTGAACTGATCGATGTTGGCTTTGTTAAAAACAAACGGCTTCCCGAGCAGAATGTTATCACCCTGGATTTGAAACGTGCCGAGGGCTCCGGCTGTGAATTCCTTGGCCCCCTTTTTGAGTTGGTCCTTGGCGAGGGCGACGCCGGCATGAATGGTGAGATAGCCGAGATCGCTGGTGTTCCAAAGGATGACGCTGTCGGTGACTCCCTCGTGGACATAGCGACGGTTCTCGTTCGGGAGGCCGAGGCCGATAACTTTAACTTTTCCCGTTTTGCCGGCCTGCTTTACGGCCTCCGCGGCACCGGGGACGCCAGGGGAGCAGATGGCCATGATGAGCTTTAAATTGGGGTGGGCGCTCATCAGAGCGGTGGCCTCGGATTGCGCTTTATCTTTTAGGTCATCGCAGGGGCGAACGGCGACCAGTTTCATTTTGGGGTATTTCTCCTTGAGCCGGGCCTCGATATATTTTTGCCATTCGCGTTGATTGGCCGCGGTGAGCGTGGCGGTGATCATCGCGAATTCGCCTTCTTGGTTAAGGAGGCGCGCCGCGTCGTCCATCAGCGCGTGCCCGATGCCTTCGGGCGTCGCCTGGTTCACGAAGAAGCTGCGGGCATCTGGCATGGCATCGGCATCGTAGGTGACGACCTTGACACCCTGTTTTTGGGCTTTGCGCAGCGCGGTGGAGATACCTTCTTTATTTTCGGCGGCGACCGCGATTACGTCGACGCCAAGGGTGATCCAGTTTTCAACGATCTCGTTTTGCTTGGCCGCATTTGAGTCGGTGGGGCCATCGAAGAGGAGCTCGACGCCAAGTTCCTTGGCCGCCTTTTCCGCACCTCCCTTGCAGGAGATAAAGTAGGCGTTGCCCTTTGATTTAGGTAGAAAGGCGACGACGAGCTTGGTCGCGGCGGCACGGGTGCTGAGCGCGCTGCCGAGAATGAGGCCGACCGCGACGGTTAAACGGAGGATGCGAGATTTCATAGCGAAGGAGAGGTGAGGTGGGCTTAAGGGGATGATGGCGGGGACCGGCGGGAGCGGCCGGCGGCCCATAGCTTTGGCAACACACTGCCGGCGAGGGCGAACAAAAGGAGCGCGCCGGTGAGGAGGCCAGCCATTTCCTCAGCGGCGTTCATCCGCATCACGACGGGCAGGCAGGCGAGGCCGTTTTTGAGTACGGCGATGGCGGCGACCCCCAGGAGCGTGCCGTAGACGCTGCCGGTTCCACCAAAAATACTGGTGCCGCCGAGGACTACGGCGGTGATCGCGAACAATTCATAGCCGGTGCCGGCGTCGGCCTTGGCCTGGCCGAGTCGCGCTGTGTAAATGATGGCTGCGAGGGCGGCGATGATCCCTGCGAGAGTGTAGACGAGGGCGAGGCGGCGCGCCACGGGTAATCCGGCGTACCGCGCCCCTTCCGGTGAAAATCCAATGGCGCGGAAGGAACGGCCGAAGGTGGTTCGGTGGACTAGCAGCGTGACGGCAAGGGCGACGGTAAAAAATAGCCAAGCCTGGGTCGGCAGACCGAGCCAACGCTCCTGACCGATAAAAAGAAATTCCCCCGGGAAATCGGTGTAGGTGATGGCGCCGCGGGTGATGGCCTCGGCCAGTCCGCGGAAAAGCGAGTAGGTGCCGAGCGTGACAATTAACGGGGGAAGGCGCAGTGCGGTGATCAGGGTAGCATTGAGCGCTCCGCCGATGCCACCGAGGATCAAGGTGAGGGTCGTAGCGAGCGGTAACGAAAGTCCGCCGTCGTGCCATAGTTTACCGAAGAGGATTGCACAGAGACCGAGGAGTGATCCCACGGAAAGATCGATACCCGCCGTCAGAATAATCGGGGTTAGCGCGAGAGCGAGCAGCCCAATTTCGCAGGAGTGTCGGAGGATGTCGAATTGCCGGTCGAGCGTCCCGAAACCCACCAGCACGCCCTTTCGATTAACCGTTGTTCCGGCGAAATAAAAGAAAAGCCATTCGGCGAGGAGCACGTACAGCAACAGCATTTCGTGCCGGAGCAGCCGGGTCGGCCAATCGCGAGGGCTCGGCTGGGGTTCGGTCCGCATGGCTCAACGGCCCCCCTTGCGCGCGCGCCAGCCATCCGCCATGACGGCGAGCAGAATGATGCCGCCTTGAATCGCTTTTTCCCAATAGGCTTCCACGTGGAGATGAGTGAGTGCGGGTGCGATGCAGGCGAGGAGCATCAGACCGGCAAGCGCCCCCCAGAGGTTGCCGCGGCCTCCTGAAATGGCGACCCCGCCAACGACGACGGCCGCGATGACCTTCAGCTCCATCCCTTGGCCGGAGAGGGGTTGGATCTGCGGTGACTGCACGAGATTCATCATCGCGGCGAGGCCCGTGAGTCCGCCGAGGCAGACAAAGGCGCAGAACGTCACGCGTTGCGGGGAGATGCCCGCCAGCCGAGCGGCCTCCGCATCGGTGCCGACGGCGTAGACCAACCGGCCGGCGGCGATGTGCCGCAGGGCGACTCCCAGGCCAACCGTAAAAAGGAGCGTGAAGATCACGAGCGCCCATTGGCCGGCAGCTTGGCTCAAGCCGAACCACTGGATGGAATCGGGCAAATTGACGAACTCGCCTTGCCTCACGAGATTAAGCCCCTGGCGGAGCGTGACCATTGTGGCCAAAGTCACCACAATCGATGGTAGCCGTAGCCCCGCCACCAGCAAACCGTTGAGGGCGCCGAGGAGCGCGCCGATCGAGATCGCAGCGATGAGTACGAGAGGGAGTGGCCAGCCGCGCGCCGCCAAGAGTCCGGCACAAATGCCGCTTACTGAAAATTGCGAGCCGACTGAAATATCGATCTGCCGGGTGATGATGACCAGCGCCATGCCGCCAGCTACGATGAGTGTCGGCGCTTCGCGGGTGGCGAGTGACAGCAGCGGCTGGGGCTGGAAGAAGGCGGGCGCAAAGGCGGCGAGGCCCAGCAGAATAATCGCCAGCGCTCCCGTCACAGAAAGTTCGCGGAAATAACGGTTCATACTGGATCCAGTTCGCTCTGGCCGAGCGCTGCGCTCATGACCGTCGCCGCGTCGCTTCCCCTTGGTAAAATGGCGGTCAGCCTGCCGGCGCGCATCACCCCGATCCGGTCGCTCATTCCGAGTACTTCCGGGAGGTCGCTCGAAATCAGCAGCACCGCGATCCCCTCGTGCGCGAGTTGGCGGACTATTTTATGAATCTCACCCTTGGCCCCGATATCGACGCCTTGGGTGGGTTCGTCGAGAATCAAAACGATCGGCTTCGTCGCGAGCCAGCGCGCCAGCGCGACTTTTTGTTGATTCCCTCCCGAGAGACTGCCGCCGAGGGCGCTGGGCCCGGCACATTTGATGGCAAGGTCGCGGATGAACCCGCGCGCGAGCCTGTCCTCGGCCGCGGTCTGCAGCCAGCGGCGAGGAAAAAGCCGGCGATGGCTCGCCATGCTGATATTTTCCTCGAGGGCCATTTCCAGCACGACGCCATGGCGGCGCCGGTCCTCCGGCACATAGGCGATGCCTCGGGCGACGGCGGCTTGCGGAGAGCTCAACGCCACCGATTTTTCGTGGAGCCGAATCTCGCCGGAATCGGCGGGGGTCAGGCCGAAGAGGATACGCGCTAGCTCCGTGCGCCCTGCTCCCACCAGACCGGCAAGTCCGAAAATCTCTCCGGCGTGCAGCGAGAAACTCACGTCCTGCACGCCTGCGCGCGCACAACCAAGGTTCTCCAGCCTGAGGACGACTGCTCCGAGCGGGGTCGTGCGTTTAGGATAATTTTGGGTCACTTCGCGCCCGACCATCATCTTAATCAAGGTGGCTTGGTTAATGGCTGCGACCGGCTGCGTGCCCACACTTTGCCCGTCACGCAAAACGGTCACTCGGTCGGCGAGGGCGAAGATCTCCTCAAGACGATGTGAAATATAAATTACCCCCACCCCACTTTTGCGCAAATCCCGCACCACGTTGAAGAGCCGCTGCTGCTCTTTCTGGGTCAGTGCGGCGGTGGGTTCGTCCATGATCACGATGCGGGCGCCGGCGCCAATCGCGCAGGCGATCTCCACCAGTTGCTGCTCGGGCATGGAAAGGTGCCGGATTTCGGTTTCCGGCGAGATCGCGGCGCCGAGGCGGAAAAGGAGATCTCGGGCACGGGCACGCCGCGCGGGCCAGGCGATCCGGCGCAGCTTCGCGCCCGTCTCCAGGCGTAAGGCAATGTTTTCCGCAACCGTAAGATCGGGGAAAAGTGCGGGTTGCTGATAAATGCAAGAGATGCCGAGTTTTTGAGTGGTGGCGGGCGTGAGGCCAGTCACCACGTTTCCGCCGATCTTGACGGTGCCCGCGTCAGGCGGGTGGGCGCCGGTGATGATTTTGATTAACGTGCTTTTACCTGCGCCGTTTTCACCCAGGAGCGCGTGCACTTCGCCGGGATACAAATCGAAGTCGACGCCTCGCAAAGCCCAGGCACCGCCAAATGATTTTTGTATTTGGCGGAGTTCGAGGATTGGCGGAGCAGACATCGGAGAAGGGGAAGTGGCCCGCGGCTTCGGTGGTCGTCAAATCATGAATCGGTCGGACGGTCCGCCGCGTCCGCGACCCTCAGGGCGACGAGGTCGGCATCTGTGGCGGCCAGCGCCGCAAAGTGGGGCGCGAGGGCGATGGCGCGGCCGACGTGATGGCGGGCGACTTGCAGATTGCCACGTTGGCAGGCATAACATCCGAGGTTGAATTGAATGGTAGGATCGTCCGGATGGACTTTGACGGCTTCGTGCAAAATACGTTCTGCCCCGACCAGCGAATCGGCGCGACGGGTGGCGTACGCCCACATAATCCAGATACCAGCGTCCTTCGCCCCACCGTGAATGAGTTCAGCGGCGACCGTTTGCGCTTCAGGCCATTTTTGTTGTTCGTGCAGTACCGTGAGCAGGAGCGACCTGACTTCCACTCGGGACGCGTCGGTCGCGGTGATCTGCGCGAGTTCGCTGGCGGCGGCGGCCAGCATCCCTAGTTCAAGAAAGCCATGGGCGTGGGAGAGGCGGCGCGCAGTTGAAATCACTCACCCTTAGCAAAACAAGCTGGGAGCCGGCGTGCAAGCTGCCGTTCGGCACGGCTAACCATCAAGCGTTTTGCCGCTGGGTGCGGTTTTCCGGTTGGGCGCGGTATCACGACGATGGCGCTCAACTATTTTGACCCACCGCTGCTCAGTTAAACTGATCCACCGGTGATCTGCTTCCTTTTCCAAGGAGTTCCGGTTTTTTTGACGTGCTCAGAGGAGGAAAGAGCGTTCACGAGGATGAACGAGGGTCAATTATCCGAGCAGCTTTTTTGGAGTTCGGTCCATTTATGTGAGCAGAAGTGGATCATTTTAAGTGAGCGACATCATATCACGAGGTCCGCTGACGTAGGATCGCGTCGCCCAAGCGGCTGGACCCTTGGGCGCGGCGTCGTGGTATGCTCGCACGAGGCTGAGCGGCGATCGCTTGGCCGAAGGTTCATGCATCGCCGCGGAATTTCGCTTGTCAGAAACGCTTCGGCGCGGACGCTACGGCCAGTTTCCTCGTTGCACGGTGTCCGCCCGCGCGACTCCTTTTGTCATCCACCTTTCACGTTCCCATGGCCCAAGCCTATACTGAAGCTAGTATCAAGACGCTCTCGTCGCTCGAGCACATCCGTTTGCGCCCGGGCATGTACATCGGGCGGCTTGGCGATGGGACTCATGCGGAGGACGGTATTTATGTCCTCTTGAAGGAGACGATTGATAACTGCATTGATGAATTTACCATGGGCTTCGGTCGGAAGATTGAAGTGACGCTGACCGATCGCACCCTGCGCATTCGCGATTACGGCCGCGGCATTCCGCTAGGTAAGTTGATCGATTGCGTATCGATTATTAATACGGGGGCGAAGTACGATAGTGAGACGTTTCAGAAATCGGTTGGCCTGAATGGAGTGGGGCAGAAGGCGGTGAATGCCTTGGCGCTGGACTATCGGGCGCAAGCGTTTCGCGAGGGGCAGAGCAAGCTCGTGGAGTTTGCTCAGGGGAAATTGCGGAAGGAGCACAAGATCGCCAAGAGCGAGGAGCGCAATGGGACGTTGGTGGAGTTTACTCCGGATGAGGCGCTCTTCGGGAAAGAGTTTCGTTTTCGGCCGGAGTTCATTGAGGATATGCTCTGGAACTACGCCTTTCTAAACCGTGGGCTCTCGCTGACGTTTAACGGCAAGTCCTTCAAGTCCGAGCACGGCTTGCGCGATCTCCTCCAGAAGAATCTGAGTGGAGATCCCCTCTACCCAATTATCCACCTCGAGGGTGAAGATATCGAGGTGGCTTTCACCCATGGGGCTCACTACGGCGAGGAATATTTTTCGTTTGTTAACGGTCAGCACACCACGATGGGCGGCACCCACTTGACCGCCTTCCGAGAAGCGCTCGTGGAGACGATCCGTAACTTTTTTAAACGTGACTACGATGCCGCGGATGTCCGGCAGTCGATCGATGCCGCGGTGGCGGTGCGCGTGATGGAGCCGATATTCGAATCCCAGACAAAGACCAAGCTTGGTTCGGCGACCATCGGCCCCGGCGGGCCCAGCCTCAAGGATTTCGTCGGCAAGTTCATGCAGCAGTCTTTGGATATTTATCTCCACAAGCATAAGGAGATGGCGGAGACCCTGAAAAAGAAGATTGAAGCGAATGAGCATGAGCGGAAAGAGCTCGCAGGAATCCGCAATCTCGCGCGTGAGCGGGCGAAGAAAGCCTCGCTTCATAATAGAAAACTCCGCGACTGCCGGCTGCATCTCGGGGACCCTAATCCGCGCGCCGAGGAGACCACGCTTTTTATTGTGGAAGGTGATTCGGCGGCGGGTTCTCTGACGGCGACCCGCGACGTGCAGACGCAAGCCGTTTTCGCGCTGAAGGGCAAACCGCTCAACACCTACGGCCTGTCCAAAAAAGTGATTTACGAGAATGAAGAATTTCACCTCCTCCAGTCGGCGCTGAATATCGAGGACGGGTTTGATGGTCTGCGTTACAATAAGATTGTCATCGCGACTGACGCCGACGTTGACGGCATGCATATCCGGCTGCTGCTGATTTCATTTTTCCTGCAGTTTTTTCCCGATCTCCTCAGGAACGGGCACCTCTTCATTCTCGATACGCCGCTGTTTCGGGTCCGGAATAAGAAAAAAACGATCTATTGCTACTCGGAGCGTGAAAAGCAATTGGCAATGGCCTCTTTGGGTTCGAGCCATGAGATCACGCGTTTCAAAGGTCTTGGCGAAATCTCCGCGGGTGAGTTCAAGGATTTCATCGGGGAAAATATCCGGTTGGAACCGGTGAGCTTGAATCACCTTTTTAACAGCGATGAGCTTCTCGGTTTCTTCATGGGAAAAAACACTGCAGAGCGTCAGGAATTTATTATTGGAAATTTGCGGGTCGAGAAGGATCTGGTGGCGGTGTGAGCGGGCAGGGCACGCTGCGCTGTTCAGGCGCGGGACGGGCTGGCGGCCCAGGGCGAGGGCCGATGACCGAGGCAACTGCGTCTGAGCGCCGGTGGGGTGCGGGTGTTTTGAGCAAGTGGTCGGACCGCGGGCGCGCGCACCTTCGAGTCCACATGCGTCCGGCCATTTGGTCCGGAGTCCGTCGACTGGTCTCGGGCGCGCTTGTTTTGCTTTTTTTTTCGGGCTGCGTGACGCGGCCAGCGGCGAGGATTTCGCTCGAGGGATTGGCGATAAGTCCGCGGGAGCAGGCGCAGCGGAATCTCCATGTTTTTGATGTGGTTTGGGATTTGGTTAACCGCAAGCACTATGACGTTAACCTGGGTGGTCTCGATTGGCAGGAAGCTGCGGCGGTCCACGGTGAGGCCGCGGCAATGGCGTCGGACGAGCGAGCTCTTTATCGTGTGTTGAATGCGCTGCTGGCCCCGCTGGGTGATAGCCATACGCACGCCATTACGCCCGCTCAGGTGGTGGAGCGCCGGAACCGCGAGCGGGCGCGGACCGGTTTTTATCTAACCCGGGTCGAGGACGCGTGGAGCGTGCAGGACGTTTTACCGGGTAGTCCAGCCGCGATGGCGGGCGTGCAGGCGGGTTGGCTCGCGGTGGCGCGTAATGGTGAACCTTTGGGAGTACAGATTGACTTTAACCCCGCGGACGGGGAGGTGGCCCTTTGGGATTTTTTGGATGGGTATAATGCGCCGATCCGGTTGGCACTGGCGGCGAAGCGTCTGCCGACCGTGGCTCAGCAAGTTTTTAAGCGGTTGGCGGACGGTTTTATTTATCTGCGATTTGACGAGTTTTCCGGGGTCGACCGCCGCTGGTTCAGTCGCCAATTAAGCGAGCATTACGGGGCGCCCGGAGTTGTCATCGATTTGCGGCGCAACTCGGGCGGAGAGACTTTTTCACTAGGTATCAGTGTGGGCGAATTTTTTGATCATCCGGTTGATTGTGGCGCCTTCATCGGACGAGATCATGTGCGCCGAGTAAAAAATTCATGGCAGCTCGGTTCCGCTAATTATCGGGGCCAGGTGGTGATATTGGTCGACGGGGCCACGGGGAGTGCGGCGGAGATTTTCGCGGCGGTACTGCAGTATCACGGGCGGGCGGTGGTGGTTGGCCGGCGCACGGCTGGGGCGGTTCTGGCAAGTTGGTTTCACCGGTTGCCGGATGGTGGGCAGTTGCAATTGAGCCGAGAGGATTACGTCGCGCCCAGCGGTCACCGTTTAGAGGGGCGCGGCGTGGAGCCCGACGTGGTGGTGGCCCGTTCGCTGGACGATTTGCGCAACGGCCGCGATCGCGATTTACAGGAGGCCTTGCGGATTCTGCGGGAACGTTAGCGGCAAGTTTCTAAATTTACCTGAGAAAGATGTCGACGCGCGTTTATTCGCGTGCAACCTTTTCCGCTTCCTCCAACAAGACGATATCGTGCCGTGCTTTTGGGGTTGTTAGTTTTCTCAGCACGTTAACAAAAAAATAGGTTATAATATGGCTAAATCACAAAACTCCAAGAAAGAGACCAAGAAGGCCCCGTTGAAGACGGCTAAAGAAAAGAAGCAGGCCAAGAGCGCGAAGAAGGGCTCTTGATTTTGAGCAGCGTCGCCTCGCGGCGCTGGATAAAATCAAGCTCAGTCGCCTTATTTTTTAGGCGGCTCTTTTGCACCGGCGATGTTAACTTTCGGGTTAGCCGCCGGCTTTTTTTTGGAGTCAAGGGCGACCGCGCTTAGATAAAAATGAGTGGGCGCTGGTACGCCGAGATGCGCGGGACCAGAGGTATTGGCGCCGGCCCGGGGTGGGCGGTCCCAGGGTTTTTACGAGGGGTCGCTTCGATAGTCGTCGCTTTTAAATCGCGGCCGCCACTAGATTCGCGCCCGCAGGTTTATTTTGATGCGCATCTCCGAGCCCTTCGCTCGAATCGGGTCTTTTTTCTGCGGTTACACTATGCGTGATGATTACGTTCGGGCGGCCCAGTTGGTGATCGATGATCCCAATATTCTCGTAAACGTGATCTCTCGTCGCGTGAAACAATTGCGCCGCGGGAATCGGCCACTGGTAGAGTCGCTCGAAAAACTAAGCGCGGAAGATACGGCTTTGCGTGAGGTCATTGAGCGAAAAATCAGTTTTGAGCTGGGGCCGGTCGAAACCCAGCGCCCCTAAAGCTTTTAGCGCCGAGTGGCGGCAAGGCCCGGCCTGGGACGGGGCTCCCCGAACGTTTCTGCGGGCCTCTGGTTCGATCTTGCGCATTCTTTCGTAAGCGGCGGCCGCCGGTGCTTCGCTCGCGGCAATGGTCGCTGCTCGCCGGTTCGTTTGGCGTACTTCGTTCACTTTGAAATATTTTTCTATGGCACCACTGTGGCTTATTCGTTCCAGCGCGAGGGTCTTCTCGTGGCTACGTCGCGGCGCTGTCCGCGTGCGCGCTTGGTTGTTCGCGCGCCCTCGTTTGGGACGATGGTTTTTCGTGGAATTGGGTGCGTCGACCGAGGCTGGTTATCGCGCATTTAATGAGCGGTACTTCGCGAGTTTTCACCAGCAAGAAAGAATGTTAGCGGACGGGCCGCGGATGCGTTTCTACCAGGCGGCCATCAGTCGCCATGTGCAACCCGGCGCGCGGGTGATCGACTTGGGGACGGGCACCGGAATTCTCGCGGCAATGGCGGCGCGTCGCGGCGCTTCCCAGGTCTATGCGATTGATCACTCGGACATTCTTAAACATGCTCGCAGTTTGGCGGTGGCGAACCGAGTCCAGAACGTTAAATTTATCGGCAAGCATAGCACGGCTTTTTCCCTGGACGAGCGCGTGGACGTGATTCTGCACGAGCAAATGGGCGATTGTTTGTTCGACGAATCGATGGTGGCGAATGTAACCGATCTGCGGGATCGTTTGCTGAAGCCAGGCGGTTTGATATTGCCGAGCTGTTTTGATTTTTACTGTGAGCCGGTCAAGTTGCGCGATTATCGTCACGTGCCGTTTATTTGGGAGCTGAATGTGTGCGGCTACGATTATTCCTCGTTGGAGCGCAACCGCCCGCAGGAACCCGGGTACTACCACCTCGTCAGCAGCGATCTCAATCTGGTGGAGCATTTTATCGGCGAACCGGAACCGGTGTTATCGATCGATCTGCATACCGTCATAGAGTCCGCGATGCCGCGCGATATTACCTTTACGCGGACGGTGTTGCGCGCTGGGCGGATGGATGGTTATGCCATCTATTTTCGAGCGCGCGTCGATAATGACCTCTACGTGGGTTCTTCTCCTTTGGACGCCGGGCGGGCGCCGCACTGGGGATTTCGTATTTTAAGATGTGATCGAGCGGATTTTAACGTGGGCGATGTTCTGGAAATCAACCTGAGCGTCGCCAGTTGGCCGGAACTCGATTCGTGGCGGTGGCGCTTGGTAAAACGAACGCGGGCCGAGCGAGAAACCACCGCGGGAATGGTCGCGCGTTAAAGAATTAAAGCGCGCCAAACGGCCGGTGCGCGTCTTTGGGCGGGCGTCCGGGTGGCCTTCCCACCGGCTGAATTTTGGACTTTTCACTTCTGGCTTCTCTCGCGCGTACTTTTTCTTCATCCCTGCACGTCTCATTAACCCTATGAAGCAAGTCCTCTTAATTGCCCTCGCTTTAACCGTTTCAGTCGTCGCTCACGCCGCGAATACCAAGCCGATTGAGGATGTTTTTCAGCGGTATTGGAGTGCGTATGCGCGCAAGGATGCCACGAAGGCCGCGACCGATGTGTTGCCGAGTGATCTCGAGGAGATGAAGGCGGCGGTGCTGCCTATTTTTTTGGGTGCGCAGTCGAGCAAAGCGAAGGAGACGCAGGAGATCCTCGGCCTTTTCTTTGGTCGCACGGTCGGCAAGGCGCGCGAGTCGTTTTCGGCCGTCGAGGTCTACGCTGGTTTAAATCGTTTAGTTATGGCGGGTGATCCGCAAATGTTCGACTCGCTGAAAGATGCTTCCCTCACCATCATCTTTGTGAAGACGCCTTCTGCTAATGAAGCGGAGGTCCATTTTCAGATTATGCTGCGCGGCGCATCGGACACTGACTCAGAAAAATTGCTGAATAAGAGTGGCCGTTGGTGGGTGCGGGTGAAGGACGATCCCCAAGAGACCGCGGCACATTTTAAACAGTTGTTCGCTAAGAGCTGAGGGGGCATCACGTTCCCGTCCCGATGCGGGCCTGCCCGGGGATGTCGAATGGCCGCTGGTCGTTCTTGGTGCCGGCGCCGGCTCGGGGAGTTGTTCGCTTTTGCGGGTGTCGCCATGCCTTGACGTATTTATTCCGCTCGTGCCAACGTCTTCCTTTTTATTTTAGCTTACCGCCCGTATGCCCAAGAAGAATCGCCCGCCGTCCGACTCAGATCAGCCCGAGCTGCCGCTAGAAAATAGCCGAGATGCCGACTTTCTTTCGGGGCGAGGGGGCCCGGCCGTGGTGCCGCCGGCTCCTTCGACGGCCGCCACCGCGGCTGAGCTTGCGACCGCGCCCGCCGCACCGGTGAGCGCTGGGACTGAGCCGGTTGCCGAGCTACCCAAACGCCGTGGCGGTGATAATGTGCAGACGGAAGATTCTCCGCTCGCGAAGAGTTATCGCGGCTGGTTCTTAGAGTATGCGAGCTACGTGATTCTCGATCGCGCGGTGCCGCATCTCGGGGATGGGCTCAAACCGGTCCAGAGGCGCATTCTCCATACGCTGTGGGATATGGATGATGGTCGGTTTCACAAAGTGGCTAACATCGTGGGGCGGAGCATGTCGCTCCACCCGCATGGCGACGCTTCGATCGGGGCGGCGCTTGTGGCGATTGGCCAGCGTGGGTTCCTCATCGAGCCACAGGGGAACTTTGGCAATAGCCTCACGGGCGATGAGGCGGCCGCGCCGCGCTACATTGAGGCGCGTCTCACGCCTTTCGCTAAGGATGTGCTCTTCAATCCGAAGACCACCCACTGGCAGCTCAGTTACGACGGTCGGGCCCAGGAACCGGTGACTCTGCCCGCCAAGTTCCCCATTGTGCTCCTCGATGGTGCAGAGGGAATTGCAGTTGGGCTATCCACGAAAATTCTACCCCACAATTTTAATGATTTATGTCGGGCGGCGATCAATCATCTTAACGGCAAGACGTTCCGGATTTTCCCTGATTTCCCTTCGGGTGGCATTGCGGATTTCGCTGAGTACAACGACGGTGAGCGCGGGGGGAAAGTAAAGATCCGCGCCAAGATTGAGGTTCGTTCCAAGTACATTCTCGCGATCACGGAACTACCGTATGGCACAACGACTGAAACATTGATCGAGTCGATTCTCGCAGCGAACGCGAAGGGGAAAATTAAGGTTAAGCACGTGGACGATAATACGTCCGAGACCGTGGAGATTCTCGTGCATTTGCCTCAGGGTTCGTCCCCTGAGCAGGTGATCCAGCAGCTCTTTGTGTTCACGGGGTGTCAGCAGAACATTTCGCCCTCAGCCTGCGTGATTGTTTCGGATGACAAAACAGGTGAAGACAAACCCGAGTTTCTTGGCGTGCGTGAAATCCTGCGTCGCAACGTCGATCAAACTAAAGCGCTCCTGCAACGGGAGCTGGCGATCAAGCTCGAGGAGCACGAGCAGCAGTGGCACGGGGATTCGCTCGAACGGATTTTCATCGAGGAGCGAATTTACCGGCGGATCGAGAAGTCCAAGACTTGGGACAGTGTGCTGGCGGAGATCCGTGAGGGGCTCCAGCCGTTCATCGGCCAGTTGCGGCGTCCGGTGTCAGATGATGATATCACGCGTCTGACCGAGATTCGCATCAAGCGCATATCCGCGTTTAATCGGTTTCAAGCGGACGAAGCCATCAAGCGGATTGAGGAAGGGATCAAGGCGACCAAGGTGAATCTAAAGAACTTGACGGCTTACGCGGTGGCTTGGTTCGAGATGCTCCAGGAAAAATATGGCAAGGGGCTGCGGCGCCGTACGAGTTATGATGAGATCCAGCAGATCAACGCGGCGGAAGTCGTTTCAGTGAACCAACGTCTTTATGTTAATCGTGAGGATGGTTTCATCGGGCTTAACTGGCGGCAGCATGAGTTTGTTCAGGAATGCACGATTTTGGATATCGTGCTCACTTTCATGCGGGATGGATCACTTAAAGTCGCAAAGGTCGCTGATAAGGTTTTTATGGGTAGAAATATTATTCACTGCGCGATTTTACCGAAGGATGGCGATAGCGCATTTTATTCGATGATCTATCAAGACAAAGAGACGGGCAAAGCGTTCGCGAAACGGTTTCAGATTGGTGGTTTATCTCGTGATAAACTTTACCCCTTGGTGAACAGCGAGGGGGCGTCGGTGGTGTACTTTCAAGTGAGCCCGACGGAGAAAACGATGCCGAAGAAGCTGCGCGTGCTGATCGATGGCCGCAGCGGCGCCAGCGTGCGCGAACTGGTATTTGACCTGACGCGCGTCCCGGTGAGGCACCGCGCGGCGAAAGGGCTGACGGTCACAAAGTGGCCCATCAAAGAAGTTAAATGCGTCGATGGGGCGTGAGCCCTCCGGCGAAAACACCAGAGTTGCGCCCGTTTCGAAACCGCGCGTTTTAACCCTTGGGTATTCGGCTCTTGGGTCGGTGCGTTGGGCTTGATTTTGATAGGGAGCGTCCGTGCTCTGCGCTTGATATTCTGAAGCAACCCGTGTCCTTGCCGCGTTTGGGTGCCAGACCAAAAGCCCAGGGCCCGATCGTGCTGGCGCGGGCGAGGTCTTGGGATCGCGCGAGGTCGACCTGGGGTGATAGGCGCCGACCTTTTTCGGCAATTCGCCATTGCCCAGAAGAAAAAATGATTGGCCAGCCAGCCCGTGAGCACCAGTGAGTGGGCCGACCACCAAGCCGCCGGCGCTCGCCGCTACGAAAAATCTCCAGACTTCAGGGGACGTTAGTAAACCCGCGCCACGGTGAACGCCCACGACTGGGATCAAGCGTCTCTTTTTAAACCGGATCTAATCTTAATGGGGAAGCGCCCCGCCTATCGCAGGTGACTGCATGGGCAGGCGCGGGCGCGTTCGCCATGAATTATTCACCGCGATCATCGGAGCTCGCCGGCCTGGCTTTGTCGGGCGGCCGCGAATCCAGTTTGATCGCCACGCAACCTACCGACACATGCTACGTCTTTTCTTTTCCCTGTTTTTCCTATGCCGCTACCCATTTCGCTTCGTGGTTTTCTGCTCTCGGCTTTCGCGCCGCTCGTTTTTTTTACCGCCACGGTTGTTGCGCAGATCGTGGGGATCGGCACGATCGAGGGTCGCGTAAGCAATGCCCGCACAGGGGAATTCATGGAACGTGCCCGCGTCACCGTCGAGGGAACGGCGCTGGAAACCTTCACCGACTCGGCGGGCCAGTTTCGGCTGACGCTGGTTCCCTCCGGCGTTGCCAAGATCCGAGTTTTTTTTACCGGGCAGGAGTCCCAGAGCGCCTCGGTAGTCGTCGCGGCCGGCTCAACGGTTCTCCACGATTTTAATCTTAATTCAGGGCAGAGTCGCTTGGCCGCCGAGAAACTGGGTAGCGTCGTCAAGCTCGACTCGTTCGTAGTGGAGACGTCCAAGGAGATGGATGCCGCCGCCATTGCCATCAACGAGCAACGGTTCGCGGCCAATATCGTAAATGTGGTCTCTGCAGACGAATTTGGCGCCGTCGTCGAGGGCAACGTGGGTGATTTTCTTAAATTTCTTCCAGGCATCACGGTCGATACGGGCGGCGGCGACATGCGAACAATTTCGATGAACGGGGTGCCGTCTAATAATGTCCCGATCACCGTGGGCGGGTTCGCGCTCGCGAGTGCGCAGTCATCGGGCACGTCTCGCAGCATCGAACTTGAGCAGACTTCCGTGAATAATATCGCGCGCTTCGAGGTGCACCATTCGCCGACCCCCGAATCTCCGGGCTCCGCCTTGGCTGGTTCCGTCAATATGGTGCCACGCTCGGCCTTTGAGCGGGTGCGACCGGTCTTCAATAGTACGGCCTTCCTGATGATGAAGGATAACTACAAGGACTGGACAAAAACGCCCGGGCCCCGGGTAAAGCCGACCCATAAAATCCAACCAGGCTTCGATTTTTCTTGGGTCGTGCCCGTGAATAAGAAGTTCGGATTCACGGTTTCTGGCGCCAACAGCACCCAGTATACGAGTGAAGATTTCTCGCAAACTAACTGGCGCGGCGTCGGCGCGACGACGAACGGTATCACGACTCCCGGCACCGGCGCTCTTCCGACGAGTCAGTTTCCCGATACCACCGTCGACCAGCCGTACCTTTCCGACTACGCGGTCCAAGACGCGAATAAATTCAGCAAGCGCACCTCCTTCGGCTTTACCATGGACTACAAACTTGCTCGCAACGATCGGGTTTCACTCTCGTTTCAATGGGCATTTTTCGATGCGGAACTTAGCAATCGCATGTTATCATTTGTCGTAAACCGAGTGGCGCCGGGCAATTTCAGTCCGACTTTCACCCACGGGCAACCAGGCGCGGGTCAAATTCGCCTGAACAACAGCGGCATGCGCCAGAAGTCCGGGACCACCTACACCCCGACGCTTACCTACCGGCACGATGGTCCCTTGTGGAAAGCGGAGCTTGGGCTGGGAAATTCCCACGCGAGCAATCACTACCGCGACGAGTATCGCGGTTTTTTCAATAACTCGGTCGCGACGCGCAACGGGGTAACGATCAATTTCGATGATAATTTTTATCTCCGTCCCGGCCGGGTCGCGGTGACGGATGCCGGCGGTCTGCCCGTGGATCCGTACAACCTCGCGAACTACTCGCTGACGTCCGCCAGTATGGGCTATCAAGAATCTTCCGACCTGCAGCGCACTGTGTTTACCAATTTGCGGCGCGATTTTTTTCCGCACGGCATTCCGTTTTTAATCAAGGCAGGCTTGGAGGCAAAACAGTCCGTGCGCGATATCCGGAAGTATTCCCCGTCATGGAATTTCGTGGGCGCAGATGGCCGCGCGAGCACCACTCCGCTCGGTAACGATGATAGTGCTGCCGTGGTGTTCGATGAGACGTTCTCTCAGCGGATTGCACCTTTCGGCTTTGGCAAAATTCAATGGGTCGGCCAGGAGAAATTGTATGCGCTCTACCAAGCGCATCCGGGCTACTTTGCGCTCAACACGCCCAACAGCGCGTATCGCTCGCTCATTGATCAGTCGAAGTTCGCCCAGGAGATTATTTCGTCGGCCTACCTGCGCGCTGATATCGCTTTTTTTGAACGGCGGCTGAAGTTCATTGGCGGTCTCCGCTTGGAGCAGACGAATGTAAGCGCGCAAGGGCCACTCACTGACCCGACACTCAACTATCAGCGCGATGCGCAGGGTAAATTTATCCGGGCTCCCAGCGCGGCGAACGGAACTCTCGGTCGGCCGCTGCTCATCATTCCGACGACCGATGCGCTCGGGGTGTCCACGCTCACCTACCGAGATCGTGGCTACCAGGCTGACAAGGAATACCTGCGGTATTTTCCGAACATTAATACGAGCTATAATGTGAGAGAGAACCTGATCGCGCGGGCTTCTTGGTATTCCTCGATTGGTCGTCCCAACTTCGACCAATATTCTGGCGGACTCACGTTGCCGGACACCGACCTGGCGCCCTCAAATAGCAATCGGATATCCGTCAACAATGTCGCCATAAAGCCATGGAGCGCTCGTACGACCAAGGTGCGCATCGAATATTATTTTGATCGTGTCGGGCAGATTTCAGTCGGCGCGTTTCGCCGAGATTTCCGAAACTTCTTCGGGAGCATTAGCTTCCCGTCGACCCCCGAATTTCTTGAGCTCTACAATCTCGATCCGTCGGATTACGCGCGCTACGATGTGGCGACGAATTATAATCTGACGCGTATGGTGCGGATGACGGGCATGGAGGGCGATTACAAGCAGGCGCTGACATTTCTGCCGCACTGGGCGCGCGGGGTGCAGGTGTTTGCCAACGTGAGCGCGCAGCGAGCAACGGGGGAGGGCGCGAGTAATTTTTCTGGCTACGTACCTCGCAGCGGCAGCTGGGGCGTGAGTCTTTCGCGTTCGAAATTCAACCTGAAGCTTAACTGGAATTATCGCAGTCCGGCGCGTTTGGGTGCGATCAGCGGCCGGGGCATCGAGCCGGGCACTTACGAGTGGCGTTCAAAAAAGCTTTTGGAAGACATCTATGCCGATTACGCGGTCACGAAGAGGATCGGCATCTTTGCGAGCCTGCGCAACGTCGGGAGCACGCCGGAAGATGTTAAACGCTTCGGCCCGAACACCCCCGCGATCGCCCGTTTTCGCCAGCGGCAGGATTACGGTTCAGCGTGGGTTTTCGGATTGAAGGGTACGTTTTAGCTTCCGGCGCAGCTGATGCCGAACGGCGCTCCCCGTGGTCCGCGGGGTCTTCGGCCAGCGCGTTGACCACGCGAACTGTTGGCGGGGCTGGGTTTCGCGCTTCAGACGGATCTTCCTTTTCTCCCCGAACGGAATTTTGCGGGATCCGTTGGCGCTCATTTGGGAGGAGAAACGCGTCCGCGGCGGGGTTGGGTGAGGCGTCGTTTGACGGGTTTTTTTAGGGACAACTTTGGAGCCGGCAGCGG
>CAMDOF010000005.1 GCA_945903465.1 Opitutus sp. GAS368
TGTTGCCGCCGCTGCCGGCTCCAAAGTTGTCCCTAAAAAAACCCGTCAAACGCCGCCTCACCCAACCCCGCCGCGGACGCGTTTCTCCTCCCAAATGAGCGCCAACGGATCCCGCAAAATTCCGTTCGGGGAGAAAAGGAAGATCCGTCTGACGTTAAAGAGAGGCGGGGAGCTCGGGGTTTTTTAGTTGGTCCTTCCATCCGGCGATTTTTGCTTGGGCGCCGAAATGCTCGGCCTTGGCTTTGTCGCCCCTTTCCATCCAAATACGTGAAAGGGTGGTGTTGATAAAAAGATCGGCGGGTTGGAGTGCGTGGGCGCGTTCAGCAGCGGCGAGCGCGGGATCGAGGTGGCGCACGGAGAAGTTGATCTCGGCGAGGGCGTGCCACGCGGCAAACGAATCTGGGGAGGAAAGCGTGGCGTGGGCCAATTTTTGGAGGGCGGCATCGGTGTCACCGATGGCGTAGTCGGCGGTGGCATCCTCGATGAGAGACTGAAGTTCGTCGCTGGTCACGGAGGGAGAGCGTGGAGGCGTTTTTGAAAAAGAGAAGGATGGTTGCGTTAAATTTATTTTGGGGAGCTGTCGGCGAGGAAGGGATACCGGCGAGGAAGATGGGGGCGGGCAGGGGGCGGTGGTTTTTCGGCCGCGCCGCGGTGGGGCGGAATTCTTTTTGAGTGGGCCTTGGGGGAGAGCCGGTGGGGCGTTATGAAGAGGCGGGCGTGGGTGTGGTGGGGGGCGAGCGAAGGTCGGTGGAAGCGGGCGTTGCCGCGATCGGGGCTTGGAATACGCGGGTGCGGCGGTTGGCGCTGCGACCGCTGGGGGCGGCGCGATCGGCCGGAGCGCTATAGGCGCGGCGTCGGTAGCCTGAGCGGGCGGGATCGGAGGCGCAGCGCAGTTGAAAATCCTGCATACGTTGAAAGAGGCCGAGTAATTGGGCTGGGAGCGGGTAGTGATCGAGGCCGGCGCTTTCGAGTGCGGTCAGCAGCTCATGGGTGGCCTCGAGGGTGGAGAGGCAACCGGCGTTAGGCTGTTGTTTAATCACGTAGCGGCTGGGGGCGGACGGGGTGAACATGACGCGGGGCAGGCGCTGCAGACTGGGGCTTAGCCGGAGCATTTTTCGGCCGAGGGCCCAGGTCGCATCGAGTAGGAAAACGACGAGGCGGCGCCCGGCGAAGGCGTCAGGTGGGAGCCGACCAGAGGACAAGTTGAGAGCGTCGCGGCCGGGGTAGAGTAAGACGGGGAAATTTGCGGGATCGCGGATGAGATCCTGAACGGGGGCGTGGTTGTCAAATTCGATCCCGCAGTGCAGTTCGCTCTGCTGAAGGCACAGGTGGGTGAGCCGACCGGTGGCGGCTTTCTCCTGCTTGAATTCCTTGGGATGCATGAGAATGACGATCCGCGTGCGTGTTACCATCGGCGTGATGGAGGCGCACCAGCAGAGCGGCTTGGGCCAAAAGCACCGGTAGCAATTTTCGCGCATGAAGTCAGATTGGAAAAAGAAAAGCCCGGGAGGTTGGGCCCGGGCTGGGAGGGACGGAGCGCGAGCGCCCGCGTCGACGGGGAGGATTAGCGAACGACGCGGGCGCCACCACCGCCGAAGGTTTTTTCGACTTCCTTGCGAGTGGCCATCGACGTATCTCCGGGAGTGGTGGAAGCGAGGGCGCCGTGGGCGGCGCCATATTCAACGGCCTTCTGGGCGTCGTTGAATTCAAGAAAGCCGAACTGCAAGCCGGAGGCGAAACTATCGCCCCCGCCGACGCGATCGAGGATTTCGAGACCGGGATACTGGCGGCTCTCGTGGAATTTTCCTTGGTGCCAGAGAATCGCACTCCAGTCGTTTTTCGTGGCAGTGATGACGTGGCGCAAGGTGGTGGCGGCGACCTTGAAGTTGGGGAATTCCGTCACGGCGCTTTCGATCATGGCCTTGAAGGCGTCGGTTTCGATATGGCCGAGCTTCTCAGCGCCCTTAACCTCGAAGCCGAGGGAGGCGGTGAAGTCCTCTTCATTGCCGATCATGACATCGACATATTTGGCGATCTCGCGGTTGACCTCTTGCGCCTTTTTTAGTCCGCCGATGGTCTTCCAAAGTGATGGTCGGTAATTGAGATCGTAGCTGACGATGGTGCCGTATTTGTTGGCGGCCTTGACGGCCTCGACGGTGATTTCGGCGGTTGAGGTGGAAAGTGCGGCGAAAATACCGCCCGTGTGGAACCAGCGGACGCCCAGCTTCCCGAAGATATGATCCCAGTCGACATCGCCGGGTTTAAGCTGGGAGGCCGCGGTATTGCCGCGATCGGGATTACCGACGGCGCCGCGGATACCGAAGCCGCGCTCGGTGAAGTTCAAGCCGTTGCGAACGGTGCGGCCGATTCCGTCGTCCTCGCGCCAGGTGATGAAATCGGTCGCGACGCCGCCCTGCATGATGAAGTCTTCGACGAGATGGCCGACCTCGTTATCGACGAACGCGGTGACGACGGCGGTTTTCAGGCCAAATGCTTTGCGGAGTCCACGGGAGGTGTTGTACTCTCCGCCGCCCTCCCATACCTTGAATTCGCGGGTGGTGCGAATCCGGCCTTCGCCGGGATCGAGGCGAAGCATAACTTCACCGAGGGAGATCTGGTCAAATGCGCAGGTTTTGGCTGGTTTGATATTAAGGCTCATGGATTCGAAAAAAAGAATGAGCGGGGAGCGAAAACGGATGGGGCGGGAGGGTCAACCGCGCACTCTGGATTCTGTTTAGGATTTTAGGCCTAGGGCGTGGTGGGGTAGATCAAGGAAAGTATTTTGGAATTCAGCCCCTTTGACCTTGCGCTGGCGTCATGGTGAAGGGGGTGGTGGAACGTGGGACGATCTTCTTGGCGGATGATTTCATAATAAATGGGTCTGGGACCGCAAAGCCAAGCGAGACGGCGACACGACGATCTTCTTGGCGGATGATTTCATAATAAATGGTAGGAGCGAGCGACCTGACAAACGAACAGGGGCAGCGGAATAACCCCTGATTCCCTGTGCCGGCCTTGGCTTGGTTGGGGGGGGGAGCTGCCAAAAAAAATGATTGAGCCGACGGGCGGACTTTGGGGTGAAGGGGCCGTGCACGATGGGATGGCGCATGGGCCAGCCGTGGCCTCTTTGGTGAGTGCAGTCGTGGTCGAGAATCACGGCCCAGTCGCGTTCTGGCGGAGATCTTCGACGTCCCGTGATCAGGCGCGCGCTTGGGCAAGGTGGTCATCGACAAATTCCAAGAAACCGCATTTTTTTAAAGGTGCATGAGCATCATGCGGGTAGTTTACCCAGGTGCCGGCTAAAGTTCGATTTTGGGGCGACGGCTCCTCGAAGACTGGATTTTCAGGGGCTGAGGGATTACCGACAAAAAGCCACCGGCCCGACTAACGTCGGCCCGCGTCCGCTCAGAAATCCACCATGAGGGTGAAGCGGAAGCTCCGCGGCGGACCCCACGACCCGGTCGTCGTGGTGGCGGAGAGGGAGTAGTCTTTATCGAGCAGGTTATCCACGTTGATCGCGAAGGTGGTTATACGCGCGAAAATTTTCGCGCGATAACCGGCCAGCGCGGTCACCACGAAATACTGGGGCGACCACAGCGACTGGACCGTGCCGCCCTGCACGATGACGGCGTTGCCGCGAAAGGTGGGCTGGCGCCAGTTGGCCCCGCCGCCGACGTAGAGGCCCTTCAGCGCGCCATGGGTGAATTCGTAGCGCGTGAAGATGTTGGCGCGCGTCTTGGTGAAACCGGCGTTGGGCACGCCCTCGGGAAACGTGAGGAGAAACGCGTCGAGGAGCGGCGTGGGCTGCCTCAACGCCTTGGCCTCGGCTTGGAAACTTTTTAGCAACGGCAGGCGCTTCTCGGTAACGAGTTTATTGGTCGCAGCGTTGAGGATGAGCCGCCAGGTGCGCGTGAGGTTGGCGACGAGTTCGAGCTCGTAGCCGCTGGTCTTGAGATGCTGGTAGTCTTGTCCGGTGGAGTTAAACGTTGTCGGGAAAACCGCCGAAATTTCGTCGCGGATCGCGATGGCGGGCGCGGGTGCGATGCGGGCGTTCGGTTGAAAATTATCGTAGTAGGTGCCGTTCACCTCCATCCGTCCGCGAAATAGGCTGAGGCGGATCGAGGCGTCCTGGCCCTGGCCGGTCTGGATTTCCTGTTTTTTGCCCGGAGTAAACAAATCGGCGCCCTCGCCGGCGGAGATGCGAAATGACTGCGCGCGGTTAACGGCGAATGCGAGGGTGTCGTTGACGCGGAAAACGACGCCGTAGTTGGAGCCGTCGACACGGTAGTTGACGAATGCGGGATTCGGCGTCGGGGCGAAGGCACCGGGCACGAGTTCGTTCACCCACGCATTCTTAATCGGTTGCACGAGACCGACGGTGGTCCTCATGTTGAAGTGGTCCTGCCGGTAGCCGAGGAGCGTGAAGAAGTGGTTGTTGAAATAGCTGCCCGAGGCGCCGACGCCCACCGACGGAATGTAGAAACGCCGTTGGATAAAATTGCCGGTTGCCGGCACGCCGTTTGACAGATCGGGGAACCACGCGGACACACCGGGCACGGGCCCAAGGTCGCCGGTGATGCGGGCGTCGTCGCCGTCGCGCAGATAATAGCGGCGGATGAAGCGGTTGTTCGTAAACGTGGCGCGGTTGGCGGTGAACGCCGCCGGCGTGACTGCTGGGTTGATCGCGCCCTGCCAAGCGGGATTCGCGGGGTCGATGTATTCGCCGTATTTTGGCCGTTTCTGGCCGGGGTTGTCCTGATGCTGCTGCACGTTGAAGGCGAACTGCTGTTTCATCCACTTTGTGTTGAGATCATAGATGGCGGAGAGGCGCATATCGCGGACGATGTTACCGCTGAGGAAATCGGTGCGGAAATACTCGGAGTAGAGCTGGTTGAAATTCGGGTTGACGGACCCGTTGGGCAGGGTGGGTGAGAGATCGCGGAAGATGTTGCGCGCGGCGGCCACGCCGCGGATGTCGGTCAGGCGGTCGTAGAAATTGCCGGAAAGGAGGAGGTGAAGATTTTTCCCCACGTGCTGCTCTACCTCGAGCGTGACCGTGTTGTAGTTGTCGAGGGAAGTGTTGTGGGGGCCGGCGACGTGGAGACCGCGTGGCACGATCGCAGCGTCGATTGCGGTGAGCCCGGTGCCGTTGCTCCGGCGTTGGCCGGTGGCGCGATAGGCGACGCCGGTGGCGGGGAGGTAAATGAGACCGCCGGCTGCGGCCAGAGTGGACACGTTGGTGAACGAATAGTTTTCGAGGAACAGCCCCATCGAGTTGACGGATTTCGTGGCGGAGTGCTCGACCATCACGCTGATGGAGGTCGAGTGAAACGGGCGCCAGGTGACGGCGCCGTACAGCCCGCGGATGCCGCGGCTCTGGTTATCGGCCCAGCCGTCGCTGTCGCTGACCACGGCAGAGAAACGCAGTGCGAGCCGGTCGCGCTGGAGCACGCGGTTGAGGTCGACCTCGACCCGGCGGAGGTTGTGGCCGGAAAGTTCGTCGGTGCCGCCGCCGAAAATGAGCTTAGCGCGCGTGAGGTTGCGCGTGAAGAGGCCGCGTTTGCTGACCAGGTTGTTGGCGCCGCCGAGATCGGCTTCGCCGTAGAGAAAAGCGTTGGGGCCGCGGAGGATTTCGACGCGCTCGGTGGCAAACGAGTCCATCGGCGAATACCAGATCCAACCGTTGCGCAGGGCGAAGCTGTTGCGGACGCCGCGGAAGACGAGCTGGTTCGGTTGCGCAGGATCGGGGCTCTGCTCGCCGGTGACGAACCACCGCGACATCTCCTCGATGTTGAGCACGCCGAGATCCTCGATCAGCTGCGAATTCATGATCGAGATCGAGTTGGCGACGTTCTTCAGTTCCTGCACGGTTCTCATGCCGGATGTGGTCTGCATTGACTCGTAGCCGAGGTCCTTTTCCTCCGTGACCACGAAGATCGAGAGCTGGACGGCGTCAGCTTTCGCGGGGGTCTTCTCCGCGGGATTGGCCGGCGCTGCCTGGGCGATGGCCACGGCGGGTGTCAGCAGGCAGAGGCATGAAATCGCGAGGGCGGCGAGGCGGATATTCATAGTTGGAGTGGCGCGAGAGTCGGCACGCTATGCGGTGCGGATGACGAATTCGATTGGGACGATCGCGATCGGCACGGTTAACGATCAACTTCAAGAAGGTTGAGACGCAAGGTTTGAGGTAAAGAGGTCTGAGAAGATTACAGCGAGGGAGTCCGAACCGAGGATTGTTCTGGGAAAATGCATTTCCACCGCCGTTTGCGGTGGTTTTATTGCAGCGAGGGAGTCCGAACGGAGGATTGTGCTGGGGCGCTGGTTGAGGATTTTCTGGGAGGCGCTGAGCTATTCGCAGGAGATCAGTGACTCATTCGTGTCCTCGGGCGATAGGATTGGGCACGGTCGTTCGGACATTCGCAGGTGCCGCGTGCCCAGAGGTGTGCCCAGAGGTGTGCCCAGAGGTGTGCCCAGAGGTGTGCGATTGACCGCATAAGGCCGGCTGGCCGCGATCGGCGGATTCGCCTCGGAAGCGCTGGCGGCTGCCATGCGGGCAAGCGGATGGGTGGAGCCCCGCTTTTTAGTGGAGGCCGAGGACCTGATGTTAGGGCGTTCGCGCTTGGGGCCTAAAGGGCAGCGGCGCCTCGCGAGGAGAGCAGACCGGATGCGTCCGGCGGGTAGAAAGCGTGCGGTGAAGGGCTAGAGCAGCGACCAATTGATGATCTGTTGGCTGGAGAACTCGAGGGTGCCGATGCGGAGACGGAGCGGGAGCCGCGGATCGAGGGGAAAGTCCGGGGCGTGAGAAAGTTCAAGGCGGCCTTGCAGATGGGCGAGGCTGTGCTGTTTCAGTTCTATTCGGACGAAATCACCCAGCGGCAGTCGCCAATGCCCGGTGATTTCGCGGTAGAAATTCGAGTGGGGATCACCGGGGAGGATCGTGGGCTCTGGACCGTCCGCAAATAAGAATTCACCCTGTCGTTCCATGATTATGGGGATGGTTTTTTATGAGCGGATGGTCCGCGGCGTCGGGGGGAAAACGACGTCGCGGAGGTAGGCTGAGGTGGGCGGTTATTCGGCCACTTTGAGGGTGGCGATATCCCAATGGGGTTGGCGGGTTTCGGTGGCGATTTCGTTGAAGGCGTGGATTTCGGCTTCTGAGAAGAGGAGTCCGCCATTTTGGGCGCTGCGAGCTGCGGCGGCGGCTTCGATTTGGCCGGGGAGCATGCAGGCCTCGTTACCGTGGCCGATGACGTCTTGGATGACGGCCTTGACATTTTCGCTTTGATTGCGGCCCTTGGCGAAGGCGCCAGCGTTCATGGCATCGGGGTGCCAGACTTGAAAGAAGAACGTGCAGGTGCCCTTGTCGTCGCCGACTTGATCCCAGCGATTGCGCAGGGTGGGGAGGGAGCCGCCGATGAAGGCGCTGACGATCTCGTTCATGAGGGCGAGACCGTAGCCCTTGTGGGCACCGAACGGAATGAGGTATTTGGCCTTGAGGGGATCGGTGGTGGGGGCGCCGGATTCATCGACGGCGGCATTGGCGGGGAGAGGTTTGCCTTCGCGGGCAAGTTGCTGGACGCGACCCATGGCGACGACGGAGGTGGCCCAATCGATGACGATGGGGTAGCCGATGGCGGCGGTGGTGGGGAACCCCCACGAGTGAGGATTGGTGCCGAGCGTGGGGAATTTCCCGCCGAACGGAACGACCTCAGCGAGGGCCGCGGTGCAATTGGTGTAGGCGATGTAACCGCGTTTGGCGGCGTCCATGACGTAGCCGCCGCCCCAAAGGTAGTGGAAGGCGTTATCGACGGAGACCATACCGACGCCGTATTTGTCGGCGAGTTTGATGGCTTGTTCAATGGCGGCGTAGCCGGTGGCCTGACCGAGTTTACGATTGGCGTTCCAGACGGCGGCGCCCCGGAAGCGGGTTTTTATTTTTTCGATTTTTGCCTTGGGAATGCAACCTTGGGAGCCAGCGCCGAGCAGGTGGTCGAGGTGGAGGGCCTTGAGGCCGTTGTGGGTTCTGATACCGTGGCGGGTAGCCTCGGCGCAGAAGCGGGCGCCGGCGGTGGCCTCCGATTTTGAGTAGCCGCGTTTTTTGTAAGCGGCGGCGATGAGGGCGTTGTGTTGCTCTTCAGGTACGACGTAGAAAATTTCGCTCATGAGAAAAGGAGAGGAGGGATTTGGTGGCCAAGCGGAGAGCTGGCCGGGGAAGGCGGGAAGTGAGGATGGGAGACGTGAGGAGGGAGAGCGGAAGCTTCGCCTCGGAAAAGATGAAGTGAGTTTAGAGGACCTTGGAGACCGGCACCTCGGGGTTGATCTGGGCGAGGGGTTTTTCCCCGTGCAGGGCGCGGATGAGGTTGGTAACGGCGGCGACAGCCTGGCGTTGCACGCTCTCGTGGGTGCGGGAGCCGATGTGGGGAGTGACGATGGCGTTGGGCAATTTGAGCAACGGGTGATCGGCGGCCGGAGGTTCTTCGTCGAGGACATCGGTCCCGTAGCCGCCGACCTGGCCGGATTGGAGGGCCGCGACGATATCGGCGGTGTGGACGATTTCGCCGCGGGCGCAATTGAGGATGATGACGCCCTTTTTCATTTTGGGGAGTGATTTGGCGCTAATCATATCACGTGTTTCCGGGGTGAGATTAGTGTGGAGGGAAAGGTAGTCGGCGGCGGCGTAGACCTCGTCGAGGGTGTTGCTGCGTTTTACCTGGTGGGCGGCGGCGAATTTTTCATCCCAGTAGAGATCGAAGCCGACCACGTTCATACCGAAGGCGCGGGCGCGGACGGCGACCTCTTTGCCGATCCGGCCAAGGCCGATGATACCAATGGTTTTCTCAAGCAATTCGCGGCCGGTTTTGCGTTTCCAACCGCCTGAGCGAGTGGAGTCTGTATGGAAAAAGAAGTTTTTCTCGAGGGCGAGCAGCAGCAGGAACGTGTGCTCGGCGACGGTGGTGTGATTGACGCCGGGGGTGAAAAGTAAAGGGATGCCGAATTCGGTGCACGCCTTCACATCGATTTTATCGACGCCGATCCCGTACTTGGAAAGGACCTTGAGCTTGGGACGGGCCTTTTCGAGAACGGCCCGCGTGATCATATCGTCGCCGCAGATGTAGCCATCGACCTCGCCGACGGCTGCGAGGGTATCGGCCTCGTTGAGCGGTCCGCGGGCGCGGATAATTTCCCAACCGGTGGCGGCGAGGAGTTTATGGTGTTCGCCTGGGGTATCTTGGAACGAAGTGGTGGTGAGAAGAATTTTGGTCATAGCGGCAGAACGGTTGTTTTTGCACACGAGGCGACGAGAGGGAAGCGAAACTTTGCAGTACAAACGATGGACGTGGCTTGCGCGCGGGGAGGGTGCATGTCATCCGGTGGTCCGATGATTTCATATGCTGCGGCGACCCGCTCGTTAAAACGCCAACTAGGTCCAGCGAAGGTGCGGACGGATGAAGCGGCGCGGCAGGCGGCGTCGCATGACAGTGCGAAAATCGCTTTTTTACCGGATGCGGTGATTCGAGTAAAAAAGGAGGCGGACGTCGGGGTGGTGGTGGTCCTGGCGAACCGCTTTGGGGTGCCGTTAACGACGCGTGGCCGGGGAACAACGTTGACGGGAGCGGCGACGCCGGTGCGGGGCGGGTGGGTTTTGGATACGCTCGCGTTGAATAAGGTCGTGATTGATGAGCAGGCGGGGATGGCGCACGCTGGTGCGGGGGTCAAGGTGGCGGATCTCCAGCGGGCAGCGGAGGCGAAAGGCTGGTTTTATCCGCCCGATCCGTCCTCCAAGGAGTACTGCACGATTGGCGGAAATATTGCCTGTAACGCGGGAGGGATGCACGGGGGGAAGTACGGCGTGACGCGGGATTTTGTCGTGGCGCTGCGAGGTTTTTTGCCGACGGGAGAATTTGTGGAGTGGGGGACGGCGACGAAGAAATTTTCTGCGGGGTTTAATTTGCGGGATTTGTGGATTGGGAGTGAAGGCATGTTGGGGGTGGTGACTGGGGCGGTGTTAAAATTGATTCCGCAACCGGCGGCGCGTTGGACGTTGTTGACCTCCTTTCCGGATGAGACGGCGGCGTTGCGAGGTGCGCTGGCGTTATTTCAGGCGCGGGTGCAGCCGGCGATTTGCGAGTTTTTAGATCGGGAGAGCGTGCTCTGCGCGGAGCGGGCGACTGGGCGGAGGGTGTTTGCTGGGCAAGCTGGACGCCCCGTTGTGTTGTTGGAGTTGGCGGGGTCGAAAGCGGAAGTGCGCGAACAGCGGGCGGTGGTGCTGGCTTGGGCGGAGGCGCACGCGACGGCGCATCGGTCGGCGCGGACGCGGGAAGAGGCGGAGGAGTTATGGGCGGTGCGCAGGAAGTGTTCGGGCGCGATGTTTGAGCTGGGCGATGCGAAGCTGAATGAGGACATCGTCGTGCCCATGAGAAATTACGTGAAGTTTGCGCAGTTCCTCGTTCGGCTGAAGCGGGACTCGGGTTTGGCGGTGCCGACCTTTGGGCATTTAGCGGACGGGAATCTTCATGTGAATATTATGTATCATAAAGCGGTTCCCGCCGAGTGTCGGGCGGCGGAAAAAGCTGTGCAGCTTCTGATGGAGACGGTGGTGGCGCTGGGCGGGGCGATCTCGGGAGAACACGGCATCGGGTTGGCGAAGACGCCCTTCTTGCGGATTCAACATTCGCCGGCGCAGGTTCGCGCGATGTTAGCGGTGAAAGCGGCGCTCGATCCGAAAGGGATTATGAATCCCGGCAAGATGTTTGAGCGCTTTGAAGTGTGGAAGCACCCGCGACTCGCGGTGAAGTTGCCCTGGGATCACAAGTGACAACGTACGGCGTTCAGAGCGCTGAATCGCTCTCGGCGGAGAGCTTCGGGCTGATTCAGAGCTGAGGCCGCGCCGAATTTTCGGGGAGACTCACGCGATGGGTCGGTGGCGTCACAGTTTGCGACGAGCGGATGGCCCAAGGCGCGCGGTGGGGTTGAGCGTCGACGTGGCCGTGTTTTATTTTTTTGGGATGGAAAACTTGATGATGGCGGTGTCGTCGGCGGGGGCTGGGGTGGGCCGTGGGGCGGGTTTGATCGGGGGCTCGGCCGCGCTGGGGAGGGGCGTGATGGTGGCGGGAAGAGCGGCGAATCCGCGTTCGATTAATTCGGCGATTTTGATATCGCGGGTTTTGCTGTCGGGGGAGCCCATGGTGATGACGAGGACTCGGCGACCATGGCGGATGGCGGTCGCCGCGAGGCAGAAGCCGGCGCCGCGCGTGAAGCCGGTTTTCAAGCCATCGACGCCGGCGACTTTACCGAGCAGGTGATTGTGATTCACCATGTCGATTTTTTTAGGGCCGGGGCGAAAGGTGCGTAGTTTAACGGACGTGTAGGTGAGGACGTTGGTGGTGCGGAGCAGGTGAAGACTGAGTTTAGCGAGATCGCGGGGGCTGGTTTGATCGCTATCGGCGTTGGCGCGGCTGGAAGGTGGGAGGCCGTGGGGGGAGCGGAAAGTGGTGTCGGTCATCCCGAGTTGTTGGGCGCGGGAATTCATTGTGGCGATGAACGCGGTTTTGGAACCGGCGAGATGGATGGCGAGGGCGGTGGCGACATCGTTGGCCGAGGCGATCATCAAGGCGTAGAGCATATCCTCGAGGGGAAAGATCTCCTTTTCGGCGAGGTAGACTTGGGAACCGCCGGTCTTGGCGGCCTCGGCGGTGACGTTGATGGGAGTTTGCAAAGACAGATCGCCGCGCGCGAGACGATCGTGCACGACCAGAAACGTCATGAGCTTGGTGACGCTGGCCGGTGGTCCGATGTAGTTGGCGCGATCTTCGAAAAGGGTTTGACCGGTGGCGACGTCGAGGACGATGGCACCCTTGAAGGCGGTTTGGTCGCTGAGCTCGGCGGAACGCGTGGCGTCCTTACGGGCGGCGGCCGCAAAAACGTGCGGGCCCAGGGCGAGGAGGGACGCGAGAAGATAGATTTGCGAAAAACGCATGAGAGAAAGGGAGGTGGGGCTGAGATTTCCCAGGGCTAGTCGGTGGAAAAAGTTTTTTTGGGTGGGTGCTAGCGGGTCTGTTCGATGGGCAAATCGTGGAGGCGGAGCTCGGGATTTTTCTCGGTGAAATACCGCATCGTCCACTCGTTGGGGAATAGGGCGATGGGGTGGTCAAATTTGTCTGTGCCGAAGCTAACCCCGCTGGCGACGATGAGGGCAGAAGGATCTTTGAGCGACGGATGGGGCTCGAGCCACTTTAGGAGAGACCAAGGCGTAGCGGTGAGACGGGACTCGGCGCCGTATTCGGCTTGGAGGCGCCATTGGACGACTTCGAATTGGAGTGGGCCGACGGCGGCCAGTAAGGTGGCCCCAGGTGGGGCGTGGCGCGCGGTGAACGATTGGACGACTCCTTCCTGCAACAGTTGCTCGAGACCGGCGCGGTATTTTTTTGCGTCGGAGGAACTCGGGTTGGAGATGTAGGTGAAGACCTCGGGCGGGAAGCGCGGGATCTCCTCGTAGGCGATGGATTTATCCTCGGTGAGGGTATCGCCGATCCCGAATTCGCTGTGGCCGACGAGACCGATGACATCGCCCGGCCAGGCCTCGTCGACGGTTTCGCGTTCCTGGCCAAAAAGTTTGTGGGACGAAGAGAGGCGCATGGTCTTACCAGTCCGCTGGTGAGTGACCATCATATCGCGTTCGAATTTTCCGGAACAGATCCGCAGAAATGCGATTCGGTCGCGGTGTTTCGGGTCCATGTTGGCCTGAATCTTGAACACGAAGCCGGAAAATTTGTCGTGAGTGACGGGGATTTCGCGCTTGGTTGAAAGGGTGGTGGCGGCCGCATCGGCCTTGACGACGACGGTGGCCTGCCGAGGCGCTGGCGGGATGGAGTCTTTAAGGAAACCATCGAGCAGTAATTGGATGCCGAAATTATTGACGGCGCTGCCGAAGTAAACGGGGGTCTGTTGGCCCGCCTGAACGGCCGCGAGGTCGAACGGGTGCCCGGCGCCGTCGAGCATCGCGAGTTGCTCCTTGACCTCGTTGAATGTGTAATCATCCAGCCGCTCGCGGACAATGGGGTCATCGAGATCGGCGACGCTGACGGGGGCTTGAAATTTACCACCCGGGACGCGTTCGAAGAGGTGGACCTCGCGGGTGCGCCGGTCGAAGACACCGCGGAAACCGGGGCCGTTGCCGAGGGGCCAGATGACGGGGGAGGACTGCAGGCCGAGGACAGTTTCCAGTTCGTCGAGGAGCTCGAGGGCGTTACGCGTGGGGCGATCGCACTTATTCATGAACGTGAAGATGGGCACTCCACGGCGGCGGCAAACCTCGAAGAGTTTGCGCGTCTGCGTTTCGACCCCCTTGGCGGCGTCAATCACCATCAGAGCAGCATCGACAGCGGTGAGGACGCGGTAGGTATCTTCGGAGAAATCTTTATGGCCGGGGGTGTCGAGCAAGTTGACGGCGTAGCCGGTGTAGTCGAACTGGAGGACGGTTGAGCTGATGGAGATACCGCGTTGCTTCTCGAGCTCCATCCAATCTGAAGCGGTGGCGCGCTGATTTTTGCGGGCGGTGACGGAGCCGGCGAGGTGGATGGCGTTGCCGTAAAGGAGGAATTTCTCAGTGAGGGTGGTTTTACCCGCGTCGGGATGAGAGATGATGGCGAAGGTGCGACGGCGGGCGATTTCTTGAGCGGGAGACATGAAAAAGGGAAGAGGCAACAGGTAAACGGCCAGTGAGGAAAGCGCGAAGTCAGGGCTTGTGCGCGTCAGCCGCTCGTGATCTCGATCTTTCGGTCGTCGCCCGTCAGCGGCAGCGTGGTCCACGCCGCGTTCCGAGCGTGCGAGGCATGAAAGCCGACGATGGCGGCCAACACCTGCACCGCCTCCTCGGCCGCATAGGGAAACGGACTGGCTTGATCGAGGTGGGCGACCATCTCCGCTGTAGCGCGGTCCATACCGGAAATGCCGTCGGCCGGCAGGGACCACGAATCGGTGTGCCCGTCGGCATAGTCCAGCGTCACGGCCATGCCCTTGACGATAGCTCGCGCGTTGCTCCCGTTAATTTCGATTTGGAACGGCATCTTGCCGTAATCGGGTGCGTGGATGGTTGCCATCATCCCTCCATCCAAACGAAACGTGCCCCAGCCACCTGGATCGTGAAAGCTTTCTCCGCGGCAATCGGGTTTGCCCGCAAGATCGAGGGTCGCCGAGATCGCTTGGCAGCGTCGGCGGGTCAGCATCAACAGGGCATCGAAGGCGTGGGTGCCCACATTCCCCAAGCGCCCGGATGGCCATTGCACATGCGCAGAGATAAGTTCGCCTAACTCGCCGGTGGCAATCGCCCGCTGCAACCGGCGGTAGTTGGCGTTGAAACGGCGCTGGTGATTTATGACCAGCAGCGTCTGGTGCTGCGCGCAGGCTGCGAGCATGCGCTCAGCGTCCGCGAGGTTGGTGGCGATGGGCTTTTCGCAGTAAATGGCCCGAATTCCACGAAGGGCACAGGCGATCGCGATCTCGGCGTGCTGGGGCGCATAGGTGGCGACGCTGACGATATCGAGCGATTCCTGTTCGATCATGTCGCGCCAATCCGGATACGTCCGAGCGCTCGTCCGGGCTGAAAATCGCGCTCGGCGGCCGGCGTCTCGGCTCGCGCCGGCGACCAATTGGATGCGCGGGTGTTTCTGGTAAGCGGCCGCGTGCGTGCCGTCGAGGTTTTCGACGCGCTGCCCGAGGTTGTCAGCGGAGACCTGGTCGGCCCCGCCGATCATGCCCAGTCCAATGATCGCGGCTCGGTAAGGTTTGTCGGTCATGCATTCATAGAGTTGAGGTTGAGAAATCGCCCGCGCGTGGTGGTCGACCGATTGACGGACCGAGCCGAGAGGAGTTTGCGCATTTTTTCCACAACGGAGCAAGGCGGACCGAGTGAGTCCACCGAGTCAGTCCACCCCACGCCGGCCACCGCGACGGGAGCGCCCCCAGCGGCCACGGTGCGGCGACGGTGCGGCGACGGTGCGGCGACGGTGCGCGACGGTGTGCGACGGTGCGGCGACGGTGCGGCGACGGTGCGGCGACTGTGCGCGACGGTGTGCGACGGTGCGGCGACGGTGCGCGACGGGTGTAATCGAAAATGAAGTGGTTAGTTATTGGACCAGTATTTGTTCCAAAGGTGATTGGCGCGGAGGGTGCGGAGCTGGCGCATCGCGTGGGCATGCGATTCTTCCCGCCAGCCTCCGGATTTTTTGAGCGGGGCTGGCAGGACGTGTTTATGGCGACTTTCGATCAGACTGGAACCTTCGGGCGAATCGGGGGCGAGGGCGTAGGCGTAGGCGAGTTGTGCGGGGCGATTCTCCAAATAACGCAGCTCGGCGCGGACCGGGTCTTGCGGGTCGGAGATTTCCCGGGCGTTCGGTGCAGGGCAGGGCAGGGCAGGGCAGGGCAGCTTGCGGGTCGGAGATTTCCCGGGCGTTCGTTGCGGGGGCGCAGGGCGGCGAGGACCTGCGCGGAGTCGTTTGCGCGGAGGGCCTCGCGCAAAGGGGTGACGTCGTCTGTGGCGTGCGCGTGCTTTGGCCTGCGCCGCGTGCTCGGCTTCTGCCGGCTCGCGCAAAGGGGTGACGTCGTCCTTGGCGTGCGCGGGATCGGGCGCGGCGGCGGTGAAGGAGTCGCAGACGTGAAACCGATCGACGATGTAACCGCCTTGGGGACCAAAGGGGATCTGCGCCTGGTCGGCGATCCCCGGGGCACCGTCGCCGACGGCGTGAATCTGGGTTTTCAAGCCCCATGCGGCGGCGTGGGCGCACTGCGCAGCCAGCGCAGGCCAGCGCAGGCCAGCGCAGGCAAGTGTCGGTGACGTCACCGAGCGTGGCGGCGTAGTGGGTGGTGGCGGTGCCGGGTTGCGGCAGCGGTGCGGGGTTGCGGTGCGGTGGCAGAGGCGACCGCTGCTTCGGCCCCGTGGCGGCGTAGTGGGTGGTGGCGGTGCCGGGTTGCGGCGCGGCGGTCAGTCGCGCTTCTGGTCAGTGAACTTTCTGCGACTTGCGCCGGTCGGTGCCGGCGGGCGCGGATGACGTGTCGACGATCGGGAGCATCGTACCATCAGCTTCGGCGACGATCCGCTCGGCCCCAACCGCGGCCTGCGCACGCGCGGGCCGCGCGCGAATGGCCAGCGCTCGCGCGGGCAGCGCGCGCACGGTTAGGACGATGGCGTGGCGCAGGGTGACGGTGCGCACGCGGCCGAACGCACCGCTCAACCGGTAGCTGCAGCGAGTCGACGTGAGGTCATCCTTCGGCGGCGCGTGGCCGAGGTGGCGCTGATTACTCGGTTTAGGTGGCGCTCTTCGCGCGGGCTCGGCGATTTTTGACGAGTGCGTCGCTTTTCTCATCACACCAGCGGATCAGCGCGCAGGGCTTTGGGCTGACGAATTCGGTGGCCTGCCACTCTGTGCCGTGAGTGTAGAGCGATTTTGGCAGCAGAAAGGTTCCAAAGACCCAGTCGAAGACGGGAAGGGTGAAGAAACCAGAGATCGCCTCATTGCAATCGATCACGGCGTGATGGCGGAGGTGAAAGCTGTAGACCTTGCGCCAGAGCCAACCGAACTGGCGATGCTCGATGAGTGGCTCCCAGCGTTCAAACGACAAATGCTCGATGGCGTGAAAAATTTCGTAGAGGGCCATGGAGAAAGCGACCGCGACGTAGCCTCCGAAGAACCAAGGTAAGCTCGGCAAAAAAAAGTGGAGCAGGGCAAGCAGAGGGGTAACGAAGGCCGCAAACACCGTGAGTGTATACCAAGGGAAAAAGGATGCTTCCCCCTGTTCGGGCGTCGTCACTGGGTAAATATTTTCTACGAATGGGATCTCGCGCCCTGCTGAGGTATTGCGCCTGCCGATGCGAGTGAGCGAGTGGTGCAGGGTGTGCTGGCGGTAGAATCGGCTCAATAGAGGCACGACCGGCTTGTGGAGGACATATCGGTGGAAGAGGTACTCCACAAAACACATGAACAGATGAATTAAAAGGAACGCGGCGATCAATCCGCCGGCGCTGGCGGATCGCTGGGCCGCCCAGACCGATGCGGGGGCGACGAATCTCAGTAAGAGCACGAGACCAGCGAGCGAGAGCGCGACGGTGATTAGAAAAAGCGGGAGCGAGAACTTCTCCTCGACGTGTGCGGACGGGGCGGATGAAACGGCCATTACCCTGAGGGTTGATATCTTTGGCAGCGTGGCAACGCGTAATACGAAAAAGTCATGCGAAAAAGTTTCGGAGGAAAGCCCGGGCGTTTTATTTCGCTCGAACCGAGCGGGTCAGGCTCCTCGTCTTTCTTTTTTTTGCGACGCCCTGGGGAAAAATAATCTGATGAAATCGGGAACCGAGAATCTTGCGCAGGGATGTTCTTTTTACGGCCGGCCGCGGTATTCTGTGGGGTCTACCAAACACCGGGGGCTTGATGCCGGCGTTTCATTGCGGCAACCGCCGGGCAGGTGTTGGAGAAACCGCCGGCTTTTGTGCGTACCCGGCGCCGGCCGGTGGTTGTCGTGAAACGATGGTCGGCACCCGCGGGTTGGGCCGCTGCTTCAACGAGGAGCGGCTGGGCGTTTACTCCATGATGGGGAGGGGCCGTGTAAATCGTGATGGGCGCGATGGCCGCTGGCGAAACCAACCCGAACGAATGGGGATGGGGTGGCCGTGTGTGGGAAAATCAGCTCTCGAGGGAGGGCCAGCCGGCTACTGACCGAGAGGTGCATCGAGCAGGCTCGAGGAAGGAGCCCGATTTCACGGTTGCGGGTAGCGGTTTGACGCCGATCTGGGTGAATGCGGGGTGATCGCCTGAGCCTTCGATGATTGCGAGTGGCGATCCCGTTGGTGCTTCGGGACGAGGATTACGGCGGGCGTGATCTTCGCGTCGCGTTGGTTGACGCGGCCTCGAAGACGGCCCTCGGAAACTGGATTTTCTGGGGGAGGCGTTTGGGTGGATGGGATCCCGGGGGCAAATCGGGTGGCCCCATCCGATCGCGGTCAGAATGTGCCTTTGACGCCGAAGGTCCAGAGGGAGGCAAAATCAGTGGATTGGCGGAAGCGGGCGCTGGCGGGCGTTTGGGGGCCGGAGATGCTGATGCGTTCGGTTTGGTCGTTAACGTTGCGGAGGTTGAAGAAAAACCCGAAGTTGCGGCGCAGGGAAACCTCGCCGAGGACGTCGATGTAAAGGCGGTCGTCGCGCCAGTTGTAGATGGATGGCCCGATGCGATCGGCACCGTTCGCGGTGATCTGGCCCTGACGCCGCTGGCCCTGGTAGTTGAAATTCGTACGAAGAGTGTAGCGCGCGCGTGTGAGGCTGACGCCCCAGTTGGCTCCTTTGGGCTGATAGCCGGAAAAGAAATCGCCGGCGCCGCCGGTGACGCGTTGGCGGCTCAAGTTGCCGAAGATCTGGAGGCCGCGGGCCCAATTGGGGAGAAAGGTGAGTGCTTGTTTGTAATTAATATCGAAGCCCTCGACGCGCGTGGAGGTGGAGAGGTTATACTGGGTGGCCACGTCGTATTTGCCGTAGACGTTGGGATCAAGGCCGTAGAGGGAGAGGAACTCGGGCGTCGCGGCGGCGCTGCTTTGGGCGAAGAAATTTTCGAAGTCACGGCGAAAGGCGCCGGCGGAAAGCACACCGACGCCGGGGAAATAATATTCCAAGCGAACCATTGTGGTGTGTGCGAGCCAAGGCTTGATGCCGATGTTGGCGACGGTGGTGACGTTGGTCGGCGAGGCGGGGGCCTCGGTGTCGGGGAGGGTGATGCCGCCGGTGTAGAGGTCAAAATTGGGTCGGCCGATGGAATGGTAGTAGGCGGTGCGGGCGGTGAGATTTTCGCGGAGGGCGTAGCTGACATTGAGGCTGGGGAAGAGGGTGAGGTATTCCTTTTTTGCCTTGGTGCCGCGGAAGATGCGGGTGAGCTGGGCGGAGGCGAGCGCATCGGAGCTGATGGCGAGCGGGCGACCGTTTGTGCCGAGAAGAACTTTTCCCGAAGGGTCGCGCTGATAGTTGCGGGTCGGGTCGTTGAGCGGACCCTCGCCGTCGAGGTTGGTCTGCTCGGCGCGGAGACCGCCGACGAACTTGAGGCGATTATCGAGGAAGCTCACGTCGCCGCGGATGAACCCGGCGGTGATCCTTTCGCGGGCGAAGCGCGAGTTGTTGACGTTGGAAATGTAGGTCGTCGCGGCATTGGTTGTGAACTGTGCCGGCGTGGCCCGGAAGAATTGGTAGAGACCGTCGTTGCCGACGCGTTGGGTCAGGGGAAAGCCAAACGGCGCGGTTTCCAGGGAGAGGGACGAGTCGAGAAAGCGCGCGGCGGAATCGTCGTTACCGACGGGGGTGGTGCTGGCGCGGCCGTCGGCGCCGACAAAATTGTAGGTCGGTTGGTTGAAGGCGTTGTCGCGCTGGGAGACCAGCCAGTTGAAGCCGGTTTTCAGGGAGAAGGGAATCGGGCCGCGGAAATCGCGCGCGGCGGTGAAGTAGGCGTTGCGGCGGAGATCGGCGATGACGCTCTCGGTGCTGTTGGCCGTCGCGAGCGAATAAGAGGCGAGGCTGTAGGGATCGACGACAGTGCCGGTGGTGCCGTCGGTGATGGTGACGCGATTGGGCCGGCCGGGGTAGTCGGGTTGGATATCGCCGAACGCCATCGTGACGCCGGTGCGGCGGGAGGTGGCGTTGAAGAAGCGGCCGACCTGCACATCGATGTGGTTATTGACGTTCGCGGAGTAGTTGCCGGCGGCTTCGAATTTCCAAACGGGGCCGCGGTGATACCAAAAGAGGGTGGGCATGGCTGTCTTGTTGACGCGCTCGCGGCCCTCGGTGGCGAGGCTAAGTTCGGCGGCGCCGGGGAGACTGCGCGTGGAGGTGAGCGAGAACGCCGCGGGATCCACCTGGTTGATCTGGAAGGCGAGGGATTTATTGTAGTAGCCGATGGTGGTGCGAGCGGCGTGGAAGCCGAGCGAGATGCGATCGTGCGGGGAGGTGCGGAAGTCCAGCGTGACACCGAGAGAGAGGCGCGTCGTGAATTTTCCGCCGTCCTCAAAGGAGTATCGCGAGAGGTAGGGCTGGTCGGGAGTAGTGTAAGGAAACGCGCCGCCGTTGGTGATCGCGCTGGCTCCCCGCCAGAGCGCCACGGGTGTATCTTGCGGGGAAAATTGGGACGCGGAGCCGGCCGAGACGGTGTAGCCGAAGGATTTGTTGACGGGTGCGGAATAGCTGAAATCGGCGCCGGGGCGGATCTTGTTGGTCACGTGGCCGCGCGGGCCGGGCGTGGCGCGGAGGCTCTTGTTGTTGTCGCGCATCAACGCGGAGACGCTGTAGTTGAAGAGCGGATTGGTGCGCTCGAAGGCACTGCGCGGGACGAGATTCACGGTGCCGGCGAGGGCGGAGCCGGACGATTCCGGCGTCGGCGAATATTCGATTTCGACGCGAGAGAGATTGTTGGTGGAGAAAAAATCCATGTTGAACGAGCGACCGCGACCGCCGTCTCCGCTCGAGCTGGCCATGCTGAGTCCGCCAAGGGTGACGGGTACGTTGTCAGGCGGCACGCCGTTGATGGAGATTGAGCGGGCGTTGCCTCCGACGTAGTCGACGGAGACGCCGGGCAGAAATTTGAGGAACTCGCCGATATTGCCCTCGGCGACGGCCCCGAACTCATCGGTGGAGACGACGTTTTTCACGCTGGCGGCAAAACGCTGTTCGTTGATGGCGAGCGCGGCGGCCTCCATCTCGCGCGTGGTGGCGACGACGAAGGCGTCGAGCTTTACGGCATCGGTCGCGGACGGAGAAGTCGGGGTCGTGGTGAAGGCCTCGAGAATGACATCGCGGATCGCGACTTGGCCGAAGGTGACGGGCACCGGTTCGGCGAAGGGTTTTAGCCCGGTAAAAAAAGCCTTGAGCGTCGCCCGGCCCGTCGGCACGCCGTCGAGGCGATAGGCGCCGAGTCCGTCGGTGAATGTTTCAAGTGCGGTGCCTTCCACGGTGAGGCGGACATTTACGAGGTAGCGTCCGGTGCTGGCGTGGGCGACGCGGCCCTCGATGGCGCCGGTGGTGGCTTGGGCGTGGAGCGTTGCGGTGAGGAGGGCAAGAAGCGCGAGGGCGGGGCGCGACCTAGATGCGAGAAGACGGAGCAGGGAAGGGTTCATAGCGGAAACGAGGTTTTTCGTACTTAAGAAACGGTGTTGGTAAAAATGCTGGGGAACAACCTGCGATTAGTTTTTTCCGCTCAAGGCCAAGATCCGAATGGGGTGGGGCCTGCTGAAGAATTGGGGTTTCAGATGGCGAAGCCCGGTGGATTTGGAACGTCTCTTTCACCCCGAATGTCCACAACGAGCTGGAGCGCGCCCTCTGCTGGAACCGCGCCTGCGGTGGTGTCAGCGGGCCGTAGATATCGATGTCCACGCCTTCATCGGTCACGTTGCGAAGTTCGGCGAAGAGCCGCAGTTCGCGCCCGATCACGAGCTCGCCCGTGATGTCGATATAAGTCCGGGCCTTCACGAAATTTTTTGTGCGGGGTTGAATGCCGCGTCCGGTGAAAGTGTTCTGGAACTGCCGCTCGCGATGATTCGCAGCGACGCGCAGGCGATAGTTGCGCCGCGTGAGGCTCAGGCCGCCGTTCAGAAGCGAGGGGCTGCTTTGGAACTGATCGCGTGAGGCGCCCGTGGTGTGCGGCGTGCTCGCGTTGGCAAACTCGTTCAGGCCGCGCGCCCACGGCGGCAGGAGCGTCAGCGCCCGCTGGTAGTTGAACTCGAGTCCATCCAACCGGACCGTCGTACCCAGATGGCGTTGAGTGGAAACGAGAAATCCGCCGTAAACCGCCGGGTCGAGGCCATAAATCGCGAGGAACCCAGGGGTGGTGGGAATCGTTGACGTGCCAAAAAAGTTTTCAAACTCGCGGCGATGCACGGTGACGCCGATGGTGCCGACCTAGGCGAAATAATATTCAAGCGCCTGCGTCGTGGTGTGCGCGGTCCACGGTTCGATCGCGGCGTTGTTGAGCGCGATTCGGCTCGTCAACGTCGTGTTCTCGACAGCGGGCCGCGTGATCGCACCGGAGTATTGCACAAAATTTAGCCGGCCGATGGACCTGTGCCAGGCGGCGCGGACGATGAGATTTTCCCAGAGGTTGTAACTTGCGTTGATACCCGGGAATCGGTGCACGTATGCCCTCTTCACGGGCGTGCCGAGGGAGAGGGGCGTGCCGAGGGAGAGGTGCGTCTGGCGGGTGATCGTCAGCGGATCGTTCGAAATCGTGAGGGGACGACCGTTGGCGCCGAGGACCCCCTTGCCCATGGTGTCTCTCTGGAAATGCCGCGTCGGGTCGCCCAGCGGATCCTGGGCCTTGTTAGCGGTCTGCTCGGCGCGCAGCCCTCCGACCAGCTTCAGCCGGTGGTGGAAAAAACGGAGATCACCGCGGGCAAAAGCGGACCTGATGACCTCCTCCGCATGACGCGAAATGCTGGCCGCGTTGGTGTAGGCGGCGCTCTCATCGAGGCGGAAGGCTTGGGGATTGGCTTGGTCGAACGCCCAGAGCTTGGCGTAGTTCACCGTCGGGACGCGCGGGAAGCCAGACGCGCCGGGATGCGGGGCGACTTCCGTAAAATTGAACGGCGCCCCGCCTTCATCTCCGCTGCTGGTCCGCCGATCCGGTCCGAGATACGTGAAATGGGTATGCGCGGGAAAAGGATTCGTCGTGTCCGGACCTGGTGTTGCCGATCCACGCCGCCTTTGAGTGGGGACAGGCGTGCCGCCCAGTTTGAAATCGCCCGGCAGGTTGCCGTAGCGGCGGCCCTTCGCATCCGCACCCTTGGGCTCCGGCGCGTTGGTCGTCGTGATCGTGTAGTTGGTGATGTCGAATGGAACGACCGGGCGGCCGGTTGCCGCCGTCCAGCACGGTGATCTTGCCGGGACGAAACAGATCGAAGCCGTCGGAGTTCACCGTCACGTCGGGCCGGGTCATCGCCGTGATGGCGAACCAGCCGCGATCGCCGGCGGCGGTGTGATCTTTCGAATGCGGGTAGCCGGCGCCCGCCTCCGCCTTCCAGATCGGGCCATCGTGGCGATACACCAGCGTCGGCATATAATTAGTGATGCTGCGATCTGGCGTACCATTCGTGAAATGGGTTTCAACTAAAAGGACACCGCGGAGGCCCAAGCGCGAAGGCGCGCGACCGAGCGCCCGGGGAGCCAGCGGGGCGGGAATTATCCCGGCAGCACCCACCGGCGCGCACGTGGCACGTAGCGGGCGACGGGTGTTTCCGGGGCGCGATGGGCCCGCTCGACGTGGAGGGGCGCGCACCACGCGGGCTCTGCCACGAGCAGCAGGGTGTCGATGTGCGGGTGCACCGTAATCTCGTGTCGGGTCACTTGGTCCGCGCGATGCCTGGCGTGCTCCGCCCGGGTCGCCGCGAGGCGGTCGGCCGTTTTGGCAGCAGCGGTAGCGCTGCGGCTTGCGCGGGCGGTCAACTCCGCCGCGTAGGTTTCAAAATACGCGTCGATGCGGTCCAGCTCGCGGCGCAGGCGTTGCTCCTGCCGTGCGCGGATGCCGGCGAGTTCGTCGGCGAGATCGCTGAGCAGCGCGCTTTGCAGCAGGTCGCTCCACGGCGCGAGTGCGGGCGTCGGCCACGACAGCGGTGTCGTCGGCTCGGGGGCGGCGCGGGCGAAACCGATTTCGCGGGCAAGGCCTTCGTCCAAATAGCCGTCGGGGAGCGAGACGGCGACGCGGCGCAACGCCCAATGCTGGTCGATCGCCTGAATTTCGCACCGCGCCAGGACCACGAGCGAGAAATGAAAATCGTCCGTAAACGGCGCGGTGAGCCGCCAACGCTTCGTATCCTCAAACTGGGCGCGCCAGAGTTTTTCCGCCACGACCGCGTCGGGCGGGCGCGTCGGGCCGGTGGCGGCGAGCACGACGCGTTCGAGCGCGAGTGCGGCCGGCCGCAGCACTTCGGCGAGGCGGAAGGTGAGCGGGCTGCCGGGAAACACCTCGCGCGCCGCGTCGCGCATCCCGGCGGCATCTGGTGCGGTGAACTGCAGCTCGGCGGCGTGCAACGTGCCGTCCGGATTCCAAAGGGTGGCCGCGCGGCCTTCGGCGACGACGTCGAGGCGGTCGTGCCACGGCCGGGCACACAGGGCACCGAGCGCGGTGAGCCCGTCTTCGTAGAAATCGAGGACGGCTCCGGTTTCGTAGGGCAGGCGCGGGAGTTTCATCGGAGAGGGGCCCTTTTGAAATCGGGCATTGGGCGTCGGAAATATTTAAATTGGCGATCCATCAGGACCCGAACAGCCAGAGGCGGGAGCGCCGATGGCCGGCCGGCTCGGAAATACCGGATGCGCGCTGACTGATTTTCAGTTTTCACGAATTCCTTTTTACAGCGATTCGTAGTCCTGAGCGAACAGGGTTTCATCGAGTTGCTTCACTTCGGCATAGTGGTCGCGCGCCGCCGCGAGTTCTTCGCCCAGCCCAGCCAGCGCCTCGGCCACGCGGCCTTCGCTTTCGCGCCAGCGGCGGAAAACCTCTTCTTCAAACTCGTCGCCGCTGAACCGTTCGCCGAGCACGAGGCCAGTCTCGCCCACGACGAGTTCGAAGAGGTTCAGTTTGTCCTGGAGAATCTGGAGGAGGTGCTCCTGAAGCGTGCCGGCCTGCACGAAATTATAGATCCGCACCGGGTGCTGCTGGCCGAGACGGTGCAGGCGGCCGATGCGCTGCTCGATTTCCATCGGATTCCACGGCAGGTCGAAATTGGCGAGGCAGTGGCAAAACTGCAGGTTCCGCCCCTCGGTGCCGCTGTGCGTGAGCACGAGCGCGCCGCCGTGCGCGCGAAATTCCTCCGTGATCGGTTGGCGGCTGGGAGCGGGCGTCGCACCGTTGATGACGAAGATGGGCACGCCGGCGCCGCGCAAAAATTCCGCGAGTGCCGCCTGCGTTTCGAGAAACTCGGTGAACACCACCACGCCGCCGGCACTGCGGGCGAGCGGCACGATGGCCGCACACTTGCGCCGCCAGCTGTCCGTGAGCGGCGACTGGTCGCGCCACGCCCGCGCAGCGGCGGCGGCGGGAAACTTCGCGAGCGCCGAGCGCCAAGCGGCCGGACTGCTGCCGGCGGCGCGCAGGAGCAGCCGACCCCAGAGGCTCGACTGGCTGGCGTTGAGTCCCGTCAGGGCGACGCGGAATTCGCATTCCCACTGCTGCCAAAAGGTGCGCTCGGGTTCGTCGGGCGCAAAGACCACGGTCTCGGCGTGGCGCGGAGGCAGGTCGACGCCGGCATTGGCGCGGGTGTTGCGGATCATTACCTGGCCGAGCAGGCGGCGCAGTTCCTCCGGTTCGCGCGGCTGGCGCGGGCGCTTCGGATCGAGGAAACGCGCGCGGAATTCGCGCGGTGTCGGGAGCTGGCCGGGCATTAGCAACGTGACGAGGTTGTAGAGTTCCTCGAGGGAGTTTTGCACGGGCGTGGCCGTGAGCAGGAGAAGAAACTGGCGTGGGAGGACGTTCACGGCCTGCCACGCCTGCGAGTCGCGATTGCGCAGATAGTGCGCCTCATCGACGATCAGCAAATCCCAGTGCACCTCGCGCGCGATGGCGAGGTGCGCGGGTTGCTTGAGCGTGTGGAGACTCGCGACGATGCCGGGATTTTCCCGCCAGAGGCGCGCCGGTTCGTCGCGCACGCCGGGCTGGTTGGTGGTGACGGCCGCGACCCCAAACTTGTCGTTTAATTCCTCGGCCCACTGATCGACGAGCGAAGGCAGCGTGAGCACGAGAAAACGTTTCACCATGCCGCGCATGAGCAGTTCTTTGAGGACGAGCCCGGCCTCGATGGTTTTGCCGAGGCCGACTTCGTCGGAGAGCAGCGCGCGGCCCCGCAACGGACCGAGCACACGGAGCGCCGTGCGCACCTGATATTCGAGCCGCCGGATACGGCAGTGCGGCAGGCAGAGGAGATCGTCGGACTGGTTGGACACCCACCACAAGGCCGCGCGCTCGCGCAGTGCGAAGTCACGGAGATCGGTGAGGACCAATGCCGTTTCCTGAAACAGGAGCGGCGGGAGTTTTATCGCGACCACGACCGGCGGCAGGGGGGCGGAGAGGCGCGGTGGTTTCGGGACTCGGGGAGCGCGGGGCGGCGGTGGGGCGGTGCGGTGGGCCTCGGCGTTGGCTTTGGTCTCGCGGGCTTCGCGCAGCCGGCGTCCTTCGGCAAAACGTGCGATGGCGGCCTTCTGGCGCGCAGCCTCTTCGGTGCGTTTCTCCTCCTTGCGGACAAGACGGCGCTCGTAACGCTCCGCCTCGGCCGCCGATTCGAACGCATACGGATCGGGCGCGTGCCGGCCCCGTAGGCGCTGTTCTTCCGCCATCGCGAGCAGGTTGCCCTCGATCCAATCGTAAATGGCCACGTCGGGGTGGAGCAGTTGCGGCGTCCAGTGTGATTCAGCGCTGGCGGGCTGCCGTTTGACAAAACCGCTGACAAACGTGTCGAGATTCGTGTCGAGGCGCTTGAACCACTGGCTCAGAACCCCGAGGATAGCATTGTGGTGTTGCTGGGTCGACTCCTCTTCGGCGCGCCCGCCGGTCTCCAACGTCCAGTGAAACAGGCCGCCTTCCACGCACCGCACCGTTCCCACCGCGACAGATGTGGCGACGCCGGGCGCAGTCCAGCAAAACGTCACGACGGCTTTTAACGGGTAGAACTCCACCCGAAGATCCAGCAGCGGGTTCGGGGGCGGCGTCGGTGCGCGCACAGAGCGCAGCAAGGCGTCGACGAGCACCGTCATCGTGCGTCGCCCGCGCTCCGCCGCGTCGCGCCCCTCGTGGGTTGCATGGGAGATGCGGGCAAACTCGCCGACTTCGCGACCGAGCCATTTCCAAGCCTCACCGCCCGAAGCGAATTGCAACGGCAGTCGCTCCCCCGCCTTGGCCGCGCCTTGCGTAATCTCGGACCGAAGACCGAGGTGGAGCCCGTCTTTCACGAGTGGGAAGCGCTCACGCAGCCGTTTGAACAGGGCGTGCACGGAGGTCGCATGGCCGTTGCATCTATCGATCCGCTGCTCTGCGCCCGGTGCGAAGCGCGCGTCTGGAGCCACCCAGCACTCGAGACCATTTTGCACGAATTCACTGAAAGTCTCCGGCACGATCCGCCCGGTCGATACGCGCCGTTTGGTGCCCGCCTCTAACCATTCGAAGTGAACGCACCCCGCCACGGCATCGAGGGTCACCGCCACCGTGCACCAATCGGCGGAGGTAAATAGCTTCCCTCCGTTTCCCGCTCCGGCGCCGTCGCTTCGTGGCATACTGGGATCACGCATTGAGGTGATGGCAGAAGAGCCACGCGTGGTCGTCAAGCGCGACGAGGTGGATTTTTGGGCGAGGATCACTCTATCGCGTAGCTTCGGCAACGGGGCTTAACTTGGCGACTGAGTCCTGTTAGCGCTGCGCATGGCCCACCGATTTGCTGCGAAGGATGGGACCGCGGGGTTTTGATTTGGAGGCATGATGGCGGTGCATTATTTTTACCGTGCTGCGCAGGATGGCGGATCCTTTCCGCAAACACTCGAAACCGGGCGGACCAGCACCGGCGCGGTGCAGATCGCCACCGAGTTGGGCGATCGCGATCATCGCTGCACCCACGGGGAGTTTTTTGACGTCAGCAGTTGCCGCACGGCCACTCGCCCGGGTCGAACACGAGGTCTCCGGGCAGCCCAGGTGCGGTTCTGCCCAGAAGCGCCAGAAGCAGGGAAAAGCCAACCGGGTCAGCAACGGTCTTTCAGGCGACCTTAAATTTTGGATTTTTCAGGAGGCGGTTGAGGAGGACGATGAGTCTGCGCATGAGGGCGACGAGCGCATCTTTCTTGGCCTTACCGTCCAGGAAAAGCCAATAGGGTCAGGTCTTGGGGTTTGGGGTTTTGACGAGCCGGGATTGCCTGCGCTGGTCGGGTGGTCGCGGCCAGGCGGCGACCTGGCGGCTGACGTCGTGGACATTACCGATCGGCATGGTTTCCGCCAGGCGGCGGTTGGTCACCGGGCGGCGGCGTTTCAGTTCGGCGGCGATCGCCAGCTTCCAGTCCGCTGATTTTTCCAGCACCAGATTCGCCCCGGTCCTTCCGAACACCTTGGGGAGCGCGGTCAGGAACCCGGCCAAACCCCACCCTGCGCAAATCCAGTTTCTTAGGAATAATATCGGGGCACTGGTCCGCCGCTTCCACCTTCAAGGAATGACGGAAACCCCCGCCGTCAAAACCGTGTTGTCACGTCTCACGGCATGATCCTCTCCGATTTGTCTCAGGTTCCTGATTGTATTGAGTGGGCGGGTCGGTTTCCGATGGAGCATGCAAAGCCCCGTTCAACCGCTCCGCGTGCTCCTGGCGGATCAGGTCGCCCAGGCGATCGAGCGCGAGATTCTGGCGCAACGCTGGCGGGAGTGGCTGCCGGGCGAACGCAATCTGCAAAAGGTGTTCAACGTCAGCCGGCAGACGGTGCGCGCCGCGCTGGCGCGGTTGGTGGCCCGGCGGACGCTCGAGGTGGAACCGTTTCAGGGCTATCGCATCCTGCGTCTGCGCCGCGCGAAATCAGGCGCAAGGCCGGTGCCGCCGCGCGAACTCGGGTTGATTTGTCCGGAGCCCGTGTATCGGATGCCGTCGCGCTTCATCCACGTCTTGGATCTTTTTCGCAGCCACTGCGCGGAGTCCGGGCTCAACCTGGAAGTGCTCGACGGGCACCAATTTAAACGCACGGATCCGGGGCGGTTGATGCCGCGGGTGGTGCGGAGTCATCCGAAGGCGTGCTGGATTCTCGTGATGGCAAACCGTCGCATGCAGGAGTGGTTCGAGAAAAGCGGACAGCCGGTCGTGGTCTACGGGAATGTTTATGCCGACCTGTCACTGACGAGTGCGGGCATCGATTATCATGCGAGCATCCGGCATGCGGCGTCGCTGCTGCTGGCCAAGGGCCATCGGCGCATTGCGTTTGTGGCCTACGATCTCAGTCGGGCCGGGGAGGGGGATAGCTGGCGCGGTTTTCAAGAGGCGTTTGCTTCGCACCGCGGAGACACCGCCGTGCCGGTGTTGCTGGAGCGGCCGGATGCGGACGCCGACGCGCTGTGCCGGCAGCTCGACGGCGTGCTGCGGTCTCCGCAACGGCCGACCGCGTTTGTGGTGAGCCACCCGCACCACTACGCCGCGGTGGCGACGCATCTGGTCAGCCGCGGGCTGCGCATCCCGGCGGATGTGTCGCTGATTTGTCGCAGCGAGGATCCGTTCATGCAATTTTTGAGGCCCACCCCGGCGTTTTATCGGGCCAACCTGGAGGTGGTCGCGCGACTGCTCTTCGAGCGGGTGCGGCATGCGATCGACGGCACCGCCAAGCCGGGAGACCAGCGTCTGCTCGTGCCGGAGCTGGTGCCCGGCGGTTCGGTCGCGCCGCCGCCGAAGTAGGAGCCGATCGGCAAGTTCGCGAAGAGCGAGCGCCAGGGACTTGCCGCGAAGGCGATGCGGCGAAGTTCAGGGCGCATCCCAGTATTTTGCCGCGCGGAGCACAGACGTAGGCGCAGGCTCGTCGGCAAGCTGCGGACGAGCGTCCACGGCGCTACGGTCGTGCCCGATCGCTCCGAGCAACTGCAAGAAACTGCGACGCGCCCCGCAGCCATCCTTGGGGATTTCATCCATTGAATGAAATCGGACTGGCGGTTATCCCGCCTTGATTTTTGCCTGCACGTGCAGGTGGACGTGGGCCCGCCGGAAACGAATCTCGAACAATTGGTGGCGCTATGATCCGAACCGAAACGAGTAGACCTTGGTCCGCGCGCCGCTGAGCACGACTTGTACGTGGCGGCCCTGGAGCGACGTAAGATCGCGACGGCCCTGCCACGAGGTTACCGCGCCGGTGGCGTTGAGTTGCAGCGGATCGCAGTCGGCGGCGGAGAACCCTGCGAGATCGCGGCCGCTGACCGGATCGCGTAACGCCACGCGCAGCTCGCCGAGCGCACCGGTGTCGAGGTTGAGGCGCAGCGTCGATCCATTGACCATGACCGGCGCCGTCGTGGCCTGGCCGCCGGCGGGGGAGAAATCCAGCGACACAAAACCGTCGACGCGTTGCACGTGGCGAAAAATCACGCCGTCTGATTCCTTCTGGCGCCCGATGGTGTCGCCGTGCGTCGTGCGGAAGCCGGTGCCGAACTGCCAGATTTCGTCGCCGCGGACCACCATGCCCGCACCGATGTAGACCATGTTCCCGCTCTCCGAACCGGCGAGACCGGGGCGAAGGTAGGGCTCGCGTGAATACCGCTGCCACGCGACCCCGTCGCGGCTCGCGATGAACTGCGACTCGGTGCGGCCGTCGTTGCGCACCCTCGATTTGTGGTCGTGGCGATAGATCGAGGGGAAACCGACATACCACTCGGGGGCGAGCGGGTAGCGCTGGATGGCGTTTGTATAGACATCGGTGAGATCGGGGTCGCGCTCGTCGCAGGCGAACACCGTCGGGGCCTCGTCCACGATGAACGGGTCGCGCGTCGGTTCATTTTTCTGCGCTCCCGCACCCGAGGGTTTGATCGGCAGAGGGCGGTCGAGGCGGTCGGTCTCCAGTCGGACCAACCTTCGCCAATGCTCCTTCGGATCCTCGCGATGCCAGCTCCGGAAAAACAAGACGTAACGGCCGAGTTGATCGTCCCACAGCGTGACGTTTTGCGAGTCGGCCTCGAATGGCAGCAGCGGCGCGGAATCGCGCCGCCACAAAAGCCCATCGGGCGACGTGAAGCGATAAATGCCTCCGCCCTTGAAGACCGTCGTCACATAGACGTAGCGCTCGGCCTCGGTGCGCGCGTGTGGGTCGCGGAAGACATTGCCTTCGATGCTGGAGACGCCGACGAGATTGTTGGCTTTGCTGCCTGCGCGTTCGGCCACGCCGAGGTTCGGTTTTTCCCAATGCACGCCGTCGGTCGACTCGGCGTAGGCCAGATGGACAATCTTCGTGGATTCACGCGTGTTATACCACATCCGCAGTTTCCCGCCGTCGTCGATCACGGAGAGATAAAACGTGATCATGAAACTTTCCCACGGACGGTCGCGGCGGATCACGATTTCGCTGCGCTGCGGCGGATTGACGGTGAGAGTGGTGCCGGCCGACGCGGTGACGAACGCGGGATCGAGGAACAGGTGGCGCGTCTGAGCGGGGAGGACGCTGGCGAGCGTGAGAGTGAGTGCGGCGCCGATCGCCGTGAAGGTATGCATAGGAGGTGACGCTGGGCGGCCGGCGGCAGGCGTAATTTCACTCAGCAGGTGAAAGGTGATTCTTCGTGGGTATTCAGAGGCATGTGACCAAGTGATGTTAGAACCGGCCGCGGACGCCGAAGTTCAGGAGCATGCCTTTCTCCGAGTAGGTCTGGAGGTGATGCGGCACGCCGTAGTAGAGACGTTGCGGTTGGTTGAGCAGGTTGTAGGCGTCGGCGTAGAACTCGACCGACGGGCGCAGCGCGTAGCTTACGCTGAGCGTCGTGTTGCGGAACGCTTTTTTGTAGAGGAGGCGGGTGGCGTTGGTGGAATAGGTGAACAGATATTCGCTGGTGTGGTTTACCAGGAGGTTGGTGCGGAAGCGTCCAAACGAATGGCGCACGCCGGCATTCCACGAGGTCGGCACAAATTCGGCGAGTGAACTGACCGCCTGCCGGACGCCGGTGCCGTAGTCGCCGGCCGTGTTGAGCCGGGTGAAATTTCCGAAGACGCCGAAGGCGCGCACCCACTTGGGACCGAAGGCGAGTTGCTGCTGGAAATTCAGTTCGAGACCACGGACCCGCGCCTTGCCGCCGTTGAGCGACGTGTTGATCGTGTAACCGGGGTACTGGCCGTTGAAACCGTTGTCGTTGCCGGTGCCGATCACGCCGTTGGTGCTGCTGAAAATGAAATTCTCCAGATCCTTTTGAAACACGCCAACCGAGATGAGACCGGTTTGCTTCATGTAGTATTCGAGACTGAAGTCCCCGTTGTCGGCGGTCTGCGGCACGAGGCCGGGGTTGCTCATCGTGACGGTCCGCGCCGTGTCGTTGGCGGACTCAGTCGGGATCAGGTTGTTGAAATTGGGACGGGCGATGCCGGTCGAGTAACTCGCCCGCGCGAGGAGCCGCGGTTGAATCGCGTAGGTGAGATGCAGGCTCGGCATCGTATTGGAATAGGCGCTGTCGCGTTGACGGCTGCTGTATTCGGTCGCCGCGCGCAGCACGGGGTTGGTGATGGTCGCGAGCGTGCGGGCGATGACCCACGCCTTGGCGTCCAGGGCGGTATGTTCGATCCGGGCGCCGCCCAACACGGTGAGCGGGCCGGCGCGCAGGTGGCCAAGGAGGTAGCCGGCGGCGATGTCTTCGGAAACGCGATTGGTGCCGGCGAATTTCTGGCTTTCGCGAAAATAGACATCCTCGACCCAGCGGGCGGGCTGGTCCTTGACGCTCTGGCCCGCCGACCCGATGTGGACGAAGGGCAGGTTGCCCAGGCCGAAGGCACTGCTGCGCACGAGCGAAGGATCGGCGAACGGCGTGAGGGTGTCGTCGGCGTTGCCCACGACGCCATCCGGCCCGGCGTAGGTGTAGCGCGTGTTGTTCCAGGTGGTGCTGATGGAGTCCTGCCGCCGGTAGGTGACTCCAGATTTCAAATACGTCGACGCCCGGGTGGGCAGTTCGTAACGGGCGTCGAGCTTGGCGGCGTATACGTGCGCGGCGCGGCGACCGCCGGTCTGGGTCAGAACGCTGGTCCGGTAGTTGTTGAGATCGTAGACGTTCGGGCCGCCGGTCTGGGTGAACTTGGGAAATTCAAGGGAGTGTGAGGAGTCGAGCACCCAGCCCACGCCGGCGATGGTGCTGGTGAGACTGCCGCCGGCCCGGTTTTTCGTGTCCTGGCCGCTGGTCTGATCGAGCACGCCGATGGCGAGGTTAAAGTCGGTGTTGATCTGCAGCCGGTCGCGCTTGTACTCGCCGACGAACTGGATGGTGCGCTGCCGTTGAAGCTGACCGATGCTGTTCGCCAGCATCTGGAATTGGGAGGCGGCGATCGCCCGCGCCTCGGTGCGCGTATCGGTGTAGTTGGGCAGAATCGCGCCCGTGCCGGTCGGAGCGCCGGCCGAGTCGAGGGTCGCCACGGTCTGGGCGGTAAGCGCGCGGGACTCGTTGTATTGATGGCCGCCGAACGCGGAGTAGTCGTTGACCGTACCGCGCAGGCTGAGGCGGGTGTATTCGTTCCACTGAAAGTCGACGCGTCCGCTGATGGTCTCGAGGTGGCGGTTGAAGAAGTAGTCGGCCGCCTGGTAACTCCACATGTAGGCCGGGCTGGCGTTGGTGGACTGGTAGTCGCGGATGGTGCGGACGTAATCGCCGACGCTTTCGAAATAGGTGGCGTTGAGGCTGACGCCGAGGTTCCGCTCACCGCCGAGGATGCTGAAGACGCCCTGGTAACCGACCGCCAGATCTGGGTGAATGGGACGCTCGCGGCGCATTGGATTGTGCGGGGCGAAGGGGGGCGCCCAGCGTGCGCCGAAGCGGTAGTTGAATTCCTGTCCGCGCGTCGTGTTCAGCGGCGACTTTGTCTTCATGTTGAGCGTGCCCCCGATGGACGACGCGTCCATGTCGGGCGTGATGCCCTTCACGACCTCGAATTCCTCGAATTGCGCGGTGACGTTGGTCGTGAAGCGCACCTGGCGGGTGGCGTTGCTGGCGACCGGGGCGAGAATTCCGCCGTCCATGGTGACCGAGTTGAGGCTCGAGGCGATGCCGCGCACCGCGACCGCGCTCACCTCGTTATCCTCGGTGACGGTGGCGGTCACGCCCGGCAGCCGCATGAAGACCTCGCCGGGATTCTGGTTGGCCAGGCTGCCGAACGCATCGGTGGCCGCGGCGGAAATGGCGTTGGCCGCGTTGCGCTGGCGGGTGATGGCGGCGGCGTGTCCGCTCGCCTCGGCCGTGACCTGAAAGGTCTCGAGGCGGAGAATTTCGGAGCGCAATTGAAAGTCCGCGCGCGCCGTGCCGCCCGCGGTGGCCCGAACCGTGAGGCTTTCGGAGTCGAGGCCGGTATACGTGACGACGAGGTTGAGTTCGCCGGCGGGCAGGTTGCCGAGATCGAAACGGCCGAACTCGTCGGTGGCGGCGGTGCGGGCGAGCGACGCAATTTCGATCGCGGCACCCTTGAGGAAGGAGCCGGTGACGGCATTGCGCACCGTGCCGGTAACCCGGGCGGAGTCATCGGCGGTAGCGGACCGGGCGAAGATTGTGCAGAAGGTGGCGAAGGCGATTAGGAGATGACGCGGCGAAACGATGAGGTGATTTGGCATGGCAGGTTCGATGAGGTGGAGTTCCGCTGAACGGTTGCGCCGCGATAGCTAAGAGTGGAAACACGGGCCTGAAATCCCCGAATTGTGGTCCTGTGAGCAGACCGGCCGGAAATGGCCTTGTTTTCTGGTTTTGTCCTTCATCCTAGGCAGTGAGATCCGTTTTGCGTCCGTGGGACGATGGCGTGTGCTGCTCGATTCATCGGAACTGTTCCGGGGGGGGGCCGCGTGCGACGTCACCGGTGCGAGGAGAAAACAGGTTGAACCGATTCAATTGTCGTGAAATCCCCTTGTGCGCCGCTGGTGGGAATATCGCTAGCGATGAAACTCCGGCTCCTGTGAACCCAAACCACTCCGACTGCTTCCGAACTCTTTTTCAACTGGTGCTGCTCCTTGCGGTGCCCTGCGGCGGCGCGCAGACGAAGATTATCCTACCCGATCTTCCGTGCGGCGCGGTAGAGGGCGAGGCCGTTTTGTTCGCCTTTGATTCGACGGCGTTTCCCTTTCAGTCGCGCGTGCAAACCCGGCTCATCCCGGGCCGCTTTCACTCGGTGGTGCTGCCGCACGGGCCGCCCGGATCGCCCGACGAATTCCTGCGCTTCTATGGCACGGTCATTCGCGTCGAGGGCATTTTTCACATGTGGTATTTCGGCAACCACGGTCCCGAGCCGGCGACGATCGGCTACGGCCAGGGCAGCCACCCGGGAAAGGCGTTTTGCTATGCGCGCAGCACGGATGGCATTCATTGGGAAAAACCAAATTTGGGCTTGGTCGAATTCAACGGATCGAAGGCGAACAATCTGGTGCTGTTCCCCGAACCCGCGCCGCGGCCGGCCGCCGCCGTGCTTTTCGATCCCGAGGATCCGAGACCGGAACGAAGGTTCAAGCTCGCCTACGAGGCGGACAACAAGGGCACCGCGCGACTCTGCGTGGCTTTCAGTCCCGACGGACTGCGGTGGACATTGTCGCCACTCAATCCGGTGGGCCCTTTTTTTGAGATGGCCGGCATCGCCAAAGTGAGGGGGAAATATTATATCAACGGTCAGGACGCGACCCGCGCGCACCAGGCTTTTGCCTCCCGCCAGCTGGCGACGTTTGTCTCCGCGGATTTTGAGCATTGGTCGCCGTGCGCGGCGGTCGGGCTGGATCGTTCCAGCGATCTCAACGGGCCTTCGATCGAACACGAATGGAACATCCGGGAGGAGGTTCACCTCGGCGCGGCGTTGTGGAATCGGGGCAGCGTTCTCCTGGGGATTTACGGCCAGTGGCATGGCAACCCGGTGGGCGATCGGCGATACACCTCAATTGATTTGGGGCTGACCGTCACCCACGACGCGATCCATCACCGGGAGCCGATCCCGGGCTTCAAGCTCATCCCGGCTCGTGAACAGCCGGGGAGCCCCGCCGCGGACATGCCGGCGCTGATGCAGGGCCAGGGATTTGAGAACGTCGGGGACAAGACGTATTACTGGTATTCGCTGTGGAAGGGAAACGAAGGGACGGGCGTGAGGCTGGTGACGTGGGATCGCGATCGGCTCGGGATGCTCAAGCCGATCTATCCGTCAGGGGTGAGTGGGAATCCAACGGCTGTCAACTATTGCCAGGCGGTGAGCTGTGCGGTGAAGGTGTCGGCCGGCGGCAAGGCGAAAATGTTCGTGAACGCGTCCGGTCTGGGCGCTCACTCCCGTTTGCGGATCGCGCTGCTCGATGCCGCGTTTCAGCCGATTCCGGGTTACCACGCAATCATCGCCGCGGACGGGTTGCGGTCGCCGGTGAATTGGGAAAACCGCGAACTGTTCGGGGCGAGCCTGGGCGAATGCTATGTGCAGGTCGGGTTTGAAGGCGTGCGACCGGAGGACGCGAATTTCCACGCGCTCTACCTTGAACCGGTGGCGCCGTAAGTTCGGGCGACGCTGGGTTACCCGGTTCGCATTGCTTGTTACGCTGCGAGGAGCCCCAAGGGAAGCTCCAGAGCGCATCTCAGTTTCTGGCCGTTACCCGGTGCGACGGGGCGCGGACGTGGCGCCGCCGGCGTTCGTCCGCACGTTGCAGACGAGCCTTCGCCTACGTCTACACTCCGCTTTGCAATACCCGGGTGACGCGTCCTTCAGGCCACGGTTCGATTTTCGAGTTCCCTGCCATTCGACGGGTCGAGGAGCGCCACCCGCAACTCGCCGAGCGCGCCGGTGTCGAGATTCAGGCGCAGTGTCGATCCGTTGACGACGACCGGCGCCGTGGGGGCCCGGCCACCGGCAGAGGAGAAATCGAGCGACACAAAACCGTCGACGCGTTGCACGTGACGGAAAATAGTGCCGTCGCCCCGTTGCTCGCGGCCGGGGACATCGCCATGGGTGGTACGGTAGCCGGTGCCGTATTGCCAGATCTCATCACCCCGCACCACGAGGCCGGCCGCGATGCAGAGCATGCTGCCGCTCTCCGAACCGGCGAGGCCCGGCTTCAGGTACGGCTCGCGGTTGTAGCGCTCCCACTTCTTCCCGTCGCGGCAGCCGACGAACTGGATCTCGGTCCAGCCGTCGCTGTGGTTGTGCGGCGAGTTGAGCAGATGGCGGAAGAAGGCCGGAAAGCCGACATACCAGCTCGGATCGAGTGGATAGGGCTGGATGGCATTCGTATAAATGTCCGTGTCCGGCGGATCCTGTTGATCGCAGACCAGAGCGTCGGGCAATTCGTCAAACACGAACGGATCGCGAGTCGTGTCTGTTGGCCGCGACTGGTCGCGTGGGCGCGAAGGAACGATCCCGCTGGAATGGTCGAGGCGCTCGGCTCGAAGCGGACAACTTTGCGGTTCGCACCAACGGGCTGTTTCGCCAGGTTCCAGCCGCGGAGGTAGGCGACGTATTTGCCGAGGCGCGAGTCCCAGAACGTGATTTTCTGCGAGTCGGCCTCGAACGGCAACAGCGGTGCTTTGTCGCGCTTCCACGTGTAGCCTTCGGGGGAGGTGAAGCGGAAGATGCCGCCACCCTTCCCGACGGAGCTGACATACACGTATCGCTCCTGTGGATTCGCCGCATGCTCGTCGCGGAAAACCGTGCCTTCGAGATTGCGGACGCCGAGGAGGTTGTGGGCGCGGCTGCCGTGATAATCGACCACGCCGAGATCGGGCTTCACCCAGTTCACCCCGTCAGCCGACTCTGCGTAGGCGAGGCTGCCCTTCTTTTCCTTGTCCCGATAGACATACCACATCCGGATCTTCCCGCCGTCATCGATCACGGAAAGGTAGAAAGTGATCATGAATTGTTCCCATGGCTTGTCCGCGCGAATGACGATCTCGGAGGATTTGGGCGGGTTGACCACGAGCGCCGCACACTGCGCCTCGCGCACGAACTCGTGATCGAGGAACCGGTGGCGCGTCGGGCCCGCCGCGGGCGCGCCCGCCAACGAACCGGCGAATGCAAGCCAGCCCAAGGCGATGAGCAGTGGTTTCATCGAGGGGATCGTAAATTCGATGGCTCGTTGTTTAATTTTCGAACCGGAAGGAGAAGAGCTTGGTGCGATGGGAACGAAATTCGATCGCCACGTCCCGGCCCTGCAAGGCGGACAAGTCAGCGCCACTTGCCCAAGTGACCACCGCACCGGTGGCGTTGATCTCAAGCCGTCGACAGTCTTCCACGCCGAACCCAGGCAGCGGTCTTCCATCGACGCCGATCAGTCCCACCTGCATTCCTCCGAGCGCGCCCGTGTCGAGGTTGATCAGAAGCCGCCGACTGGAAACCTTCACCGGAACGGTCCGAGCCGAACCGACCACGTTGCCGGTGTCCAGCGATACGAACCCGTCCACCCGTTGGACGAAACGGTAGATCGCTCCGTCGGTCTGCTGGGCGCGGCCGGGCTTGTCGCCGTGCGTCGTGCGGTAACGGGTGCCGTACTGCCAGACCTCGTCGCCCCGCACGACCAGGCCCGTCCCCATGAAGATCATGTTGCCGCTCTGTGGCCCCGGCAGTCCAGGGCCGGCGTAGACCTCGCGACCGTAACGGTGCCAGGTGAGCCCGTCCCGACTGCCGACGAACTGCACCTCCGTCCGGCCGTCGTTAAAGTGCGGCGAGTTGCCGTTGAAGTGCCGGTAAAAGGCCGGAAACCCGACATACCAATGTGGATCGAGTGGATACGGCTGGATCGAGTTGGTGTACACGTCGGTATCCGACGGATCCTGCTCGTCGCATTTGAGCATCACCGGTAGCTCATCCATCCTCACTCCCGGCTGCCGTTTGGCGTCACTCCCAAGTTGGCCGGCGAGGCTGTCCGTCTCCAGCAACACGACCTTCCGGCGCAGGGTGTGCTCGTGCGGGCCTTTGGGATCCTTGCCGCGCGTGTACACCCGGTATTTCCCGCGCCGTTCGTCCCAGAAGGGCACCGTCTGGGTGTCCGGCTGGAACCGAACGAGCGGCCCGGCCTGCCGCTTCCAGCGCAGACCTTCGGGCGAGGTGAAGCGAAACACCCCGCCGCTCCCCGTGGAGAGATAGACGTATTGCTCGTCTCCCGCGCCTCGGGGATCGCGATAAACCGCACCTTCCAGCGAATGAAGGCCGACGAGATTGTTCGCCGTGCTGCCCTCGTACGCAACGACTCCCAGCTCCGGCTTGTTCCAGTTCAGTCCGTCACCGGATTCCGCATACGCCACGTTCGCCCGGTTCTGGGTGTCGCGGCAGATGTACCACATCCGCAGCCGTCCGCCCTCATCTCGCACGGTCGTGTAGAACGAGATCATGAGCTGCTCCCACGGCCGGTCGGACACCATCACGCGGTCTTCGCGGAGGGGCGGATTCACCCGCAGCGTTGTTCCCTGCGCCTCACTCACGAAGGCGGGATCGAGGAACAGGTGGCGGTTTGGGCCCGCGTCAGGCGCGCCCGGCAGCGAACCGGTGAACGCCAGCAAGCCCAGGGCGATGAACGGGGGTTTCATCTGCGTAGATTTTGCCGACGTGCCCGCCGATTGAGGCACGAAAAATCCGTGACAGGTGGCTGCGAGCGTGAGCGAGTGGACTCCGCCCGCTCACGCTCGCCGCCACGAAGAGTTGAGACGTGGCGAAATAACTGTGCCGCAACACTAGTCATGATAAAGAGCATACACCCGGGCCTTCGCGGTGTGAAAGCGCAGGCGCACGGTGCGGCCGGCCAGCTCGGCGCCGTTTCGCCCGGCCCAGCGCAGGGGCGCCGCCAGCGCACTGCCGGCGGGCAACACGCCCCCGGAACGCCCGTATCCGGGCAGCACCCTCCCCCGCTCGTCGAGCAACTCGGCCGCCAACGCGCCGCTGTATTCGTAGTTCAGATACAATCCACCCGCCGGCATCACGAAAGGCCGGCCGGTGAAGCTCGCCGGCGCGTCCGAACCGATCGAGGCGACGCGGTCCGCCGGCAGGCTGTAAACCGCCTGGTGCTGGCCGGGCCGCGCACCCTGGGCGGGTGGCACGTTGTAGAGCTGGTTGCTGGTGAGAAACAGCATACGATCGTGCAACCGCATCGGCTCGTGACCGAAATAGATCCGCCAGTCGAGGGTGGCGGGAGTGTCTCGCCACGGCCGATCCCATTTAACGCCGTCGGTGCTCACCCACCACTCCGTGCCCAGGTGCGGTCCATGCTTTGAGGGCGCGGGATCGTAGGGCACCTGCTCCAGGACTTTCAGTGGACTGGGCGCATAGGTGAGCACGATGCCCACCCAGCGATCGTGATGCCGGAATGCGATGAACCAGTAGTACTCCATGTCCACGGGGTCCTGAGCGTCCGGGAGGATGAGCTGATCCTGGCGCAGCCACGTGGCGGGATCACTCCCGCTGACGTCCTGACCGGGCGTCCATGTGAGCCCGTCCGGGCTGGTGCGAGGGGCGATGACGCGCCGCACGCCGCGCCCCCCCAGACGGGGCTCCCAGCCAATGTTGTCGGTAATTCGCCGGGGTTGCGGCAGAAGGTCGTAGCTCAGCCCGACGTAGAGGTAGCGCCGGCGTTCCTCATCCCAGAGCAGATGGCCTGCATCGTGGTCCTTGAAGAGCGGTTCCGACTGCGCACGGGAGAACGTGGTGCCATCGGAGGAGAAATGGCCGTACCAGCGGACCGGACGAATGCCGCGCTCAAACGCGAGGAAACGGTCGTCTCGCGGATTGTAGACCATGCCCATCAGGTGCTCCGGCGCCATGTCGGACACCAGCGGACGCAGGTTCTCGTAATTCAGTCCGTCCCGGGTTTCCGCGCGATAGAGCCCGCCTTCCTTGCGGCTGCTCCCCCAAACGTGATAACGGTCGCCCATCCGCCGGCCAAGGACCGTCATCGCCCGCTCGGTGACGGGCAGTCCGCGCGTCTCGGCATAAGGCATGAGCGTGTTGGCCTGGAAACGCACGGGGCCTTCCTGTGCTGTCAGGTCGGAGGGTTGCAGGAATACCTGCACGATTTTCCGCTCGTCGGCCGCCGGCTTGGCCGGCAGCAGGCGCAGGGTCAGCGCCGGCGATGCGATCGCGACGCCGGCCAGCGTCGCGCGGGCGCGGAGGTTCACCGTGCGGGCCGAGGGCACGTCGCCGGTCACGGTCACGTAGGCGGTGTGACGGTCACGTTTGTCGGACTTCACCTGCACCGGAGCATCCGCCGGCTCGACGTCAAAGCGGACGTCCGCCCGGTCCAGGCTGAGGAACCGGTCCGTGCTGGTCCGGCCGTGCAGCGTGACGGTCATGGTGTCCCACGCGGGCAGCTCGGAGCGCGCCGGCTCCAACCGCAGGCGGCCCGGTATCTGATCACCCGGCAGCGGCACCGTGTGCAGCGAATACACCCGCGCATCACGGGTGTGGATACGCAGCGTCACCTCCCGGCCGGCCAGCGCGGTGTTGTCGCTCCCGTTCCACAAAAGGGTCCGATCGGGTTCGTTGACGTCGATGAGCAGGCAGCGTTCGCGGGAATAGGCGGGAAGAACGTTTCCCTGCCGGTCCAGCACTTCCACCATCGCATAGGCCTGCTGGGTGAGTGCACTCTCGCCCCGGAGCGTGTCGAGGTTGATCCGCAGCGCCTGGGCCGGCATGACGAACGGGCCGATCTCAAAGATGGCGTTGGAAAACGCCCCGACCGACGGACCGCGCCGGTGCGCGGGATGGGGCTCGTCCCGCCCCATCAGCCCGCGCGGCTCGGGATACGATCGGACGTCGCCCCAGATCTTCTTCACCGCGCCCGCGTCCTCGAGGCGGAGCACGAACTCCCCGGATTCAGCGGCGCCGGCGATCCTGGCCGAGAGCAGCAGGACGGTCAGGATGAAAATCGAGTGAGGAGCATACATGACGTCGGTTTAAAACGTGCCCTTGATGCCGGCCGACATCTTCACGCCGCGTTCGGCGTAGAGCCGCTGGTAGCTGTAGGAGGGCGTGAGCGGACTGAGCCGATCCTCGCCAGCGCGCGCGTTGGTGAGGTTGCGGGCGTTGAAGAAGACTGAAAACCGACGGTTGATCCGGAACTCGGCGTTCATGTCCAACGTGAGCCACGACTTCACCCGGATCACGCCCCCGGGTCCGATGGAGGTGAGTGGAGTTTCGAGCTCTCCCTGGTAGTTCCACCGGAACCCGAAACCGACGCGGCCGCGCGAGTACGAGATTCCCCAATTGGCCGACTTGGTGGGAAGATTCACGAAACCAGGGCCTTCCACGTCGAGCTTCGTCAGGTTGCCGAACGCGGAGAGGCCCCTCGCCCAGGCGGGCAGGAAGGTCAGCCGCTGCTGCCAGTTCAGCTCGATGCCGTTGATCCGCGTGGTCTCGCCGACGTTGAAGGTGCTCACAAAATCCCACCCCTCGTAGGTCGGGGCGAGCCCAAGCTCGGCCAGCAGGCCCGGGGTCAGCTGAACCGTCTTGTTGGCGAACGCGTCGGCCACGTTCTTGTGGAAGAACGCCGCCGAGACGACGCCGCCTGAACTGAAGTAATACTCCGCGGACGCCTCGTAACTGTCCGCGGTCCACGGCTTCAGGCTCGTATTGCGGCCCCGAACGATGCCCCGCGAGCTGTCCTGGTCGTCCTCGTCGACGTCGATATTGGGGATGATGTTGATGAAGTTGGGCCGGCCGATCGTCCTGGCGTAGCTGAGTCGGAGCAGGAGGTCCGTCCGGAGGTTGTAGGTGGCATTGATGCTCGGATAGGTGCCGTCGTATGTCTGCGCCGCCGCGGAGCCGCGCGGCTTGTACTGCAGCTTCGCCTGCTCGAGCGCGTTGGTCGTGATCAGGACCGGCGTGCCGTTGGGGTTGCGCAGGATATTCCCCGCGGCGTTGCGCTGGTAGATGGCGTCACGATTGATCAGCAGCCCCCGTCCGTCGTTTGCCGTCTTCTCGAAACGGACCCCGCCCAGAAGCGAGAGGCGGTTCTTGAAGAGCTTCAGCTCGCCCTGCAGGTAGGCCGCCGTGATCGTCTGGCGGATCCTTTCGGAGTTGGTCGCCCGGCTGATGAAGGCCGCGGGTTCGCCGAGCACGAACTGATTCGGATTGGTCTTGTAGAGGGTGTAGAGTGCCCGCGCATCCACCCACTGGATGTCCGTCGGCGTATTGAAGCCCTGTTCGAGCCCCAGGTTGAGCCGATCGACAAAGGGCGCGGCGGTGTTGTCGGCATTCTGGGCCACGCCGTCCGCGCCGACGAATGTCCACGACGGCTGCCACCGCTCCTTCTCGATTGTGCGCCGGTTGAGCGCACTGCCGATCTGCACGGCGCCGGAGTTGGTGCCGAGCCGGAACTCGCGCCGGAGGTTCAGCTGGCCTTGGGCAATCTCGTCAAACCCCTCTCGTTCGTCGGACGTGGCGGTCAGGATTTGATAGTTGGCCAGGTTCTTCCAGTCCACGGGCGCACCCTGGACGTTCCGCACGTCGACGATCCGGGGCATGTCCGTCCCGTTGAGACCCTCGAAACGCACGGTCGGTGTCAACAGGCGCGTCGTCACGTTGAAGAAAAAGCCTTCTTCCATGGGGTGGTAGAAATTGTCGGACTTGCCCAGTGACGCCGCCCCGTCGATCTGCCAGTCCCCGGATCGGTACTTGGCGGAAAACGAACCGTGGTCCGTGGCGCCCTTCTTGGGCGTCCACGCCTGGGCGTGCGCGACCGATCCGGCGCCCGCGCGTCCCTGCGTGAAGTCCGGCCCGGACGACACCGGCAGGTTGCCGGTGTTGAAGGTGAGCCGGTTGCCCGCCGTCGCGATCAAGTCGTAGGATCCGCGCCGGTAACCGGCCTTCAGCGTCAGGGCGGAATACGGGCGCCAGTCGATGCCCGCCGAATACGATTCGCGCACCGTCTCGCGGGAATCGCCCGTGGTGCGAATCGATCGGAAGTACGGCGCGGCCTCCGATCCACCCTGGGCCGGCGCGAACTCCCACGTCGCGATCGGGCCCTGCACCCGCCCAAACTGGTTGGAGCGCATGGCACCCAGGTTGAAGCCGAAATTCTTTGTCACCGGGTTGACGTAGGAGAGGTCAAAGCCCGGACGCAGCTTGCGGGTGCTCAAGCCGGCCGGACCCGGGGTCTTGTCCAGGGAATGATCGGCATCCGTAAACTGCACGGTGCCGCGGACCGTGAGCTGGGGCTTGCTGCGCTCAAAGGAGCTCTTGCTGATCAGGTTGATCGATCCTCCCAGAAAGTCCGCCGACATGCTGGGAATGGGGGACTTGATGACTTCCACGCGGGACACATCGCTCATGGAGATTTGTTCCGTGTTGGCGCCACGGGCCCCGCCCGTCGCAGAGAACGAAGCGCTGGGCATCTGCGCTCCGTCCACCGCGATCGTGGTGGATTCCGGATCGAAGCCGCGCACCGAGATGGTGACCGCATCTCCCCCGGTGGGATAGATTACAGAGACGCCGGGCAGGCGCTTGATGAACTCGGACACGTTGCCCTCGCTCACGTCGCCAAAGGCATCGGCGGCGATCACGTTTTTGATGTTGGGGGCGTAGCGCTGCTCGGCGTTGGCCAGGATGTCGGCATCCATTTCCCTCGTCGCCGCCACGGTGAACTGGGCCAGCGTCACGGTCGCATCTTCCATGCCGTAGCGGCTCCGGCTGGTCAGCTCGAAGTTCTGCTGCACGGTCCGGCCGGCCGCGATCTCGACCACGCGTTCCTGTTCGTCGAGTCCGGGATGGACCACGCGCAGGGTGACGCTGCCCGCGGCCAGGCCGGACAGCCGGTAGGCGCCCGTCTGATCCGTCAGGGCCACGTGTTCCGTCCCCTTGACGCTCACCCGGGCGTTCAGCACATAATCACCTGTCACCGGGTTGAGGATACGCCCTTCGACCACCCCCGTGGCGGCGGCACCGGACGGTTGCGCGGGGGCGTTCAGATAAAACAGGACGACGGCGAGGACGGCCGGGATCAGACGGCACAACCCGCGTTTGGATCGGAAGCAGCGCAGGGCACGAGCAGGAGCCTTCATGGGATTATCGTTTGAGCAGGGACCAGAGCGGGAAGAGGGAGCGGCACGGGGATGCTCCGAACCACGCGGAAAAGTCGCCGGGGAAACGCACGCGGGGTGAAATGAAAATCGATGGGAAGGGTGGCATGAGGGGAACCGTGCCCGGACGGTGAAAACACCCTACAGCACCGCCGGCTTTCGCTTCGCGCAAAGTTCATTTTGTGGTCTGCGGATCAGACCACCCCAAGGCTGGCCTCGTGGTGGGCCTTCGGGCGCCTGGAGGTCGCGATCGATTCCGTGGATCATGGATCAAGACAACCGCCGGCACGCTTTGAGCAGTTTCACCGAAACTCTGATACAATCGGCGTGGCAAAGTCGCTGCGCCTGGAAGCATACTGCGCTCCGTGGCTCGCAACCCGGCCATCTCACCGCCCTGCCCATGAAACCTCCATCCCTCCTCCGTTCCCCGATGCTTCCGGGCCTCACCTTCATTGGGACTCTTTCTTTACTCACGGTCTCGCCTCTCGTCGCCCAGACGGTCGCACCCGCCGCCTCCGGCGATCGCGTCAAGGAAACCGTGGAACTGAGCCCGTTCATCGTGCTCGGAGACACCAATGACGGCTACGAAGCCAAGAACACCGCGGGCGTCACCGGCACCAACCGCTCGATCCGTTCACTGCCGATCAGCATGGATGTCGCCACGTCGACCTTCCTCAGCGAGATCAATGCCCGCAACCTGATCGATGCCATCGAGCTGATGCCTAACGTCGCGATGACGAACACCGAGGCGACCCAGGGCGGGTCGAGTGATCAGAACAGCTTCCGCCTGCGCGGCATGACCAGCAAGGAGGAGCGCCGCCGTAATGGCGTGATGTCACTGGCCATCCCCGATCCGTTTTCCACCGATCGCGTCGAGTTCCTGCGCGGCGCCCAAGCCCTGCTTTACGGCCAGGGCATCGCGTCCGGCGCGATCAACGTGGTGACGAAGCGCGCGCTGTTCGGCTCCAACCGCCGCGAGGTCACACTGACGGGAGATTCGGACGAATCCTACCGGGCAACGCTCGACCTCAATCTCTCCCGCTCGAATCTGGCCCTCCGGGTGGCCGCCGTGCAGGCCGACAAGCATTTCTGGCAAGACAACCTCTCGGACAAGACCCGCGGCATCTATGCCGACCTCGCGTACCGCCTCAGCCGCAACCTCGTGGCGCGCGTGAACCACGAGCAAACCACGGGCAAGTCCGCCCTCCGGGGCGGCGCCATGACCATCCGGGACAACAGCCTCGCCGACCGGCGCAACAACGCGGTTTTGGATCGGCTGCTCTACGAAAACGGCGACGTCTCCGGCATCAGCATCGGGGGTTCAACGCCCAGCTACGAAAACTACCGGTCGCCCGCGAGCATCACAGTCGGACGCGAATCGGAGTCCAAGGTGACCAACCTCGCGCTCGAGGGCACCTTCGGATCAAATCTGTCCGCGCGGGTCGCGTATTCCCACGAGAGAATGTTCTACTTCAACAAGAGCAATGGCGCCACGGACCTGCTCGCGCCGGGCGACAACCGCGCGGTCGACCGGCAGTGGAGCTTCCGGGTGGACCCGACGCGCAGCGACATCCGCTGGTACATCGAAACGCTGCAGGGGACCGTCCGGCATCAGGGGACCGTCGGCAACTTTCTGAAGAGCGAACTCGTGGCGGGCACCGAATACCGCTTCAAACGGCAGACGATCGATCGGCAGCGGCTGTATGCGATCGACGCCAGCGGCCGGTTCCTCCCGGGCGCCGACGCCCTCGGGATGCGGCAGATGCAGCCTTTCGTGATCCCGGTTTCCACCGGTTACGCGCCGCCCCAGTACTCGTATCCCGGGTACGCCTGGGCCACGACCCACGCGTACGGCGTGGTCGCGCCGACGCCGGTGAATCCTCGCGGCCTCGGCGGCGTCGGCAGCCCGATCAACCGGCCGGAAGAACAGTTGGGCGCCTATGCCAGTTGGCTGGGCAACTGGTTCGGTGGCCGGATCGAAACCATGGCCGGCGCCCGCGTCGACCACATCAAGCTCCGGGACCAGGTGTTCGGTTGGACCGACTTCGATTCCAGCGTCAAATCGGGCCTGGTCGGCGCGGTCTACAACCTGCGCGAAAACCTCGGCATTTATGCCAACGTCGGTCGCGCCTTCTCCGCCATCCCCTCCTCCCGACTCCAGGTTTTCGACTATTCGCTCTGGCCGATTGCCAAGGGCAAGTCCATGGAGGCCGGGTTGAAGTTCGACCTGTGGAAGAACCGCATTTCCGGTTCGGTGACGTATTTCGACAACCAGAACCAAGGCGAGGTCGTGACCGTGTCGGGAGCGCAACTCGACCTCTTCAACCCCACGGGCATCAACGGCCGCAGCAACAGCAGTGCCACCGCCGCCACGATGAACGTCGGCTCCAAGGGGGTGGAGGTCGCCGTGACCCTGCGCCCGACCACGAATTGGCGAATCATGCTCAGTGCCGGAATCAACGACGCCCGCACGATCGACGCCGCGCGGGCAGCCATGCTGTACAATGACCAGTTCAATACCGACGGAACAACGGTGTTGGTCAAAAGCGCGAACGGTTCCACGACGCCGTTGCTGGTTCCCTCCGTCCGCACCGATGCCAACAGCCCGAGAATTCCGCTCACCCTCGCGATGATGCGGGATCGATCCAGCCCCTATTTCGCCCAAATCGATCCCGCCGGCGGTCGCATCACCAACGCGAACAATCTATTTCTGAATACGGCGGGCGTCCCCACCGGTGATGAGGGGCTTCCGATTTCGGCGCACCAGCTCGGATTCCAAGCCCCCAACGGCGGCATCGCCGAGGTCGTCGCGCCCGGCGACTACCTGACGCCGATCGCCGGCAAATCGCTCCTCCTGAACACGACCTACACATTCGGGTCGGGACGGCTTGAAGGGTTTTCTGTTGGCGGACTCATCTCCTGGCAGGGGGACAGGCGCGCCGGCTACACGACGATCGGTGGTGTCCGCCAGTTGTATGATGCGCCCGACTTGATCCGGACTGATCTGCGGCTCGGCTACCAGTGGAAACTGGGAAGCGGACGCCATCTGTCAGTGCGGCTGACGGTCAGCAACCTTCTCGACCAAATGAAGATCCGGCCAGCGCTCAATGTCGCGAATGGCACGGTGACGAGCGTGACGACCGACCTGGCGCCCCGCACCTGGGTCCTGTCCAGCACCCTGCGCTTCTGAGGCGCGACGATGCAGTCGAGAGCTAAGAGCGAAGAGCTGAAAGCCCGCCCTTCAGAGCAGAAACGCCCGCCGCCTGCGTTGAGAACGAAGGTCACGGTTCGGTTTTGCCCTCGGCTCTCAGCTCTTCGCTCTCGACTGAATTTATTTTGCTGAGGCGCCCGCTTACTACGCCGTCATGACTGTCGCCAACCGATCCGTTCCCGCCGCGCCGATCGCTGCCCGTCCCAGACTTTCACGAGCCCGGCAGCGGAGCCGGTAGTTGTTCGGCGCGCAGCCGAACGCACGCCGGAAGACGCGGTTGAAAAATGCGATCTGGCTGAAGCCGCATTCGAACGCGATCTCAGTGACCGCGCGGTCCGTCGCCTCGAGTTCCCGGCGCACGGCCTCAAGCCGAACTTCCTGCACGAACTCGCGCACGGAGCGCCCCATTTGTTGTCGGAAATGCCGGCAGAAGGAGGGCCGGCTCATGTGCGTGATGCGCAGCAGCTGCTCAAGCCGGATCGGTTCCTGGATCTGGGTGAAGATATGCTGCACCGCCGACTCGATCGCCTTTTTCTGGTGGCGCTCCGCCAGAGAATCCGGGGCCCGGGCCAGCAAATCACGCCGGTCCGCTGGCGAACTGCCGGCCAGATCGGCCAGCAACTGCAGGAACACGGCGAGCCGGCTCGGCCCGCCGGTGTCCGCCAGCACCCGTATCCGTTGCGCCACGACCGCAGCAGAGGCTCCGGTCAGCTGGAGGGCTTCGGCCGTCCGCTTTAGGAACGATTGCACCGGCAGCGTTTCCGGGCACGCCCAGAGCGAGTGTGTCGCGGGCAGTTCCCACTGCACCGTGATACCCTCGCACGTGCCCGAGGCCTGCCACCAATGGGGGACATCCGACCGTACCAACACCAGGTCGCCCCGGCCAAACGGCGTAATCTGATGGCGGAGGTAACGCGTGCCCTCGCCGGACTCGACGAGGGTGAGCTCGGCGGCGCGGTGGCTGTGCCAGTTGCCCTCACCGCTGCCGGGGTCGGCCGTCGGCGAGCGCAGCCAACGTTCGACACGCAACGTGCCCGCGCGCGGAGGCACCGTGGTCGCGGTTGGACTGGAAGCGGCAGCGGGCAAAGGACGCACGGTCAGATGCCGGCCGGACCGCGGGGAGCAGCCGTATTCACGGCGATCCTTTTCTGCGGTGCGCGGGCCGGACCAGACCGGCCCGCTCCAGCAGCAGGATGCAGGGATTCATTCATGAAGGGAGATGGGGCTGTTCCGATCGGGGTAGGCTTAGCCACGCAGCGCGTCGATCTCCCAGCCCTTGCGGTACTGGCGTCGCACGAGGGCGGTTGCGGCCGGGTCGTCGAAACGCAGTCGCGCGTCGTCCCACACCAGCCGTCGCCCGGGAACACGTTGCGCGATCGTCCCGAGCATGACGATCTCCGTCAGCGGGCCTGCGACTTCGAACGATGAGGTGGCCGACCGGCCGGCGACGATGGCGTTCGGCCATTCGCGGTAATGATCAAGTTTGTCGGCGGCCAGGTCCGCAAACATCTGTTTCAGCGGCCCGACGGTGTAGTCGCGGTATTTCGCCTCCGGATACAGGCGGGGCGGTGTGCCCGGCGCGGCGTGCATGATGCCCTTGTCACCGATGAAGAGGGAACCGCTGCTGGGAATTTTGAATCCCTCCGGCAGCTTGCTCTTGTCCACCGGCTGTTCCTTTTTCAGGCCGTCCGACCACGTGTAGCGGAAGCCCTCGTGCGTGTAGCGGGTCGCCGGAAACTCGTAGACGACGGTGCTCGCGTCCGGATATACGAGCTCGTCCACGTTGCTGACCTCGGCGCGGAGCGCAGTCGGCGCCCCGAGTTCGAGCGCCCACACGACCACGTCCATGATGTGGCAGCCCATGTCGCCCATCGAGCCGGTACCGTATTCCTTCCAGGCCCGCCAATTGAAGTTGTGGTAGAGATGCGTCTTGTAGGGTCGCGGGGCACCGGCGCCGATCCACTCGTGCCAATGGATGTCCTTTGGCACCGGATCCTCGCCGACCGCCAGCTCCTTGATGCCCGGAAGCCAGACCGGCTTTGTGCCGAGGAACGAGTACGCCTCGCGGACTTTTCCGATGACACCGTTCCGGATTACCTGGACGGCGCAGCGATAGCCCGTGCTGGAGTGATACTGGTTGCCCATGTGCGTGACGACGCCTTTCGCCCGGGCGAACTCGCGCATGACGCGGGCCTCATGCACGGTCTGGGTCATGGGCTTTTGCACGAACACGTGCTTCCCCATCGCCATGGCCGTGAGCGCGACCGTGGCGTGCATGTGGTCGGGAATGGAAACGGTGACCGCGTCGATGTCCTTCTGCTCAAGCATCCGGCGAAAATCCGTGTAGAGCTTCGCCTTGGGGAACATCCGGGCCGCGGCACCGATACCGAGGGAGCGCGCGAGCTGCCCCGGAGCAAGGTTTGGCGGTTGCGAACCGCCGTCGCGGTGATCGATATCGCAGAGGGCGACGATGTCGTGGTATGCCCCCTCGCCACTCACGCCGCGCAGGTCGTCCCAGCCTTTGCCGGCGGCACCGATGCACGCGATCCGGACCCGGCGGACGGACGGGTTGGCACGCGCCCGCCCCGGCAACGCGCCGAGCAGACCGAGCGACACACCGCCGGCGGCGACGGACTTCGCGAATTTCCGGCGCGTCATTGGGATTGGTCTGGGTGTATTCATAATATTGTTCCGGTTCGTCTCTGGCGCTGATTCATGGTCATATTCACTCCGGATGCTGCAACTTGGAGCATCCTGGGGCGGTCTGAGCTTCCAATTGCTGGTCCATAGGGTGGACCAACGAGGTGGGTGCTCTCAAGGTGGGCTGAGCGTCACTCAAGCTCGTCGGCCAGCGCCGTCATTCGAAGCGGAACGAATAAAGCTTCGTCCGCCGCATCCGGATTTCGAGGCAGACGCTCCGCCCCTTCAGCGTCGCCAGGTTGCCCTGCGGCCAGGCGACAAGCGCGCCGATCGTGTTTTTCTGCAGCGGCGGACAATCTTCGACGGAGAACCCGGGGAGAGCCCGGCCGGCTTCATCGAGCAGGCCGATGCGAATCTCGCCCAACGCCCCGGTATCGACATTGAGCAGCAGCCGGTCGCCGGTCACCCGCACCGGGACAGTGCGGGCGGTGCCCTCGACGTTCGCCGCGGTCAGCGAGACGAAACCATCCACGCGCTGCACGAAACGAACGATGACGCCGTCCTGTTTCAGTTCCCGCGCCGGCTCGTCGCCGTGCTGGCTTTCGAACTCGTTCGCATACTGCCAAATCTCGTCGCCCTTCACCACCATCCCGCTCGTCATATAGATCATCCTCCGATCCTCGGGCGACGCCACCATCGGACTGGCGTAGGGCATACGGTCGTAACGATGCCAGTGAATGCCGTTACGACTGCCGGCAAATTCCGTCCCCACCGGCCCGTGCTTCTGGCCCTGGTAGTTCGCCGTGGGGGAACCATCCTTGCGGCGGAAGAACGCCGGAAACGCGACGTACCACGAAGGATCCAAAGGGTACGGCTGCGCCACCATGGTGTAGACATCGGTGCGGGACGGATCCCGCCCATCGCACTCAAAGACGGTGGGCACCTCGTCCAAGGCGTATCGCAGCGAATCGGGCTTCCCCGACCCCCGGCCGCGACCGCTCGGCTCGATTCCCGTCGGCTCCTTAAGACTGCTCACCTCGAGCCGTTTGACAGTGCGGTACTGCGGCGACCAGCCGCGAAAATAGAGCACGTACTTGCCAATCCGCTGATCCCAGAACGCGACGTTCTGGGTATCGGAGGGAAACTTCAGGAAACCGGGCTCATCCGCCTGCCAGCGAAGCCCGTCCGGCGAGGTGAACCGGCCCACACCGCCGTAGGGAAAATTGAGGTTCGAGACCGCGACATAACGTTCCGCCGGCGATGCAGCGTTGGGATCGATGAACGGCGTAAACCCGGCGCTTCCTCCTTTCAACAGGTTGGTCTCCTTGCTGCCCTCGTACTCCACGAGCCCAAGCGAGGGCTTGGTGAAATGGATGCCGTCCCGCGATTCGGCGTAAGCGAGCCCGGCGGAAGGCCGCCCCTGCTTCGCGCGCGCGTGATACCAGAGCCGCACCCGATCACCCTCTTGCAGGACCGAGGAATAAAAACCGAGCATCAGGCTCTCCCAAGGACGATCCGGTCGGAGCACGACCTCGTGCCGCTGCGCGGGGTTGATCGTGATCTGGAGATCTTGGAGCGACGACAGCAGGGCCGGCTCAAGAAACAAATAACGCCTGGCCGCGAACGTCGCCGTCGCCGCTGGCACGGTGACCGTTAACAACAAGGCGGCAACGCCCAGGGTGGAACGAGCGAGGGTTTGAAGCAGGGCGGGGCTCATGGAGAGAAAGGCGAACCTCCTTCAGACGGCCTGTTTCGGAAAATCATCCGCGTTCTCCGGGTGAAAAATACGGCCCCAGCGTGTCCACGAGGCGGTTGATCAGTTCCCGTTCATCGAGCTCGCCCGTGTGCCGCCAGAGGATTTTTCCGTCCGGGCCCATCAGGACCGTGTGGGGCACTCCGCCCGGCCAGTCTGGGTCGAGCGCCTGCATGAGGGGCTGCCAGTCGCTGTCGGCATAAACGTAATGGTTCGTCCGCCGGCCTTCTTTCTTGAGCGCGGAATGCGTCCGCGCCGGAACTCCTGCGTGCTGCCCCTCAAGGAACTCCTGCACGCGCGCAGCCTGTTTGGGATGATCAACACTCACCGTGATCAGATCGAAAGGCCGCATGCTGAACCGTCGCATCGCCTGCACGAGCGTGGGGAATTCTTCGACGCACGGCCCGCACCAGGTTGCCCAAACATTGATCAGGCGGAAACGGCCCGCTGAATTCGTCGTGAGCGCCTTGATCGAGGCGAGGTCGGCGGTCTCGACCATCACCGGCTCGGCATCCCAGCGGGCCACCCGCTTGGCGACGGATTCCTTCTTTGCGCGCCATTTGGTCGAGCAGCCGTGGGGCTTGGTCGTTTCAACCGGGACCGGACGGCCGGCCAGCATCGCCTCGACCGCGGCGCGCGCATCCTGCGTCTTGATACTCGCCGGATCGGCATAGGGTGAATTGTCGAACTGGCCTTTGTAGCGGAGCCGACGTTCCGCGTCGAAGAGGAACACGTGCGGCGTGGTGAGGCAGCCGTACGCCATCGCGGTCGTCTGCGTCTCGCCGTCCCACAGGTAAGGGAACGGCAGCTGCACCTCTACCGCGTAGCGCTTCATGTCCTCGAATCCGTCGTCGTAGCGAGAGTAGCCAAGTTCATCGACGCTCAGACCCTCGGGATGATTGGGGTTGATGCCCACGACGGCCACGCCGCGTGCCGCCATCTCTTGGGCGAACTTCACCAATCTCGGCGCGGTGGCGTTGGAGTCCGGACAGTGATTGGAAATGAATGCCACCATCAGCACGGGCGCGGAGCGATAGTCGGTCAGCGCATGCGTGCGGCCGTCGATGCCGGGCAGGCGGAAATCCGGCGCCGCGTCGCCGATCGCGAGCGTGGCGCTCTCCAGAGCACCCGGGTTGGACTGCGCGATCGCGGGAGCCGTCGCCAGCCATCCTCCGATCGCAAAAAGGAGGAAGCGCACGGTCATCCGGTGACTTTCCCGAGGCGCGCAGGCCGCACCAGCCCAGCGCGGTCCATCAGCGGCGCGAGGCGCTCGTAGCAGAGTTTCGCCGTGGGCACGGGCTGGTATCCGGGCTTCCGATGCACGTGCGCGCTCACCTCCACATTTACAAAGCCCGAGTATTTCAGTTCCTTGAGCAACCGGAAGTAGGCGAGATAGTCCGTCTTGCCGTCGCCGGGCAGCAGGTAGTCGTGCTTCTCCGACGTGCCTTGGGAATCCTTCACCACAATCAGTGGGGAGACGTTGATGAGCTGGCGCAGGCTTTCCTCCAGCGGGAAGCCCTCGACGTAAAAATGACTGTAGTCGAAGACGATCCGGATGCGCGGGCTGCCAACGGCGTTGAGCAGCCAGAGGACGCGTTCGACGCTCTGCACCGCGTCGCCCGCGTGCGGCTTGAAGGTGAGCGTGGTGTTGCCGTTCTCCAGGATCGGCACCCAGGTTCGGAGTTCGTCGACCATCGCATTTTTGGCGGTTTCCCACTCCGCCTTTTTCCGCCCTAGGATGGTGTCGAGATACGGCGGACGCGACGGCATCAGCTCGTTGCCCAGCTCGACGGCGAGCTTCAGCCGGTCGAGGTTCTTGGCCTTGGCGTCCGCCGTGCCGCGCAGCGGAATACTCTCAATAACGGAAGGGAGAGCCAGGCCGGAATCCTCGATCTGCCGCCGCAGTGTCCGGCGGTTCTCCGGCGACAGCTTGGCGGGATCGGCCGGCCAGCCTGGCATGAGGCAGAGCTGCAGGCCGTCGTAGCCGGTCTCCTTGATGACCCGGAGCGCGTCGGGCGTCGTGAGGTCCTTCATCCCGTAGGTGCCAATCGTCAGTCCGGCGGTCGGCGAAGATTTGGCCGCGGCCGCCAGCAGCGGTGCGGAGACGAACGCCCCGAGACTGGCGCCGACGATGACACGGGAGAAGTCGCGCCGGCTCATCGGAGCGGCGCCAGGAAGCAGGGATTCGTTCATGTGAAATTGAGATTCGCGTCTTGGTTTTGCTCTGGGCTCTCGACTGCATTGGTCCGACCTACGCCCGCAGCGCGTCAATCTCCCAGCCCTTGCGATACTGGCGGCGCACGAGGGCGGTCGCGGCCGGGTCGTCGAAGCGCAGGTTGGCCGCGTCCCACGCCAGGTGCCGTCCGGGGACGCGCTGGGCGATCGTGCCGAGCATGACAATCTCGGTGAGCGGGCCGGCGACATCGAACGAGGAGGTGGCCTGGCGGCCGGCGAGGATCGCGTTCGGCCACTCCAGATAATGGTCGAGTTTCTCGGCGGCCAGGTCCGCGAACATCTGCTTGAGCGGCCCGACCGTATAGTCGCGGAATTTCTCCTGCGGATACAGGCGGGGCGGCGAGCCGGGCGAGGCGTGCAGGATACCTTCGTCGCCGATGAAGAGGGAGCCGCCGCCGGGGACTTTGAAGCCCTCCGGCAGCTTGCTCGCGTCGACCGGCTGCTCCTTCTTCAAACCATCCGACCAGGTGTAACGGAACCCCGCGTGTGTGTAGCGGGTCGCGGGAAAATCGTAGACCACCGTGCTTGCCTCCGGATACACGAGTTCGTCCATGTTGCTGATCTCAGCGCGGAGCGCGGTCGGCGCCCCGAGTTCGAGCGCCCAGACGACGACGTCCATGACGTGGCAGCCCATGTCGCCCATCGACCCGGTCCCGAATTCCTTCCAGGCCCGCCAATTGAAATTGTGGTAGAGGTGCGTCTTGTACGGACGCGGCTGCGCGACGCCCAACCAATGGTTCCAATGGATGTCCTTCGGCACGGGATCCTCGCCGACGGCCAGCTCCTTGATGCGCGGAAGCCAGACCGGCTTCGTGCTGAGGAACGAGTACGCCTCGCGGACTTTGCCGATGACGCCGCTCCGGATTGCATTCACCGCGCAGCGATATCCCGTGCTGGAATGATACTGGTTGCCCATGTGCGTGACGACGCCCTGCTTTCGGGCGAATTCCCGCATGACACGCGCCTCGTGTACGGTCTGCGTCAGCGGTTTCTGCACGAACACGTGTTTCCCCATCGCCATGGCCGTGAGCGCCACGGTGGCGTGCATGTGGTCGGGAATGGAAATGGTGACGGCCTCGATGTCCTTCTGCTCGAGCATCCGGCGAAAATCCGAGTAGAGCTTCGCCTTGGGGAACATCCGGGCGGCGGCGCCGATGCCGAGGGAGCGTGCGGTCTGCACCGGGGCAAGGTTGGACGGCTGCGGTCCGCCGTCACGGTGGTCGATGTCGCAGAGCGCCACGACGTCGTGCAACCGGCCTTCGCCGCTCACGCCGCGCAAGTCGTCCCAGCCCTTGCCGGCGGCGCCGACGCAGGCGATCCGAAGGCGCCGGCCGGAAGGATTGGCGCGCGCGCGCCGCGGAAGCGCGCCGAGGAGGCCAAGCCACGCGCCGCCGGCGACGACAGTCCGGCCGAATTCGCGGCGGGTCATTGAGGTTGTCTTGGTCGTATTCATGGGGATGAGACAAGGACCGCGCCGGAGTTGCGTGGTGGATCCAATTTGAGGTGTCCGGAGATTAGGACGCCGCAGCCTGTAACGGGGAGGCGTCCAAACAAAACCGGAAAGTTGTGGTCCTGAGAGCGGACCGGACAATGCGGTGGGCGAAAATGCATCAAACTGAAACCAGGTTTTCCTGGCAGTTCTCCAAATAATACACCGCCGCCTGAAAGGGGGCTGTCGTGGTTGTGTCGGCCAAGGCATCGGCGACAGTGGCTCCGGCGGATTTCACGTGGGCGCCGGAGATCCCCTCAATCAACACCGCACAGGATGGAACGATCGTCGGAACAACCCTGACGGTAGCCTCGGCCGTGACGACGTCGCTGGCTCCGGCGTCTGTCAGGCAGAGGTGTGCGCCGACGATTCCCGGCCGGAGGGCGACGGTCGGCAGGATTGTGCGAGCGAGCCTTTCCGTGGTTTGCTCGCGTTGATCTGCGGCAACCTCGAAACGCAGGGTAAGCACGAATCCCCCTTGGCCGACGCCGGCGGTATGGACGATGCGGCAGATCGAACGTGCGACATCGCGGAATCCCGGCAACACCCGCTTGGTCCAGGGCGTAGGGGAATTGAGCCGGGAAAGATATTCGGGGCCCGACAAGATTTCGAGTCCGTCCGCCTCGTAGAGATTGAAGAACTCCGGTTCGCCTTCGATTGCGCGGTAGCGGCGTCCGCGCCGGAAGCCGGCGATGGCCAGGCGCTCGGGCATGTGCTCACGGTTGTGCCACTCGTGGAAATCGGCGCGGAATTCGCCGAGCACATTGTGCCAGATCAGCACGGCGGCTTGGCCGGAGAGACTCATGGTTCACGATTTCTCATCGTAAAACCAGCTGATCGGCACGCGCGCCTGCGCGAGGTCGCAGCGTTTGCGGGTTTGGTTGAAGACGCGATAGTGCACGAGGGCGTTGCTGCCATCGAAGGTCACTCCGGGATACTCCGCCCACTGGGTGATGTCGGTTTCGAGGGCCTTCGGTAGGCCCCAGGTTTTCCCCCCGTCCCGGCTGATCGCGCACGCGAGCACGGAGCGAATGCCGACGATGCCGGCTGCCGGATTCCACGTGGGGTTCCAAAGCATGAGGAGGTCGGCGGAGTTCGGCAGCCGGACGACGAGCGACGGGGCGAGCGCACTGAAAACCCCCGAGGGACGCGGTGCGCTCCAGTTGCTCCCGCGATCGGCGGACTCCGAGACGAACGACTGCCCGTGCCAGTTGCGAATAAACTGAACGAGCGAACCGTCCGCGCGCTGCGCCATGCTCGCTTCCTCGAAGCGGCCGCCCTTCCCGGCGAGCGGGTCGAGCATCACCTCGGTTCGTTTCCACGTTTTTCCGAGGTCGTCGGAGTACGCGTAGTAGGTTCCCATGCAGGTGCGGCGGTAACCGTCGCCGGGCTGGGCGACGCCAGGCGGGAGGATGGTGTGGCACTGGACCAGCACCCGGCCGTCCGCGAGCGTATAAGCCCGGTCATGACAACCGGTGTGATACTCCGAGTTGTCGGGAGTGATTCGCGTGCGTTCGGACCAGGTCACGCCCTCGTCGGCGGAGAGGCGGATCATCTTCGCGCAGTTGCCGTAGTTGGTGGCGCCGTTGCCACCGCTGCGCCACGAGTAGGCGAGCAGGAGCCGGCCATCCTTCATGCGTGTAATGCCGGGAGAAATACAGTTTACCAGCGCGTCCTGGTCGTCGACGACCACCCGGGGCTTCGACCAGGTGCGACCGCCGTCGCCGGACGTCATGCCGCTGATCCGCGCGTAGCCGTCGTCGCCCGTCGGATCGCGGCGCAGCGGCGACGGCGGCGGCCGTTCGGCCGCGGGCAGCAGATCTTCTCTGAGAAATTCCGACCAGAGGAGAAACAACCGGCCGTCCTTGAGCTTGATGGCGGTCTGCTCGCCGCTTTTCGGCGCCATCGACGTGGCGGTCACGACGATCGATTTTTCGATGCCGGGGATGACGCGAAGTTTGGGCGGAGCGGGGAGTTCGGCGGCGTTGGTGCCGCCAACGAAGGCAAACGCCGCGACGAATGCGCGGAAGATGGCTGGTTTCATCAGAGGTGGAATATTCACGGTTGGCGCGGAAGGAGGGCATCCGTCTCCGCAAGTTTGAAACGGGCGCTGACCACGGAGTGTTTGTCGGCCCCGGGCCGGTATTTCACATACGTGGTGGCCACGATGGTGTCGTCGGCCAGTAGTTCCATCCCCGGATAACCGCAGTCGCCGCCGGCGTTGCTGTGGAGAACCTTGATCCGATACTGACCGGGCCGGCCGCGCCGGATGTCCTCGTAGGTGCCGACCCAGGCGACGAAGTGGTTGAACGACGGACTGCCAATCGCCTTGTCGCGAAAGGCGATGACGAGCCGGCCGTCGCGGGTGGAGACGCCCATGTGGCGATCGCCAGTCAGCCCCCATGGTGTGTCGGCGGGAACGCTCCAGGTCTGCCCGTCGTCGCGGCTGAACATCAGCAGGCTGCGTCCCTTGTGGGTGTTGTCGCGCATCAGCACGCACAACTCGCCGCCGTCGGGTGACCGAAAGGCAAACGGTTCGCACGCATCGCGGCCCGCCACGGACGCGACGACGTGCGGCTGCGACCACGTGAGCCCGCCGTCGGCGGTCGTGGTTTGGAGCACTTCGAGCGGGCTGCGATCCTTGCCGTCAGGACCTTTATGATACAGGCCCAGGTAGCGGCCGTCTTTGAGCCGGACGACGCTGCTAAACGTCATCACGCAGGGAAAGCCCAACGCTTCGGCCTCGCGCCAGGTCTTCCCGCTATCCTCGCTCACGATGCGCGGCATGTCGGGGCGCGCGGAGAAAACCCACAGGCGCTCCTTTCCCGCCGTATCGGTCAGGCGGTAGATGCTCGGACAATTGCGGTGGTTTTTGAAATTGGCCGGCAGCCGGTCGTCGAGCCGCGTCCACGTCAGCCCGCGGTCGTCGCTGCGCGCCATCGGTCCGGCCGGGCCGCCGTGGCCGGTGGACCAGACGGCGAACAGGGTTTTGCCGTCGGGCATCAGGACCGTGGTCGGGTGGCCTTGATACACGGTCTCGGTCCCCGCCGCGATGATGACGTGGCGTTTGACCTCGCCGGAGATGTCCACCAAGGGGACGTCGGGCGCGTTTTCCGCCCGCAGGAGGCTGAGGGCGACTGACGCGGCAATCAGTCCGGGGCGCAACCGGCGTGAGAAGCAGGAGAGAGAAAAATTCATGGGCTGGGTGGCGGAGTTTAAAAATTCGTGGTGATACCGAGCCGGTAGCTCCGCGGGTTCGTCATGCCGACGCCGGTGTCGAAGACGCTCGGCTGCGCGTCGCGCACATCGAGCAGGTTGGAGAGGCGCAGCCGGAGGTCGGTGTTGCGCCAGCGGTAGCCGAGGGCGAGGCTGTGCTGGTCGCCTCCGGGGATGAGCCAGGTGGTGCGGCCGTTGCCGAGGAGGAATTCGCCCCAGCGGTTGTAGATGTAGGACGCGGTGGCGCCCTTCAGAAAACCGTGCCGCCACCGGTAGGTGCCGAGGACGGAACCCGTGCCGTCGGGGATCGCCTCGGGCTGAATCCCGCTGTCGAGCCGTGCCTTCTGTTGGGAGTAACTCAGCGCCGCCTCGAGCCCGCCGAGGATCTTGAAATTGAGATCGGCCTCGAAGCCCTTGGTGGTGCGGTTGCCGATGGGGGCGCTGTAGGCGCGGTCGCGCACGCCGGTGATGCTGCCGTCGGTGTCGGTCTGGGAGCGGAGCACGTTGGTCTCGGCGTTGTCGAAAACCGACGCCGTCGCCACGACGCGGCTGCGCAGGAGATCGAGCTTCACGCCGTATTCCTTGGTTTTCGCGGTGCGATCGGGGAAGCGTTTGCCGAATGAAGCCAGCCGGGTGTCGATCGTGAAGACAGGAATGAAGGTCTGGTTGAAGTTAGCGTACGCGACCGCCTCACCCTTGTCGCCGCGGTAGAGCTTCACGAGCCCGGCCACGCCCGGAGTGGTGCGGTCGCCCTTGCGCAGCGCCGCGGCGCCGTACGCGCCGGCGGCGTTGGTGGTCCAGATGGTGGAGGCCTGGTGACTGCGCCGCAGGCCGCCCATGACGACGACCCGGCGCTCGAAAAACATCAGGCGCTCGAGGGCGCCGAAGCCGTAGACCTCGCTCTGGGTGAAAGTCGTGCCCGAGATCGAGCGCGTGTTGTTGCGCGCCAGCAGGACATCGCGGTCGAGGCCAAAGACGACATCGGAAACCGGATACAACCACACCCGGGGCGTGTTGTTGACGACCTGGTAGCCCATCGACTGCAACACCGCGACCGTCGTGATGTCGTAGGTCGAATTGATACTGGAGACCGTTCCGCTGGTGTAGGTCCCGGTGAACAACGTCTGAGTCTCCACCGCCCCGGCCTTGAACGTGGCGTTGAGATCCAGGCTGTAGCTGTGGTCCTTTTTCTGCGACGGACGGTAGTCGTAGCGCAGGCCGGTGCGAAACACCCCGCCGATCCGCCCGTCGTCGACCAGCGCGATATTGACGAACCGGTTGTCGATGCCGCTGCCGACGAGGTTGCGGTTGCGGTCGGTGAAGAAGTCGTTGCCGATCCCGCGCACCCGGCTGCCGTCGCTATATTGGTCGCGATAGCGTCCGAGCATCCGGGCGTCGAGCGTCAGGCCGCCGAACTTGAAGCTCCGGCTGGCGCCGAGTTCGTAGGTGTTGGTGTTCACCTGGGTGTAGGCGTGCAGCAGGTTCTGACCGGCGCCGCCGTCGATGAAGTTGCGGTCGAAGAGCGGCACGCCGGTCGGGCCCGGCACCGTGGCCGAGACCGGCGTGCTGGTCGCGAAAGCGCGGGTCATGTATTTGGCGCGGCTGGACGAATCGCGCACGATACCGGTCCAGCACCAGACCTCGAGGCCACCCCAATCGCGAAAATTCACACTCGAGTTGATCCCCCGGTAGCCGAGCTTTGGGTCGCCGCCCCAGTTGACCGGGCCGTTGTGGTTCGAGACTGCGCCGGCGACCCGGATCCCGAAACGGTGTTTACGGTCAAGGAACTGCGAGGTGTCGATCTCTCCGCGCCAGAACTCGAACGAGCCGAGCATCGCCGAAAGTTTCGCGAACGATTTCGCCCGGGGACGCTTGCTCACGATATTGACGACCCCGCCGGGATTGGTCTGCGCGCCGTAGAGAATGCCGTTGGGGCCCTTCATCACCTCGATGCTCTCGACGAGCGAGTAGTCGAATCCGCCGGCGCCGGTGAAGAGCGAATCATCGACCCCATCGCGCTGGGCGGAGGAACTCGTGTAGCCGCGCAGCGAGTAGGTGTTGTTCTCCTGGTTGCCGGTGCCGGCGTTGCCGAGGTAGAGGCCGCTGACGAGGTTGAAGGTTTCCTCGGCCGAGATCGCGAGCGTATCCGCGATCATCTGCTGGTTGATGGTCACAGCGGAGATCGGCAGCTCGGTGTTGCGGGTGGCGGTGCGGGAAACAGTGACGGACGAAGTCGTGGCGTAGCCGCTGCCCGCGACCTCGGTTACCTCGAAGGGCGAGAGCCGGACCGGATTCGGATCTGTGGGTGCAGCGGGCGGTGCGGCGGTTTGGCCCAACACGGCGGTGGCGGCGAGCAGGAAGGCAACGGTGAGGGGTGTTTTTATGGGGAAGAACTGTTTGTGGGATTGAGAGCCGGACGGTCAAGCACGGGCGCTTCAGGTGCAGAAGTGAGGGGCGTTGTTGCCGCCGCCGAGTCGATTCTGCTGGTCTTCAATCAGGACCAGCACGCAGGGCTTTGGTCAGCTGGCTTTTTGCGGATAGTGATTGCCGTCGTCGATTCAACCCCTCCGTCAAACCCAACGCATGAATACGTCAGGCGAAACAAAGGACGGTGCGTCTTCTGAGAGCCCCGCGGAATTTGCCCTGGTGGTTTATGGTGCGACCGCGCCCGGCATTGTCGCGGCCGTGCGGGCGGCGCGCGCCGGCCTGGCGGTGGCGCTGGTCTCGCCGCACGCGGATCTGGGCGGGAGTTTTCCGTCACTCGGGGCGGTCGAGACGCATTATCGCGGCGTGCGCGCGCCGTTGCTGCAGGAATTTGTTGAGCGCGTGATCGCCCACTACCGCGCGCATCCGGGCGAAGCAGGCGAGGCGCTGCGGGCGTGCACGGGCGGGATGATGATCACCTTCGAGCCGCACGTGGCGGAGCGGATCCTGGCCGACTGGATCGCCGCGGAGCCTCGGATTCAACTCTGGCTCGGCTGGGATCTAATCGAGGTCGAACGTCAGGACGCGCAGGTGACCGCGCTGCGCTTGCGCGATTCCCGCGGCGGGCGTGAGAGACGGATTGCGGCGGGGGCGTTGGTCGAGGCCACGGATGAAGGGGACCTGATGGCGCGCGCGGGCGCCGCATTTCGAGTCGGGCGGGAGGCGCGCGCGGAATTCGGCGAACCGAGGGCGGGGCGTGTATTTACACGTTGGATACCAGGGCGTTTTCCGACGGCCGCCGTCGCGGGCCGGCTTGCGCTCACCACAGCGGGAGCGACGACGTCCGAGCCGCTGCCGGGCAGCACCGGGGAGGGCGACGACAACATCCAGAGTTACAGCTATCGCCTCGGCCTCACGGACGATCCCTCGAACCGGCGTTTGCTGACGTCGCCTCCGCCCGGCTACGACCGGGAGCGGTTCGCGCCGATCCTGCTCGCGCCCGGAGAAAAGGAGCGGCTCGCGCTGCCGTTTCACCATCGGTTCTTGATCTATTCGCTGCGCGAGATGGTGGCGCGCGACCACATTTTCCACGGGCACGCGCTGCCGAATCGCAAGCGCAGTTGGAACGCGACCAACCTCACGGGCGTCGGCAAAGGCTACGCCTCCGCCGACGGGGCCGGGCGCCGGGCGATCGAGCGGACGCACCGCGACCATGCGCTCGGGTTGATGTGGTTCCTGCAGAACGACCCGGCGATGCCGCCCGATCTGCGGGAGCAGGCGGGGTTGTGGGGATTGGCGCGCGACGAGTTTGTGGCGACGGACAATTTTCCCCCGCATCTCTATGTGCGGGAGGCGCGCCGCCTCGTCGGCCGGGCGATCTTCACCGAGCACGACGCGCTCGTCGTCGCAGCGCCCGCTCCCCCGGGCGCTGCGCAGGCCACCCCGGGCGTTTGTCATCCATCAGATGACAATCGGCGCGCGCCGCTGCATGAGGACGCGGTGGGGATCACGGAATTTTCCCTCGACTCGCTGGCGTGCACGACGGAACGGCTGCCGGGCGCCGGGGCACTGTGCGACGGGCAGCTTTTTCAGATGGAGGTTTCGCGACCGGGGCAGGTGCCGTGGGGCGTGTTGCTGCCGCGGGAGATCAACAACCTCGCGGTGGTGACAACCCTGTCGGCCACGCATGTCGGCTGGGGCACGATCCGGCAGACGCCGACTCAGATGCACCTCGCCGAGTCGGCGGCGTGGGCGGTCGTGCTGGCACGGCGCGCGGGCGTGTCGTTGGCGGACGTTGAAATCGACGGGCTCCAGCGGCATCTGGTGGCCCACGGAGTCATGATTTCATTTTTCAACGATGGCGACATGGCGGGCCCAGTTGCCTGGACGAAGGCGGCGCAGTTCCTCGGTGCTCGTGGATTTTTTTCCGGATACGATGTGCACCCTGAACGGCCGCTCGATTCCGCGCTGGCCCGCGCGTGGCACCTTCTGGCGCCAGGCGTTGCCGAGTCGCGCCTCCGCGGGCTCACCCGAGCGGAGGCGGCGGAGCTGATTTTCCACGCACTCTCCACTTCCGCGTCCGCCTCCGCCCCCGTGGCGGCTCAGTCCGCGGAGCACGCTCTTTTACCGTCATCATCATGAAAACCAAAACCCTGATCGTATCCGCGCTTCTGATATCATTGTCGTCGCTTTTCGCCCAGACGGCGCCGGCCTCGTCCGCCAGCGCCGCTCCCCGCCGGGCCAATGCCGGCGAGGTCGTCGAACTCAGCGCTTTCGAGGTCTCCTCGACCGCCAATCGCGGCTACGTAACGACGTCGTCGCTCACGGCATCGCGCATCGCGGTGCCGATCACAGAGCTGCCGTCGACGGTCATCACCATCAACGAAAAGTTGATTCAGGACACCCTGGCGGTGGACATGCGCGATACGTTCAACCTCGTCAGCGGGGTCAACCAGGGAAACCAGGGGACGGGATCGCAGGAGCAAAACGCAGTTTCGCTGCGCGGGTACACCGTGTCGTCGTCGCAGCGCGACGGCGTCGCGGACCGGATGATTACGGCGTCAGGTGGCTTCGACTACTCTTACATCGAGAGCATCGAGATCGTGAAGGGCCCGTCGGGTGTACTCTACGGCAGCCACACCCCGGGCGGCGTGATCAACTTCGTCAGCAAGCGTCCGCTGTCGAAGCCCCGCACCCGGTTGTCCGCGATGATCGGATCCTACAACACGTATCGCTTCGACGGCGACCACTCGGGCTTCATCGACGAGGGGAAACAGTGGGGTTACCGCATCGCCGGCGCGCGGGCCGACACCGACGGCCCGCTCGATTTTGCCAGTGAGCCCTCGGGCGGTTTTCGTTCCATCAATCCGAGCGTGTCGTTCCGATCGAAGGACGGACTTTATGTGTGGGCCTGGACGGCATTCGTGCGCGATCGGATGAAGCGCCTGATGCTTTCGGCGCACGCCTACCAGACCGGGCCGACGACCGGACAGGTGCTGTTGCGCGAGGCGGAACTGGCCCACGGCAACAATATCTTCCGCAACTTCACCGAGGTGAGCACGGACAACTACGAGTTGGGGGCGAGCAAGACGCTGACCTTCGGCCCCGTGGCGGCGGACGTGCGACTCCTCGGCCGGCGCTACAAGCTCGACAGTTCGGGCGACCGGACGCGCGCGGTTGGGACCGCGGTGGATCTCTTTCTCGACGCCGCCGGCAACGTGCTCGGCACCGATGCGCGCACCACGAGCTACGCCGTGGTAGCGGCCAGTCTCGCGACGATCGCCCGCCAGCAGATCCGGTTCGACAACGTGCTGAACCAGCAGGACGGCGACGTCTCCACCGCCGACGTCGGCTTCAAGTTCGACCTTGGCCCGACCCGCCACCGCCTGCTCACCTACTACTCCTACGACAAGTCCGACAGCAGCAGCGCCAACAACGCCTACACGATCAACACGACCCCGAAGCTCGTGGCGCTGGGCGCGCAGCTCGTCGGCCCGCAGACGCGGCTGCAAATCTGGCCGACCCCCGCGCCCGCGATGCTCTCGTTGTCGCGCGAGACGATCGTGACCCAGGCCGACACGCGGGCGCTCAACACCAACGTTTCCGACAACACCCTCACCGGCTACGGCGCGATCGAGCGGATATCGTTTTTAAAGAACCGCGCCTTCCTGGTGGCCGGCGTGCGCAAGGACAAGCTCGAGACGCTGAGCACGACCTTCGTCAACAGCGTCGCGCAGCCGCGCGTGACGCAGAACGACTCCAGCACCACCAAGAGCTACGGCGCGCTGTTCAAGGTCTACGAGGGGGCCCAGGGAGTCGCGTCGCTCTATTACAACGACAACAAGACATTCGTGCCCGTGTTCACGCGGGACACGCGGCTCGGGCCGACGCTCGGCCAGCGTTTCCCAAATCGCAACGCCGGGACTAAGGAATACGGTGCGAAGTTCGATCTGTTGGAGAGCCGCGTCGTGACGACGCTGTCGGTGTTCGACACGACGGAGAGCAACGTGCTCGTGCAGTTCAACGACCAGAACGGCGCCATCACCGGAATCCCGGTCAACACCTACCAGGCTCCGGTGGGTTCGCGGCGCACGAAGGGCTGGGATGTCGACGTGAACTACGCGCCGATGCCGGGCTGGGAGTTCATGGCGTCCTACGCCAAGATCGACTCGAAGCTCGACTCCGGCATCCCGGCCCAGGAACAGCCGAAGAGCACGTTTTCGGCGGTGGCCCGTTACGAATTGATCAAGGGTCCCGCAAAAGGCGCCTCGGCGATGTGGACCTACACCTATTGGGGCTCCAGTATCATGGGTAGCCGTACAAACTGGTGGCTGCCGAGTGGTAACACCCACACCGTCATCCTCGGCTACCGTTGGAAGAAGTGGGACGTACGGCTCCGGATCGAGAATGTGCTCGATCAACTTTACCCGTTGCCGAGCACGTTTGAAACCGCCGTGGGCGTCACCCGCCCGCGGAATTACCGGCTGGGTCTGACCTACACCTTCTGATTGCGTCGGGGCGAAGGCGCCTGCCGGGTGAAGAAAACACCGCGCGTCCTCCCCAGCCGCCGGCACCATGATTCGACCCTTACTCCTCACCGGTTTGCTCTGGGCGCCAGCGGCCCCGTGGCTCGGCGGCGCGCCGGTGGCGCCCGCCGCGGCGACCCATGCCGGCGCCGGCCGGCCGTACAACGTCCTCTTCGTCATCATCGATGACCACGGTCCGATGCTGCATGACGTGTTCCAGCCGTCGCGCGTCCATACGCCAAACATGCAGCGGATCGCCAACCGTGGGACTTGGTTCACGCGCGCCTACGTCGACTCTCCCGCGTGTTGCGCCTCGCGCACGGCGTTTCTCACCGGGGTGCATGCGACAAAATCCGGCGTCTACTACAACAGCCAGGCGTATCGGCGGACGTCGGCGCCGATCGGCCGGGCCGACATCCTGCCGCAGCATTTCCTGAAACACGGTTACCTCGTCGCCGGCTACGGCAAGATCGCGCACAACCGGTTTCTGGAGGATGATGGGAACGCGTTCACGCCGGGATATTACAAGATGCTGAACCGGGCGGCCGACGTGACGCACACCGAAGCGTCACTGATGAAACACATCATTCCGGGGACGTTGCAGGAAATGTGGTCCGACGCCTGGACGTGGGGCGTGTTGCCGGATGACTGGGATCGCGACGACCCCGCGAAATTGCAGCAAGACACCGAGTTTGCGAACCACACCATCGCGTTGCTGCGGCAGAAGCAGGAGCGACCGTTCTTTGTGACCTGCGGATTCTGGCGTCCGCACGTGAAGTGGACCGTGCCGAAGCGCTACTACGACTTGTATCCGCTCGAAAAAATCGAGATTACGCCGGGCTACCGCGCCGACGACTTGGAGGATTTGCCCGGTGCCGCCCGCTGGCTGGCGACCCACCGCGGTGAGCACGACTTCATCGTGAAGGCCGGCTTGTGGAAAAAATGCCTGCAGGCTTACTACGCGTCGATCAGCTATGTCGACGAGCAGATCGGCCGCGTACTCGACGCTCTGGAGGCGGGGCCGAATCGCGACAATACGATCGTAGTTTTCACCTCCGACAACGGCTGGCACACGGGCGAAAAAAACCACTGGTCGAAATTTTATCTCTCCGAGCTGGCGTGTCGCGTGGTTTTTGCGATTTCAGTTCCAGGGTTGAAGCCGCGGAAGGTGGACACGCCGGTCGGACTCATCGATCTCTATCCGACGCTGGTCAGCCTGACGGGAGCGCCGCAGCCCGCCACTCACGTGCTCGACGGCATCGATCTTTCGGGGATTTTGCGCGGGGAGACGGAGGAGCGCGGAGCGCCGGTGCTGTCGACCTACGGTCGTGAGTGCCATTCGCTGCGCGACGGGCGTTTTCGCTACACGCGCTACCGTAACGGGGCGGAGGAGCTGTATGATCACCAAAACGATCCCAATGAGTGGACGAATCTGGCGGGCGATCCGCGTTACGCGGCCGCGAAGACACGGCTGGCGGCGGCGCTGCCAAAGGTAAATGCGCCCGACATCGAATTTGCCTCCGGGAAGGACCGGCTCGGCGACGTCAACATGTGGGAGGACGCGGCGTTTCGGTAGGCCGGTTTTCGGTGTTGTGTCGCCGCGGGAGGTGGGTGGCAGGAAATCGTGACGACGTTTCAATACGGCTGCTCCGCCCCGCTGAGCAGGATGTCCCGCACCTGCACGTGGGGCGGCAGCGCCAGGACGTGCAATACCTCTCGCGCGATATCGGCGGGCTGCAACGGCTCGTGCGGGTAGGGCCGCCCCAGGCGCGCGATTCCTCCTGGCAGGCGGTGCCAGGGAGTGTCGGTCAGCCCCGGTGAGATCAGCGTGACCTTGATGGGGAGTTTCCGCTGCGCGACCTCTGTGCGCAGACCGTCGGTGAGGATGCGGAGCGCGTGTTTCGTGGCGGCGTAGAGCGCCGGCACGCCGGGCAGCACGCGGTGCCCGACCATCGAGCAGAGGTTGATGATCGCGCCCTCGCGTTTGCGTCGCATGCCGGCGACGGCTTCGCGGGCGCACCACAGCGCTGCGCGGACGTTGAGATCGAGGGCCTCCTGCATTTCGTCCCATTCCGCGTCGAGGAGGGATACGCCGCCGCGGACTCCGGCGCAATTGACGAGCACATCGATCGCACCCCAGCGCCGGCGGACGGCGCGAAACAGCCGCGCGTTTTCGGACAGGCGCGTTTGATCGCAGGGGACAACGAAGGCGGTTCCGTCGCGCTGGATCCGTTTTGCGACCGCTGCGAGCCGCCGGCGATCGCGGCCGGCGAGCGCCACCTTTAGTCCAGCGGCGCCGAGCGATTCGGCGATGGCGGCGCCGATACCGGACGAGGCACCGGTAACGAGGGCCGTTTTGCCGTGCCAGCGGGAAAGATCGGGAGTCATGGGACGTTGGTAACTGCTCAGGTCGATCCACGGCAATTACGAACACCTATCACCTTTGGTGCGGTGACCAAAGTGGTCCGCCCAGTCCACTGGGCGGCTCTTGTGCTGGGGCCGGCAAGGCCGATGCATCGTTCGCTGTTTGGCGGTCACCGATGTCGGGAGTTGCCGCTGCGGCCCCACGGCAAGCGCGCAGGCGGGGCGCTTCGCTGGGGCGCCCGCGACCGGAGGATGCCTCGAGAGCGCCTCCTGACTGGTTTGCCATGCGGACCAGTATTTGGCTCTTTCCGTGGTGGTGCCGCTGGGACAACTTTTCCGCACTTTTCTTAGCGTGTGGGCAGGCCTGAACCGACTGCCACGCACTTTACTGGAGAATCGGTTCGCCATTGATTATGAACACCCAATCCCCATCGCCCGGAGCACGGCTGCTCCGGTTACTCGGCATCATCGCCGGATGCACCGTCGCGGTGGTCTTCGGCCAGACCCCATCAACGCCGTCCGCGCCAACGTCATCGAGCCAGAAGCAGGCAGAAGTGGTCCAGTTGTCGGCGTTCGAGGTGAACTCCAGCACCGACCGCGGTTACATTGCCACGCGGGCGAGTGGCGCGACCAAGACCAACACCCCGATGATCGAGCTCCCGCATTCGATTCAGGTGCTGAACAAGGAATTCATCGCTGACACCAATTCGGAAACGGTTTTTCAGGCGGCGCGCTACGTCAGCAATGTCGTCGGCGGCAGCCAGCGCGGCGACGATGCGATTCTGGTCCGCGGATTTGCGGTCACGCGCCTGCGCAACGGCCAACCGTATCCGGCGGGAAATGCGTTTACCTTCGACGAGATGGCGGCCTTCGAGCGCGTCGAGGTGATCAAGGGCGCATCGGCGGTGCTCTATGGCACCGCGTCGCCGGGCGGCTTGCTGAACCTGGTGGACAAGCGCCCCCTCGCCAAGCGCCAGTCGTCGCTCAGCCTCTCGGCGGGCAGCTACGATTTCCGCAAGGGGGTGCTCGACACCACCGGTCCGGTCGGGAAGTTCGGCGACGTCGCGGTCAATTACCGGGCGATTGCCAGCTACGAGGACAGCGAGAGCTGGCGTTGGTTTGTCTGGAGGAAGCGGAAATATTTCAACGGCGCGCTCGAATTTGTGCTGGGCCGCAACACGAATGTGTGGACCCGCGTTGAAGTGCAGAAGGACGATCTGGTCGACAGCTACGGCAAGCCCTACATCTGGTTTAGTCCGGCGAACGCCGGCACGTTGCTCAACGTTCCGGATGAGTTTTTCCGTGGCGATCCCGGAATCGACAAGAAGCGGGTGGAGCGCTTCAGCTGGGAGACGACCGTGCAGCACGAGTTCAATCCGAACTGGAGCCTGCGGGGCTCGCTCGTTTACGGCGACGCGTTCGGCTCGCGCACGGAGGTGTTCATCAGCGCCCAGGGTCCGGTGCTGGCCAACTTTCCGCGTTTTGCCCAGTACATTCCGAACGACCAGCAGCAGCTGATCGGCGAACTGAATCTGCTGGGAAAATTTCGCCTTGGCCCGACCGCGCACCAGCTGCTCGCCGGCGGGAACATCACCGACCGCGAGACCCGCGACCGCAACATCCGCTACGCGGTCTCGCCGGACCCGCTCAATATCTTCACTCCGGTCTATTTCAACACTACCCTCGGCAACGAGGTCACCAATGTGCGTCGCATCGTCCTCACGACCACGAAATGGAAAAGCTGGTTTCTTCAGGATCAATTCAGCTTCTGGGGCGACCGGCTGCAGTTTATCGTCGGCGTGCGGAAGGACGTGTTGAAACAGAACGTGCAGAGTTTCGTCACCGGCCTGACGCTGCCGAACAATGACGGCCAGACCTCGCCCCGCTATGGGGTCTTGTGGCGGGTGACGCCGCAGTTGTCGCTCTACGGATCTTATAATGAATCATTCACGCCCGCGTCCGGAGCCGGCTCCGTGCAGGGAATTCCGTTTCCGTCCCCGACGGCCCAGCAGAAGGAAGTCGGGGCGAAGTTTGAATTGCTGAACGGGCGGGTCTTTGGCGGCGTCGCGGTGTTCGAGAACATCCGCCGCAACCAGACGACGGTCGATGTGTTGAACCCGGGGTTTTCTGTCGCCACCGGCGAAATCACCTCCCAAGGCAGCGAGCTCGATGTTGGGATCAGTCTGACGGAAAACTGGCAGGTGCTCCTCGGGGTCGGGTTTCAAAAGGCGGAGATCACCGCGGACAACGTGCCGGCGAATCTCGGGTTGGAGCAGTTCAATGTGCCGAATCAGATGGCATCGCTGTGGACGAAATACCATTTCAAGACGACGGCGGCGAAGGGGCTGAGCCTGGGGTTGGGCGTTACCTACGTTGGCGAGCGCGCGGGGCAGCGTGACAGCGTGGTGCGTTCCTTTCCGGTGCCTGCGTACACGACGTTCAACGGCCTGATCAGTTATCAGCGCGGCGTGCATAAGTTTGCGCTCAACGTCGAAAATATTTTCGACCGGCGTTATATCATGACGGCGGCCGCGCGGCTGGCGGATCCCGGGGAGCACCGCTCGCTGCGGTTCACTTATGGGGTGCAATTCTGAACGGCGTGGAGAAAACCCAATCGATGTTGTTGGTGGAACCTTGGGCCCCAATGCCAACCACCTCACGTCGTTGGACGCAAGTGAGGTGCTCGCTATGCCCGCGCAGGAACCTTGGGCCCCAATGCCAACCACCTCACGTCGTTGGACTGAAGCCGAGACCATGAAGATCCCCTCGACGCGGTATTACGTCCGGGTGGGTGTCGTCGTAGCGTTAGGGCTGTTGGTCAACCTCCGGGCCGCTTCACCGCGCTTCCTTTTTATCGATCCTTCGTTGATCGAGCGATCCGAAGGCGTCGATCTCGCCGTCAACCCCGCCCAGCGGCGTGAGACCGTCATCCGTCCCGACCGGCCGTGGGAGCAGCTCATGATCAGCTTCTTTCTGACCGTGCGCGATGAAGGCGGGAAGCTGCGGATGTGGTATATCTGCCGCGACAAGACAAATCATCCCAATCTGGCTTATGCCGAGTCGCAGGACGGCGTGAACTGGAACAAACCCAACCTCGGCATCGCCGAGTATTCGGGGAACAAGGACAACAACCTCGTCGGGCTGACGTCGCTCGAAGGCACGCCCTTCATCGATCCGAATGCGCCGGCCGAGGAGCGCTACGGCTACATCACGAACATCGGCTCCTCGGGCGGGCTGGTGCGTTATCATTCGCCGGACGGCCTCCACTGGAAACGCGATGCGAATCCGATCCTGAAGTTTGTCTCCGACACTCAGAACGTTTCATTTTGGGATGAGCGGCTGAAAACCTACGTGCTCTATTTGCGTGGTTGGGATCCAAAATACCGCACGGTGGTCCGCCTCGCGCTGCCGAGCCTGACGACGCTGTCGGATTTAGCTGCGTCGGGCCGGGGCCGGAAGGCGGGGGGCGAGAGCGGCCTGTATTTTTTCCACGACGAGGTGCCGACGGTCTTGCAGTGCGACGCACAGGACGCCGCGCGTACCGACATCTACAATCTGGCGGCGCAGCCGTATCCGCTCGATCCCAACTGGTATGTGGGTTTTCCCGCTTTTCTGCGGCGATCGGCGACGACCGATGCGCCGGGTTACCGCGGTTCGCACAAAGGTCCGGTCGAGGTGCAGTTTGCCGGCAGCCGCGACGGAATTGCGTGGCATCGCCATGATCGTGCGGCCTACGCGCCGCCGGGAATCGCCGCGCCGGAGAAGAAGAACATGACGTTCATGGGTACCGGGCTGGTGGTGCGCGGAGACGAAATCTGGCAATACGGCACCGAGTTCGAAAGCGAACACGGCGACATGGCGGCGCGACATAAAAAGACCGATGGCGTCATCGTGCGCTGGGTGCAGCGGGTCGACGGTTTTGTGTCGGCCAACACGGGCGCGGCTGAAGGCACGTTGCGCACCGTGCCGTTCAGAGTCACCGGTGAAAAGCTGCTGCTGAATCTCGACACCGGAGCGCTCGGCGAGCTGCGCGTCGCCGTGCTCGATGCGGCGGGCCAGCCCATCGCGGGCTTTGGCGCCGGCGAGTGCGCGCCGTTGCAGATCAACGCGACCGGCGCGACGGTGGCCTGGTCCGGCGGGAGCGCGTTGGCAGGCCTGCGCGGGCGCGAGGTGCGTCTCGAATTTCGTTCGCGCCGCTCCCGACTCTATTCCTTTCGTTTTGAGTAAACGGCCGCGATCGATCCCCCCTTTCATCATGAATCGTCGTCAATTTTTCACCCGCACCGCCACTGGAGCCGCCCTGTTTGCCGGTGGTTCCTCGTTGAGCCGCGCAGCTGGTGCGGTCGTGGCTCCTGGCCGCCCGGGATCACCCGCCCCGAAGGAGGCGCGCACGGATGTGCTGATTGTCGGGGCCAGTCTCGGTGGGGTCGCCGCGGCGCTGGCTGTCGCCCGGATGGGGCGGAACGTGATCCTCACCGAGGAGACCTCGTGGATTGGCGGGCAGGCGACGGTGCAGGGCGTGCCGCTCGACGAACACCCGTGGATCGAGAAATTCGGATCGACCCGGACCTATCGCGATTTTCGCACGGGGGTGCGCGCGTATTACCGGCGCAACTACCCGCTCACCGCCGAGGCGCGGGCGGATCCGCTGCTCAACCCGGGCGCGGCTTGGGTGACGGCCCTGGGCTTCGAGCCGCGGGTTGGCCTCGCGGTGCTGGAAGCGATGCTCGCGCCGCACGTGTCGTCGCGGCGCATCACGATTCTCACGCGGCACCGCCCGACCGCGGTCGCGATGGACGGCGACAAGATCCGCGGGGTGACGTTGCTCGATGAAAGTTCTGGGGCCTCGCGCACGATTTCCGCCGCGTATGTCCTCGATGCCACCGAAGTGGGCGAACTGGTCGAGCTGGGAAAAATGGAGCAGGTCGTCGGCGCGGAATCGCAGGCGCAGACCGGCGAGCCCAATGCGCTCGAGGGCGCGGCGGACCCGCGCGACCAGATGGGGTTCACCCACCTGTTCGCGATGGACTACCTGCCGGGCGAGGAACACGTGATCGCGAAGCCGCGTGACTACGACCGCTGGAACAAGCCCCTCGCCGCTGGCGGCAGCAAACTGGCGGTCGCCGATCTTTTCGGGGTCAAGCACGACTACTTCAAGCGGCCGGTGGATGGGAATCGCTTTGTGGCGGCGCCGTGGAGCTTTCGCCGGATGCTGTGCAAAACGAACTTCGCCCCCGGGGCTTTCCCGAGCGACATCACGGCGCCGATCTGGGGACAGAATGAATATCACGCCGGCGTGCTCTGCGGGGTTTCGGCCGAGGAGCGGCGCAAACACCTGGAGGGCGCGCGCCAGCTTACGTTGAGCTTGATCTATTGGCTGCAGACCGCGGCGCCCGATCTGGTGACGGGTCGCACCGGCTTTCCGGGCATCCGGCCGCGGGGCGATGTTTTCGGCACGGAGGACGGGCTCGCGCAGTATCCGTACATTCGCGAATCCACGCGCATCAAGGCGGAGTTCACGATGGTCGAGCAACATTTCCGCACGGACCGCGCGGAGACGAAGACCGGCCCGAAAAAGTATTCCGACAGCGTCGGGGTGGGCGGCTACCGCATCGACATCCACAAGCCGGCGAAGAAGGGGAAGGGGAGCATGACCGAGTCGCTGCACGGCAAACATTGGTGCCAGCAGCTCGCGCTCGGCGCGTTCATCCCGGTGCGGGTCGAAAATTTTCTCCCCGCCTGCAAGAACCTCGGCGTCACGTCCGTGGTCAACGGCGCCACGCGTCTCCATCCGGTGGAGTGGAACATCGGCGAGGTCGCCGGAGCGCTCGCCGCGTGGTGTCTCGCGCGCGGCCTCACGCCGCGGCAGGTGCGCAACACCCCCGGGCACCTCGCGGATTTTCAGCGCGAGATTGTGCGGCAGGGCGTGGAGACCGACTGGCCGGCCGGCTTCCGCGAGACCTCACGCTCGTATTACAGCCATCACAATCTCGAGCTCAAAGACGCCGACACATTTTATTTTGGCGAGGCGGCGCGGCTGAAAGGGACGCCGTGAGCCGTAGAAATTCAGTTGAGAGTTGAGATCAAAACCAAGAGGTGAATTACATTTTCGGGCGTGATGGCGCGCGCTTCAGCTCTGACGATCGCGCTCTCAACTCTCATCCCTCAACTCTCAACTGCATCGGCGCATCCGGTTCCTGGATACGCTTCACCCAATAATCCGCTGGATCTCCCCAAACATGCATCGTCGTCAATTCCTCACTCGCGCCGCGGCCGGCGCCGCGCTGCTCGCCACTTCCGGACCCCTGGCCCGCGCGGCCGGGGCGACGGCCCCGACCGCCCCGGGCCGGCCGCCGCGCGCGCGGGAATCGCGCACCGAGGTGCTGGTGGTCGGCGCCAGTCTCGGCGGCGTGGCCGCGGCGCTCGCGGCGGCGCGCATGGGGCGCAACGTGATCCTGACGGAGGAAACCCGCTGGATCGGCGGCCAGGCAACGACGCAGGGTGTGCCGCTCGACGAGCATCCGTGGATCGAGAGTTTCGGGGCGACGCGGAGCTACCGGGAATTTCGTCGGGGCGTCCGCGACTACTATCGTTCGCATTACCCGCTGACGCCGGAGGCGCGGAGCGATCCGACGCTGAATCCCGGCGCGGGTTGGGTGAGCGGGCTGAGTTTCGAACCGCGGGTCGGACTCGCCGTGCTGTTCCAGATGCTCGCCGTGCACCTGTCGGCCGGCCGGATCCAGATTCGCACGCAATACCGCCCGCTCGCGGTCGCGATGGAGGGCGACCGCTGCCGCGCGGTGACCCTCCGCGATGAGACCACCGGCGACGAGCACACGATCGCGGCCCCGATGATCATCGACGGCACCGAACTCGGCGACCTTCTGCCGCTCGCCGGCATGGAGCATGTCGTCGGGGCCGAGTCGCGCGCGCAGACGGGCGAACCCAACGCTGTCGATGGACCCGCGGCCCCGCGCGACCAGATGCAGTTCACCCATATTTTCGCACTCGATCACCTGCCCGGCGAAGATCACACGATCGACAAACCCCGCGACTACGAGCAGTGGCGTACCCGCGCCAATCCGCACAACGGACAGCCGAAACTGCCGCTGCCGGATTTGTTCGGCGGCCGGCACGACTACTACATCAAGCCGGATCGTGATCCGGCGTTGTATCCGCTCAGCACGTGGAATTTCCGGCGGATTCTGTGTCGCGAGAACTTTGCGCCGGGGACGTTCCGCAGCGACGTGACCGTTGCGATCTGGACGCAGAATGCCTACAATTTCGGCCCGCTCCTCGGCGTCACGCCCGACGAACAGGCGAAGCACTTCGAGGGGGCGCGGCAGCTCAGTCTCAGCCTGATCCACTGGCTGCAGACCGAGGCGCCTAATCCCAGCGGGAACCGCAACGGGTTTCCGGGGCTGCGTCCGCGCGGCGACGTCTTTGGCACCGACGACGGCCTCGCGCAGTACCCCTACGTGCGCGAGTCGCGCCGGATCAAGGCGGAGTTCACCGTGCTCGAGCAGCATTTCCGGAACGACGTGGAGGCCACCCGGCACGGTCCGGTGAAGTACAAGGACAGCGTCGGCCTGAGCGGCTATCGCGTGGACATCCACAAACCCGCGGCCGGCGGCAAGGTGAGTCTCACGATCGCGAACCACGGCAAACACTGGTGCCAGCAGATTCCGCTCGGCGCCCTGATTCCGGTGCGGGTCGAAAACCTGCTGCCGGCCTGCAAGAACCTCGGCGTGACCGCGGTGACGAACGGCGCGTTCCGCGTGCATCCGACCGAATGGAACATCGGCGAGGCGGCCGGCGCGCTGGCGGCGTATTGCCTCGAAAAGAAGCTCGCGCCCCGCCAGGTGCGCAACACGCTGGGACACCTGGCGGACTTTCAGCGCGAGGTGGTGCGGCAGGGTTTCGAACTCGACTGGCCCAACCGCGAATTCGCGCGTTCGTATTTCAGCCACGTTTCCGTGGAGGATCCCGAATGGTACTTCGGCGAGGCGAAGCGGTTGAAGCGGCGATTTTAGCGCGGATTTTTCGCCCCGCGGCCGGCAGGGATCGCCTTTGGAGTGCAGGACTTGGCGCCGCTATCCGCGACAAACCCTGGCTGGTCGTCTTTCCGGTGCGCGCCGCGGCGCGCTGAGCAAAGCGGCGCCAGGTCGCCGGACTCCAAATTCACGCCGACGAAAACAGGAAGCAGCGTGGCACCGCTCGTGGTATGCACAAAATGCCATGGCGGTGGCGTGGACCCCGTGGTCCCAACGGGTGACAAATGTTTTCGGTCGCCCCGGTCGCTCCGCCCGTTTCCTCCCTTATGAATTCCCGTCACACTCCTTCCGCGTCGTTGCCTGGACGGAAATCCGCCGACGAACCGCGTGGGTCGGGCGGACAGCGCGATCGCAATGGCGGTGGCTTTGTCGCGGCCAGGGCCGACTTGCACGCGGTCAGGGTGAATCACCTGCGCGGCAAACTTGAGCAGGGCCTCGCGGCGTTCGGGCCCAACCTCCAGATTCCATCTCCCGACCTGGTCGAGATTATCGGGATGGCCGGCTTTGATTTCGTGATGTTGGACGGGGAGCATGGCGCGGCCTTCTCGGCGCTGCCGTCGTTGCTGCTGGCCGCGGATGCGGCGGGAGTGACGTCGCTCGTCCGGGTCCCGTCGCACGAACGCAGCGTGTTGCTGCCGCCGCTGGAACTTGGTGCCGGAGGACTGCAGGTGCCGTTCGTCAACACCGTCGAACAGGCGCGGGCGCTGGTCCGCGAGACCAAGTATCCTCCGCTCGGCGAGCGCGGTGTTTCGGTGGTCACCCGCGCGGCCCGCTTTGGTTTTGCCGATCGCCGCCGCTACCTGCGTGACGCCAACCGCGAGACCCTCCTCGCCGTGCAAATCGAATCCCGCGAGGCGGCGGAAAACGCGGCGGCGATCGCGGCCGTGCCGGGCATAGACTTGATTTTCATCGGCCCGGCCGATCTCGCGCAATCGTACGGCCATCCGGCGGAGGAGATCACGCCACCGACCGTGCGCATCATCGAAAAAATCATCCGTGCGGTGGCTCCGCTCAAGCCGGTCGGTGTCTCCGTTTTTCGGCGACAAGAGGTCGCCCGCTGGCACCGTCTCGGGGCGCGTTACTTCCTTACGTCGAGCGCCGGGCCGTTGCGGGAGGCGTTTCGCGGCACCTGTGCCGCCCTGCACGCCGGCGTGCCGGCCGGCCGGCCGGCCGCCACGCGTCGCCGTGCGGCCGGTGCCGTCTCCAGCGGCAACGGTGGCGGAGCGTCCCACCCTCGTTGATCCCCGCCTGTTCCCATGATTCCATCCTCGCCAAGAATATATCGGCCTGCGCCGCGCCACCGTCGGCTGCCGGCTCTCTGGCGGTGGGCCGGCGGACTCTTGCTCGTCCTGCCGGCGCGGTTGGAAATCCGGGCCGCCGCGGACGCTCCGGTGCTGCTGAGCCCGTTCGAGGTGAACACCGACAAGGACGACGGCTTCGTGGCGTCGAGCTCCCTCGCCGGCGGGCGTCTGGCCGGAGACCTTAAGGATACGCCCGTGGCCTACTCGGTCCTGACGCGGGACTTCATCGACGCGCTGCAACTCGTCGACCTCAACGAAATGGCCAAGTGGGCGCCGAACAGTTACGACATTCCGGAGAACGGCGACGCGTATGGCACGGGCAACGATCTCTTTATTTCCTCCCGTGGCGTGAGCAGCGCCGGCCCGCAGCGGAATTTTTTTCCGGTCAACTTCAATTTCGACGGCTACAATGTGGAGCGGCTCGACCTGGCGCGCGGACCGAACGCGATTCTCTTCGGTAGCAGCGGGGTGGGCGGGACGGCGAACAGCGTGACGAAGCGGGCGCGTACCGGCAAGCGCGCGACGGAATTGCGCGCCACCTTTGGCTCGTGGGAAAACCAGCGTTTCGCGCTCGATCACAATCAGCCGCTCTCGGAGCGGCTGGCGGTGCGGATCAACGCGATGTACCACGACAAAAAAGGGTGGCGTGACTTCGATTTCGAGAAACGCAAGGGCGTCACCCTCGCGGCCACTTGGCGGCCTTTTCGCCAGACGGAAGTCCGGGCCGAGGGGGAGATCGGCGGGAAGTCGCTGCAGTCGACCACGACGAATTTCAACGATCGGCTCAGCGGCTGGGACGGGCGGACGACGTTCGCCGCCCGCATCGCGGCCAACAACGTCGCGGCCGGGGTCAACCGGCAGGGAGCGCGCGCGGCCGTGTTCACCCCGTCCTCGGGCAACGTGCTGATCAACTATGAAGGCTGGGGCTTCACGACTCCCGCCGGGGTGGCAACGTATCTCCTCAATGACTTTCAATTGAACGTGCCCGCGGGATTGTACGACAAGGCGGCTGCCGGCTCCAAGTTTCGCGTCCCTTCCCGCGAGTTTGCCACGACGCCCGACGCTCCGGTTTACGCGCTCCGGAATGATGACTACACGCTGTCGATCACGCAGGGGTTCGGCCCGAAGTTGGTGGTCGAGATCGCGGGCAACGTCGGCACGGAAATTGTCGATGCGGAGACCGGCATCAGCCGCCAGCTCAGCCAGATTCTGATCGACGTGAACTCGGTCCTGCCCACCGGCGCCCCCAATCCCAATTTCCTCGAACCGTACGGGCAGGGCACCGGCAGTTATCCGTATCATCACATCCGTGACAAAACGAATCTCCGCCTCGCGATCGGCTACGTGGAGGAGCGCACGCGTTGGGGCGACTTCCGGTTGAACCTCATGGCCGGGCGGTCGACGAGCGATTTCGACCGCAGCACCTATCGCTACATGCTGAAGACGCATACCGATCCGCGGCAATGGCCCACGTTTGCGCCGGTGCTGTACCGCTATTATCTCAACACCGACACCGCCCGGCCGATGCCACGGCCGGGCAGCTGGTCGTACACCGATCCGATTACGAACACCACCCAGACGGTGCCCGCCGGGTCCGTGCGCGATTACACCAACAACAGCGGCAACCAGATCAACAACGTCGATTACAAGTATGCGCAGGCGGCCGGCACGGCCAAACTGGTGAAGGGGCGTCTCAACATTCTGGGGGCGGTCCGCCGCGACAGTTTCAAGACGCATCAGGAATCGCAGGTCGCCCAGTTCGACAATCCCCTCGACTGGGATGGGGTCGCGCGCAACCTGAAGGCCGCGGCACCGGGGGATTGGACGACGCTGAGTTATCGGTTGCGCGACGCGGCGGGAAACCCCGGGGGCCCGGACCTGCCCGCCGAGGTGCGCCCGCGGACGGGCAACACCCGCGATGCGCGGTATGCCGGCGATCGCTTCCAGGATGATTATTCGCCGCCCGACGTGGCGAAATCGGTCAACACGTATTCGGTCGGTTCGGTCTTCCACGCCACCTCCCGGATCGGTGTGTTCGCCAACTACGCGCAGTCGTTCATCCCGCCGCGCCAGGCTCTGAAGATCGACGGCAGCCTGTTCGAGCAGCAGGCATCGGAAGGCTGGGACTATGGACTTCGCTTCACGTTGCTCGACGGCAACCTCGTGGCGAACATCAGCCGCTATGAAGGCCGCGAGGACAACCGGCCGATCGGCGGATTTGGCACCGATTTTACGACGGTGATCAATGCGAACCCAGTAGGTGACACCACCCCCGGCGGTCTCAACAAATACGGCCTGCGCCCGACGCCAACCGGCTATCAGGATTCCGCGGCGGTGGCGACGAAGGGCTGGGAGCTGGAGGTGACGGCGAACCTCACGCCGAACTGGCGGTTGACCGGGAACGGGGCGTTGCCCCGGGCGTATCAGACAAATCCGAACAAGGAGTCCTTCGCCTACCTCGCGACCAACGACCGGATCCTGCGGCAGACCCTCGTCGACGCCGGCGTGCGGATCGACGCGAATAATTTTGCGACGGTGGTAACCCCCACGAGCGAAGGTCCTGACGCCGCGGCGGCCTGGAACCGCCTGCAGGATCGGGTGAAGTCGACCATCACCGTGCCGCAGCAACTCACGCGTGTCACCGAGCTGACCGCCAATCTCTACACCGATTATCATTTCCGTCTGGGTCGGCTCCAGGGCCTGCGGATCGGGGGAGGCGTCAATTATCGCGGCCGCCAGGTCATTGGTAACAAGGGCGCGGATACGATCCGCAACCCGGCTGATCCGACGCAGGCGAGCGACGATCCGCGGGTGGGGCCCCTGGATGCGGTCTATTCCGATCCCTATGCGGCCGGAACGTTCACGATCAAATACACGCGCCGGATCGGGCGAAACTACACCCTGGGGTTCGATCTGAAGATCGACAATCTCTTCGATTACGACAAGCCGCTCTACTATTCAACGGTCGCGCGCCGGGAGAACGGGGACCTGGGTAATCCGGTGACGATCACGACGCCGTATCGGTACAGTTGGCTGACCCCGCGGAATTTTCTCTTCACCACCTCGCTCAAATTTTGAAAATACGACCATGAATCGACGCGAGTTCATCCAGCGATCCCCGATCCTCGCCGCGGCCGGGGCGGTTGCCGCCCAAGGGGCGCCCGTCTCCCCTCGGGCCGCCGAGGACGCGGCTCTCCGGGCGGGTCCGGCGTCGGTGCCGGCGGCACCGTTGTTGTTCCAAAATGCTCAGCTGCACAATATCGACCATCTGGAGGCGAATCCCGGCGGCGATGGCTTCCGATTGAACCGGATGCCGCGGGAGGTCTGGAGCAAACTCAACCCGATGGGGAAAACGCGTGCGTTTGCGGCGGCCGGCGCCGAACTGCGTTTTAATCTCGTGGGGCCGGAGGCCCGCGTGTTCCTGCGGTATGTCGAGAACCGCGGCGGCAAGGCCCAGGGGTGGCCGGTGCTGGCCGAGCTGTATCAGGGCGGGTTCTTGATGCGCTGCGTGGCGTTTGGCGAGACGTGGACCGCGATCGCGATCAAGCGTCCCAGCAGCCTGGCAAAAATGGTGGAGGAAACCGCGGAGCGCGGCGTTACTGGATTCGATCCGGCGTTGGTAAGGCTGGCGCTGCCGTACATGCCCGAGACCCAGATTCTGCGCATCGAGGGCGACATCGCGCCGCCGCGCGCCGACCAGGTCCCGGCGCGATCCTATCTGGCCTACGGCTCCTCGATCACCCACGGGTCCTATGCGTTGCGGGCGGGGGAAACCTATCCCGCCCAAGTGGGCCGGGTGCTCGACGTTAATGTCTTCAACCTGGGGTTGGGCGCCGCCGCCTATCTCGAGCCCGAGATGGCCCAATGGATCGCCGGTCGACGCGACTGGGATTTCGCCACCTTGGAGCTGGGGGTCAATCTGCTCCGGCCGATCACGACGGAGGAGTTTGCCCGCCGAGTGCACACGTTTCTCCACACCATCGTGGCGGCGCATCCGCAACGCCCGATCTTTGTCATCGATATCTTCACCTCCAGCAAGGAGCTCGAGGCGAATCCGAAGCGCGCGGAATTCCGTCAGGTCGTGCGGGACGCGGTCGCCCAATTGAAGTCCGGCCATGTCCGGCATCTCGATGGCCGCCGCCTCTTCACCAAGACCACGGGCCTGTGTTTCGATCTGCTGCACCCTTCGTCCGATGGCTATAATGAGATCGCCAGCCGATTGACGGCGGCGATGCAACCGGCGTTGCGGTCGCTTTTCTCCCCGTGAATTTCCCGTTTCCGACTTTCGGCCCCGGTCGCTTGCGGGCGCCGGACGGTATCGAAACCCAAACTACAATCGCCATGAAATCCCTTCGTTTTCCGACGCCGCCAGCCGCCACGGCGCTGTTGATCTGGCTCTCGCTGGTGACGGCTCCGTTCGCACTCGCGCAGTCCGCCGCGGACAAGACGTCCCCGGCTCCGTTCTTCGAGATCCTGCCGCAGCCGATTCTCACGGGCTTGATCCATCTTCCGGGTTTGCTGGTGACCGAGGCCGATAACGTGCTGCTCATTGCGCAGAGCCGGCTCAAGAAAAGCGACTTTGATCCGTCCGACATTGTCCTCACCCGCAGCACCGATCAGGGGGCCACCTGGAGCGCGCCGGTCAAGCTGTTCGCCTCGGAAGCTTCGGGGCGCATCGGCTACAGTTGTGTGCTGGTCGAGGACCGCACCACCAAGCCCAATACGATCTTGGCTTACTACACGATCGGACCGGCGCCGTGGAAATCGCCTCAGCTCGTCTGGCATGGCCGGCGCAGCCGCGACGAAGGCGCGACCTGGGGCGAGCCGTTTTTGGTCAAGAGCGATGGCCACGCCGAGTCCAAGCCGAGCAATGGCGGACACGGTTTTCAGTTCTCCAATGGCCGGCTGGTGATCCCGGGCCGCGGCAATTTTCTCACCAGCGATGACGGGGGCGCGTCCTGGACGACCACGGGCAAGACGGAGACTGTAGAAACGAAGGTGTTGCCGCTCGTGCACGACGACGGGCGGGAGGCGAACGCCGTTTACCTCATCACGCGCCGTTCCACAAATTTCCGGATCTACGGCGACCATGGCGTAAAACTCGTCGAACAGGGCGACCATCGGAACATCTTCACGACGCTGGGGCGCAATCCCGGCCTGGCGCGTTATTCCACGAAGCGGGACGGCGCGGCCAACGTGCTGTTGATGTCCGGCATTCCCGAGATGAAGGAGCGCGTTTTCAGCATCACGTACAGTCTGGATGAAGGCCGCAGCTGGTCGGAACGGAAACCGATCGACGCGAAAGCCTGGTATTCGGATCTCGGCGTGACCAAAAACAAGACAATCCTCGCCGCGTATACCGTGGCGTTTTCCGCCGACCTGAAGATCGCCCGGTTCAATCTGCCGTGGGTGATGCAGAAATAACCGGGCGCGCCCGAGGCGGCGGGCGGCGGCTGCCCGCCTGAAAATTAATTCACGAAATGATCAAGGTGCGTGCGATCGGCGGCGGGGCGATCGATTCACCGCGGACAAACTTCGGAGTGAGCCGGTGGGCGATCGACTGATTCGATCGATGGCGGACTTGCGCCAGCACGTGCCGCGCTAACAACGCGGCATACTTGTCTGGTTGAAAATCGTAGTGCGCGGGGTAGGGCACCATGTGATCGAGAAACGAGCCGGAGGACCGGCAAATTAGCGACACGTCGCGGGGCACGCGCAGGCCCAGTTGGGCGAGGCAGCCGAGCACCATGAGACAGCGACCGGCGGTCATCACGACTATGGCGGTGGCGGGCTGGTGGCTTCGGAAATGTCGCGCGAGCTGCGCCGGCGTGATCCTCTCGTCCGAGCGGAAGCGGCGCACGGCGATTTCGACGGACGGATCGCCATAGTCGGCGACGCCCTGGAGAAACCCGGTCTGGCTGAACGTGTAGCCGCGGGCGTCCGATTTTTCGTTGAGGAGCACCAGGTGGCGGTGACCGAGACGAAGCAGAGTCAGGGCGGCATGACGGCAGGCGGCGAAGAAATCCACGTCGACGCTGGGCAGGCCAATGCCGTGCTGCGGCGATCCGGCGAGTACGCACGGGACGCGGTGACGGACGAACCAGCCCTGCAGCGCCGCGGTGGACAGCACGGGAATCCAACAATCGTGCGGGTTTCGTCCGACCAGCCGGGCGAGCGTGTCGTCCGGCCGGCCCTGGGTGTAGACGGGAGAATTCTCATGCACCTCCACGCCGAGGCCTTGATCGTGCAGGGCCGCGCGCAAACGGTCGATCCAGGTGTGGGCAAAAGGCGCATGGAGGTGCAACGGCCCGGGGGTGAGCAATCCGACCGTGTGAGTCGCCGCCGCGCGATGCCCGGGGCGCGCCGCCACGATGCGGTTGCCGCGCGCCCGGATGGCTTCGAGGGTGCCGTCCCGGCGCAGCTCAGCGAGGGCGAAGCGCAGAGTCGAACGGCTGACGTGCAGCGACGTGGCGAGGCCGCGTTCGGTCGGCAGCCATTGCCGCCAGCGGCCGGTGGCGATGCCTTCGCGCAGATGCGCGAGCACCTGTTCAGCGACAGAGTGCCGCTGAATTGGCGCGCGGACGACTGCACGATGCTTCATGGGGAAACGACGGTCTCCGGGACGACGTGCCGCGGAGGGTCCGTTCGCGAGCATGCGGGGCTGGGCCTTCCGCGCGAGACAAACGTCGCCGCTTGGTATGGCGAAAATGCCAAGACGCGCGCGTCGACCGGATCCGGGCCGGCGCGAGAGTGTTTTTCGCATGGTGCTTTCCCCGCCACTCCGCTCCACCACAACCCCCGGGCTGGCCCATCGCCCCGCCGTCGTTCTCCGGCGGCACTCGAACGCCGCGCTCCCGCCCGGAGCCGGTCAGGAGACGGAACGTAGGGTGCCCGCCCGAGTGATTTTCCCATTGGACCATTTCGATCGGATTGACGCCACCGTGCCGTCGATATTTTTTGCAGCCGATAGCCGATTCCGGAAAAACCCGCTCCACCTATGACCTCTCGCCCCCGTTTTCCTGCCCTGGCTCTTTTTGTCGTCGCGTGGGGCGAGTCGTCCGCCCAGCAGGCGCGCCCGGCGGCCGGCTCCCTCGCCGCGACCGCGCCGGCCAACGAGGTGCCGATCACCTTGTCGGCCTTCGAAGTTTCGACCGAGGCCGCGCAGGGCTACGCGACGACCTCCGCCACGTCCGCCTCGCGCCTGGCGGTTCCGATCACGGAACTTTCCACCTCGGTCATCGCGATCAATGAGAAGTTGATCGCCGACCTCGTCGCCGTCGACCCGGAGGACACGCTGAATCTCATCGGCGGCGTCAACGCCTATGCGGAGACCGGCTCCGCCAAGCAGAACCGCTTCTCGATGCGCGGCTACACCAGCTCCAGCGCGCAGCGCGACGGATTCACCGACCTGCTCTACGGCCTGAACGGCGGGTTCAGCTACACGTTTATCGAACGTATGGAGGTGCTGAAGGGGCCGAACGGCATCCTCTACGGCCAGAACAACCCAGGCGGCCTGCTCAATCTCGTCAGCAAGAAACCGCTCGCGAAGCCCCGCACGCGGATCACCGCGATGTACGGCTCCTTCAACTCGTATCAAATCGACGGAGACACCTCGTCGTTCATCGACAAGAACCGCCAGTGGGGCTACCGGCTTTCGGCCTCGTATCGCAACACCGACGGTCCGCTCGATTTCCCGGGAGACGGCAACAAGGGCTACTATGCCATCAACCCCACCGTGCGGTTTCGCGCGAAGAACGGGCTCGAAGTCTGGGGCTGGGCCGGCTGGGTGCGCGACCAGAGCCCGCGGCTGAACCGGATCGTGCGCGGCTTCAAGTCCGCCGACGGCAAGGGCGATTTCCTGATCGAAATGAAGGACGACGGGGGCGCCCACAACGTCCTCACCAATCTCTCGAATGTGCGCACGGACAACTACGAGGCCGGGGCGACGCAGGGATTTGCACTTGGCCTCGCGCGCCTCGATGTGCGCCTGATCGCCCGCTTCAGCAAGCAGGCGGACACGGGCACGCTGGTCCGCACCAACGGCGCGAACGGCCGCACCGACACGTTTGTCGATCTCGCGGGCAACGTGATCAACACCGCGATCAACACTGATTCGCGCAACCTCGACATCTCGGTCGCCCGGACCAACCTCGGCGGCTTCGTCCGCGACCAGGTCATCAGCAGCAAGACGTCGACGTTCACCGAGACGAAAACCTACGCAGCGGACTTCGCGTTTTCGTTCAAGGCCGGCCCGACGCAGCACAAGCTGCTGTTCTTCGGCTCCTACAACCCCATTGACCAGGATGCAGTGCCCGGAATCAACGGCTTCAATTACACTGTGTCTTCGGTGGCCGCGCTCGCCTCGCTCGGGGTGCCCATCGTCAATGGCGTGCCCCGGGTCTGGATCTACCCCACGAGTAAAAACTCCCTCGTCGGGCTGCGGCCTGAAGCGGTCATCAAGGCGGCCAACGTCGTGGCGGCGCAGGCCATCACCACGCTGAAGAGCGACCAGTATGGCGCCGGGGCGATGGAGCGGATGAATTTTTGGGATCGCCGCGCGTTCCTCATCGCGGGCACCCGTTGGACCCGTTTGTCGTCCACCACGAAGACCGGGATCGCGAACCCGGTGCCCACGAGCGACCGTTCGTGGACGAGTTCGTTTGGCTCGGTCGTGAAAGCCCTCAAGGTCGAAAAGGGCGAGGCCGCGCTCTTCGCCAACATCAACCGGACGTTTGTTCCGGTCTACACGATCGACCAGCGGCTGGCCTCGCTGGGCCAGAAATATCCGAATCGCAACGTGGCGATCAAGGAGGTCGGCGTGAAGCTCGATCTCCTCGAGAGCCGCGCCGTGGGAACAATTTCGATTTACGATATGAAAGAGGACAACGTCCTCATCGCCGACGTCGATGTGAGCGGAGCAATCACCGGCACGCCCGGCCGGTCGTTCAACGTTCCGAGCGGTTCGCAGAAAACCAAGGGGTGGGATGCCGACGTGAGCTACAACGTCCGCCGCGGGCTTGACGTGATTTTCTCCTATGGCCAGCGCCACTCCCGGCTGGCCAGCGGCATCAAGCCCTCGGGCCAGCCGACCGCCAACTCGGCGGCGATGGTGCGGTATGAGCTGCCAGCGGGGCCGTTGAAGCACGCTTCGCTGCTCTGGAACTACACTTGGTGGAGCGACAGCATCCTGAACAACCGCACGTATTGGACCGTGCCTCCGGGCGATCTGCACACCGCCGTGCTGGGGTATCGGTGGAAGCGATACACCTTTCGGCTGCGGATTGAAAACGTGTTCGATGACATCAGTCTGAAGCCGGGGACCAACGAGACCGCCGTCGGCGTGACGAACAACCGCAATTACCGCTTCTCCGTCGACTGGGTGTGGTGATGCTGGCTTCTCCAAGGTGGGCCGGTTCTCCGAAGCGGCCTGAGCCAAAAGCCATTCAGTCGAATCCCGCTTCAAGAATGAAGCGACGGTCCCATTTGGTGGAGGGCTGGCGCTTGCCGCCATGCCACGTTTTTCCGTCGCGAAGCGGCCCGTCGGCGAGCGACGGACCTACCGTCGATTGCCTCGTTTTTGGCTGAGTTGGGTTGGACAAGTTCCGCCTAGACCAAGCCCCGCCCCGCGCGGCCGACACCGTTAACTTTTCTCCATGAATTCTCCGCTGCGTGCTTGGTTGCTCGTTTCGATCCTCTCTCCGGCCGTTCTGACCGCCCAGCAGGTGACGTCTGCCGTCGCGCCGCTTCCGGGCGCCGATCAGCCGATCCAGCTTTCGCCATTCGAGGTCTCGAGCGACGCCGTGCGCGGCTACGCCACCACGTCGAGCACGAGCGCGTCGCGCATCGCCGTGCCGGTGACGGAGCTGGCCTCGTCGTTGATCACGATCAACGAGCAGCTCATCGCCGACACGGTCGCCGTGCAGCCGGAGGAGGTGCTCAACCTCGTCGGCGGCATGTCGGCCTTCAACGACACGCGCTCGCAGGAGGGCAACACCTTCGCGTTGCGCGGCTACACGCAGACCGGCGCGCAGCGCGACGGCTTCGACGATGTCCTGTTCGGCGCCAATGGCGGCTTCGACTTCGCGTTTGTGGAGCGGATGGAAATTTCGAAAGGGCCGAACGGCAGCCTCAACGGCGAGATGAACCCCGGCGGTTCCCTCAATCTCGTCGGCAAGCGGCCGCTCACGAAACCGCGCACCAAGTTCGGCCTGATGGTCGGCTCCTACAACTTCTACAAGGGCGACGTGGATCACTCCGGCCTCGTCGACCGGGCGGGCCGCCTGGGATACCGGCTCTCGCTGTCGTATCGCAACACCGACGGACCGCTCCAACACCCCGGTGACGCAAAGAAGGGATTTCTCGCCGTCAATCCCAGCGTGCGCTACCGGTTCACCAACGGGTTGGAGACGTGGCTCTGGACGGGGTTCATCCGCGATCAAAGCCCGCGGTTGCGCCGGATCGTGCGCGGGTTTCGCACCCCCGACGGACGCGGCGCCTATCTCATGAGCCTCGCGGACGACGGCGGTGCGCACAACGTGCTGACCAACCAGCAGCGGGTCGACACGGACAACTACGAGGTGGGCGCCACCAAGACCCTTGAATTCGGGCGGGTGCGGATGGATGTGCGCGTGATCGGCCGCTATATCGAACAACTTGATACGAACCGGCGGGTGCGCACCGTCGGCACCGGAGGCGCGACCGACACCTTTGTGGCGAAGAACGGCGCCATCATGGGCATCGATTCGCGCAACATCGACTACGACAACGCGGTCGCCAACCTCGACGGCTTCTTTCGGAACCAGGCGATGGCCGACGGCACGACGATCACGAGCGACAGCACGACGGGGGCGGTGGACTTCAACCTCAGCTTCGACGTCGGCCCGACGAAGCACCGGATGCTCGTTTCCGCCAATCACAACGCCGCCAACCGCATGACGACTCCCGGGCTCGGTGGCATCAACTACACCGTCACCAATCTCAACATCCTGCGGTCGCTCGGCGCCGAGATTGTTGGCAACACCGCGCGGATCTGGCTGTATCCACTGAGCCGGGCCGCGCTGGTGGGCATCGAGCCCGAGCAGGTGGCGAAGGTGGCGGATACGCGGGCGCGGCAGACGGTGACCGATCAGGAAAGCACGCGAGATGGCATCGGCGTGAACGAACGGCTGGCCGCGTTCAACAACCGGGTGATGCTCACCGCCGGCGCGAAATACACGCACACCGGGATCACCACCCGCTCGACCAATGCCGCCGGGGCGGTCACCACCTCGCCCAACGCCAGCAGCGACTGGTCCACCTCCTTGGCGGGTTTGGTGAAGGTCTACCGGGCGGAGAAGGGCGACGTCGTGCTGTTTGCCAACACGAAGGACACGTTCATCCCGGTGTTCACGATTGATCGCCGGCTCGCGACCGACGGGCAGAAATACCCGAACCGCACCGCGGTTGAAAACGAGGTCGGCTTGAAACTGGATCTGCTGGGCAGCCGGTTGGTCGCGACCGTCGCGGCCTTCGACAAGGAAGAGGACAACGCGCTCGTGACGGAGATTGACGAGGATGGAACCGTGACGGGCGTCCGCGGGCGCAGCTACAGCGCCCCGGTCGGAAAACGCACGACAAAGGGCTGGGATCTCGATCTGGCGGCCAGTCTCACGCGGGCATTGAACGTCGTGCTCGCCTACGGTCACGTGCGGGAGGTCCAGGCCGACGGCACGCCGCGCAACGGCCGCGCGGCGAACACTTGGTCCGGGCTCGCCAAGTACGAGATGCAGACGGGATCGTTGAAGAACGCGTCACTGCTTTGGCAATACACCTGGTGGGGGGCGAGCCGGCTCAACAACCGGACGTATTGGACCGTCCCGCCGGGCGATTCGCACACGGCGGTGCTGGGCTACCGCTGGAAGAAGTACACGTTTCGGCTCCGGGTGGAAAACGTGTTCGACGAGGTGAAGCTGCGCCCGGGCGTGAACGAAACGGCCGTCGGCGTGACGAACCACCGCAACTACCGGGTTTCGGCCGATTGGGTGTGGTGAGCGGCGCAACGGCCGCGGTAACGGCCAAACCGCGCACGGAGGGTCGGCCCTATCCGGCGCCTGCATTCATCTGCCATGAGTGGGGACGCCTCTCCGCAGGCGTCCGCTTTCTGCACGGCCAACCGCACCGGTTTTGCGGACGGCTCGGAGAGCCATCCCTAGTGTGTATTTTTGGCCCGGGCGGAGGCATGAGATGTGCCCGAACTACTGCGCCCCTACAAATCGAACGGCCGCCATTTTTCCGGATCGGTTCGCAGAAAAATTTTCCGCACCCGCGCCAACTGCTCCGCCGGCATCGGCGGAGCGCACGCGGCGGCGATGTCGGCCTTGAGGTGATCGACGCTGAGCGTGCCGGCCAGCACGGTCGCGACCGCGGGATGCGCGATGGCGAAACGGTAGCCGGCCGCGGCGAGCGTTGGCGTGTGGCCGTCGAGCAGCCACCCGAGGGGATTTTCATCGGGCAGATCGACGACGCCAGCCTCGCCCCGCTCCTTTGCCTGGCGGATGAGTGATTGCAGCATCGCCGGATCGCGCAGCGCGCGCCGGACCGCGACCATGCCCACGACGCCGACGCCATGCCGGACGCAAGCCGGGATCGCCGCCACCTCGGCCCACGGGCTCAGCAGTGAATAGCCGATGAGCCCGACCGCGAATCGCCCGGTGGGCGCGGCGAGGGGCAGCATGGCGTGCCGGGGGTCCTCGACGATCGTTTCCGAGGCGCCGAGAAACCGGAATTTGCCCTCGCGTTGCAGCGCCTCCAGCTCCCCGCCGAGCGCGGCCATGACGGGCGCCAGCCAGTGCGGTCGCAGCCCGTGGAGCTGCAGCACGTCAAGCGTGTCGAGGCGGAGGCGTTGCCGGCTGCGCTCGACGGACGCGCGAAGCTGCGCCGGCGTGATCGGCGCGCCGTGCTCGTCGGCGGGAAAGAACTTCGTCGCGAGGATGAAGCGTTCGCGGGGCACGCCGTCGAGCGCCTCGCCGAGGATCTCCTCGGCGTCGAGGTACATCGGTGCGGTGTCGATATAGTTCACCCCGAGATCGAGGGCGGCGCGCACCAGCCGCGTCGCGTCCGCACGTGACTGGTTGCGCGGATCGCCAAAGCGTGTGCCCGTGCCCAATCCGAGCACGGAAACCTGGAGTCCGGTTTGACCGAGGGGGCGGTGGAGCATGGTGATGGCTTCAGCTTGGCGAAGTGGCCGCCGCGATTGGCGATCCAAAGACGAGGCTCCGCGGCGGTGCCGGTTTTTCGGGCTCCTGATTTGAGTGGCCTGATGCTGAATTCATCCCTCACCCTGTGGTAACACCCACCCCCTGTGAAGCCATGAAATTGCCGTTGTACGTCCTCATCCTCGCCGCCGCCGTTTCGGTCCATGCCGCTGATCCGCTGCCTGCCTGGGCCGGCCGCGCGTCCGGCGACTCGCCGGTGCGCGTGGCCGTCGCGCCACCGGCCAACCAGCGCTTCGAGCACCTGGCGTGGCCCAAGGCCGTGCGCACCGCCGACGGGACTATCGTCGTCGGCTTTCTCGCCGGCACGCATCACGGCAGCGAGAGTTGTCCGGCGGTTTCGCTCTCGACCGACGGTGGCAAAACCTTTTCCGCGCCCAACGTCCTGAAGGAATTCGGTCCGGGCAAGGAATACGGCAACAGCGGCAACATGGCACTCGGGCTCGCGCACGACGGCGCCGTGCTCCTGCTCGCCCACGGGCACAGCGCCACCGCGAATCACATCTACGGCTGGCGCTCGACAGACAGCGGACGGACTTGGAAGCCCGTCGACACGTCCGGACTGGGGCCGAACAAGACGGGTTCGTCCACCGGAACGATTGTCCAGTTGCCGGGGAAGAAACTGATGGTCGTCGGCCACTACCGCGCAGGTTCCAAACCCTACACGACCGGCATCTGGCAGTCGGTTTCGGCCGACGACGGCCTCACCTGGGGCGAGCCCGCGATGGTCAACAACCTCAATGCCGGCGAACCCGTGCTCGTGCGCAGCGGCGACCGGCTGCTGGTCTTCATCCGGGGGCGCGGGCCCGCCAGCGCGCGGCAGTTTGTGTCCGTATCCGAAGATTGGGGACGCACCTGGGCGACGGACATGCTGAACATCGGCGCGGTTAACCGGCACACCACCTTGCTCGCGCACCCCTTCGCGATGGTGAACCCGCACAAACCCGCCGAGTTGATCGCGGTGACATTCGAGCGCCCGGGGCCGGGCAGTGCGCAGTTGTGGCGCGGCGACGCGAAGACTCTTGCGTTCAAGCCGGATCGCACGCTCGTCGATCTGCCGAAGATCGCGGGCGATAAGCACACGGATTTTGGCTATGCGTGGATGTTGCCGATGGAGGGGCGTCGCGCGCTGGTGTTTTACTATCACGGCATGGGCCGCGGTCCGTGTCCGATTTGGGTGCTGGAGACGGAGATCTAGGCGAGGTGGCGCGGGCTGCTTTGCCTGGTTGCTTTCGGCTGCGCCCACGCGGCGGCCCTGCCGACGGTGAGCGCGCCCGACATCGGGTATGCTTCCGAAAAGGACAAGGCCGGTGACATCAACGCGTGGGAGGACTCGGCATTCCGGTAGGCCGGTGCACCACACTCCGGTCGCGCAGATGAACGAATGGTCGGTTGTCGGTCCGTTGAATTCGCCGATGGGTTTCCGATTCCACGTGGCTTTCACTTTGTGTCGAATCCGTCTTGCCGCTCAGCCAAAATTCAGTCGAGAGCGGAGAGCTGTGCGCGTGAGCGCGGAGCGGCTTCCGGGTGCTAGACGCAAGGTGAAGGCAGGTTTGATTCGCAGGGTGCCCTGGGCTTCCGACTCAAGGGCGAACTGAGATGCGGGCGCCGGTCTTGTCTTCAAACACGACCACGGTCGTTTCAAAATTGATCGAATGAAGTCTCACCCCAAGCGCGGTGTGCATGATTTCACCGACGCGGAAGACGACCTTGCCGAGTACGCCACCACGATCGACGTATACTGCGGCCGAATTCGCGTTCATGATGCCGAGGATACGAATCCCGGCGATGTACGCCCGAAACGCATCGCTCGCCACAACGGGCGGCGCCTTCTTTTCAGATGACGGCGACCCGGGCGTTGCACCGCGAACCACGCCGGGTGCAACCGTGGCAAACACGCAAAAGGCCGCTGCACAAAGGCGGCCGGCACGAAAAGGTGAGGATTTCATCACAGTTCGGAGTTGGGATCAGGTGACGAGTGGAGTCGGAACCTGAAAATTGTCGAAAGGGAAAATTCCCGCGAGAGGGTCGCGGATCAGTGTTTCCGCCGGTTCGGTCTGAGGTGGGCCGGCCGCTCCGCGGGCGGTGGATTGCGGGTGGGTTGCAGGCGTTCGTCCGCACCGGGCAGACGAGGCTTCGCCTACGTCTGCGCTCCCTTCGGCCGGAAACGGGCCGGAGGGTTGCCGGTGCACGAATCGGTCCGCTGGCCGGACCAGTTGATTTCGTTTCTCATTCCGCCACTCGCCACCGCAGGCTCGTCGAATGATCGGGCCAGCGTCATTCACGCCATGAAATCACTCCGGCGATGGGTTGTCTTCTCCCTGCTCGTTTCCACCGTGATCGGCGCCATGGGTGCGACTGCGCGGGCCGGCGGCCGGCTTCTGTTCCTCGATCCCGGCGCGGTGCGTGAGGCGAAGGGCGTGATGCTCTCCGTGAATCCGCCGCACGCGTCGCACCCGGTCATTCGCGTCGACCGGCCGTGGGAGGGGAAGATGATCAGTTTCTACACGTCGGTCGTCGACGAGGACGGAAAACTGCGGCTGTGGTATATCTGCCGCGACACGGACAATCGCCCCAATGTCGCGTATGCCGAATCGACCAACGGCGTGAACTGGACGAAACCGAATCTCGGGCTCGTCGACCACCGCGGATCCAAGGACAACAACCTCGTCGGCCTGACCAGTCTCGACGGCGCGGTGATCAAGGACCCGAACGGCCTGCCCGCCGAGCGCTATGTCTACGTCGCGCATGTCGCCGAAAAAGGCGTGTTCCGGTTTACGTCGCCGGACGGGTTGCGCTGGCGGCGCGACGACACGGCGCTGCTGCCGTTTCGGGCGGACACGCAGAACGTGGCGGCGTTTGACGAGCGCACGAAACGCTATGCGGTTTATCTGCGGGCCTGGGATGTCGGTGCGGTGTGGACCGAGCGCCTGCGCAAGGTGGTGCGGCTGGAGGTGCCGACCCTCGCCCGGCCGGCGGGAATCAAGCCCTCGGGCCGGGGTTCAAATCCCACCAACGCGAAGGACCTGCCACGCATTGCCGACGAACTGCCCACCGTGCTCGCGGCGGATGCGCAGGATCCGAAGGGAACGGATGTCTATACGATCGGGGCGCAACGCTACCCGCTCGATCCGCAATGGTTCGTGGGCTTCCCATCGTTTTTCCGCCGGGACAAACACATCAGTGACGGCCGATTGGAGGTCCAGTTCATCGGCGGGCGCGATGGCATCACCTGGCATCGCTACGATCGCGCGCCATACGCGGGTACTGGGTTGGAGAATTCCGTGAGCGCCAACATGACCTATATCGGCCCCGGTATCGCCGTGCGCGGCGAGGAACTCTGGCTCTTCGGCACGGGTTTCCGGCACCGGCACGGCGACGTCGAGGCGCGGCGCGAGACCGCGGACGGGACCATTTTCCGGCATGTGACCCGCGTGGATGGCTTCGTGTCCGCCAACTTCGCCGCGAGCGGCGGGTCCTGCACGGTGGGATCGCTCACGCTCTCCGGTTCGCGGTTGCTGGTCAATTTGGATACGGGCGCGCTGGGCGAACTGCGGGTCGGGCTGCTCGATGACCAGGGCCGGCCGATTCCCGGATTCGGTCCGGAGGATTGCGATGTGCTGCAAATCAACTCGACGCGCGCGGTGGTGTCATGGAAGGGCCGGAGCGGCATCGGTGCGCTGGCGGGCCGTGAAGTGTGGCTGACCTTCGCGGGCGCGCGCGCCCGGGTGTTCAGTGCGTATTGCGAATAACGCGCGGGCCCGGATGGGGTGTTGTCGGGCTTTGTGTGAGTGCGGGACTGTTTTGCCGTCGGGATGATGTGGTGGGACGGTATGGCGCGGATCGGATGGGCTTGCGGACCCACTCATCCTAATTTGGTGGCGCGCTGAACCGCCCTGCTGGAGTGGCGATCCAATCGTCGGGAAAGTCGTGGGACCACGGGCGGCCCGCCCGCGCTCCCAGGTTACGAACTAAGTTGTCAGCCACGTCAGCGGCACGCGGATCAGACACGTCGACATCCGGCCTTGGATCACCTGTGGCTGATCGGATTGCCGCACCGCGATCCAGACTTCGTCGCCGTGGTAGAACACGGCGGGATAGTCGGTGTTGCGCGACTCGTCATGCACGAGGATTTTGCGTCGCGCGTGGGGCCAGGAGCGGCCACCATCGCTGCTCACGCCGGTGAGCAACCTGTGGCGGTGGCCGTTCATCGGTTGGCTTGCGTCGTAGTTGGGCGTCCAGACGAGCAACAGATCCTCCGTGCCCGGAAGGCGCGACAGATGGGCCGGGGCGTTCGGGCTCGAAACTTCGAGCGAGTGCGGCGAGGTCCAGGTTTCTCCTCCGTCGAATGATTCGCAGCCGAACTGCGTGCCCATCGCGGTGCGCATTGTCATGAGCAGCGAACCGTCCGCGCGCTCCGCGATGCCGGGTTCGTTGCAGCCGGATTCCATGCCGGGGCGATCGGGCCAGGTGACTTGCGGTACACGAATGGCTGCTCCGGTGTGCCACGTACTGCCGGTATCGTCGGACCGCGCGACGCGGACGTGGAGGTAGTGTTTCTCCCAGTCGTCGGTGCAGTGCAGCGGGGCGAGCAGGCGTCCGGTCGCAAGCACATTAAGACGATCGTGGCCGCCGCTGACGTAGCCTTGGTCACAGACGACGATGGATTCGGACCACGTTGCCCCTTCGTCGTCAGAGGAAAGAAAGCGGCGCGACGAAATGCGCCGGCTGATCCGATGACTGTAGAGCAGGCCAATCCGTCCGTCGGGCAGGCGCGCCAGCGCGGGATTCATCGCGTTGAGTCCGTCGGACGGGCAGGGGATGATGACGCGTTCCGATCCGATGGGTGAACCGTGGCGGTCAAGGAGGATGGCAGCAACTTCGCCGTAGTCGTTGTCGCGTTCGATGTAGGAGCCCTGGTAGCGCTGCGCACGCCTGGCGGCTAGTTGATTGTAGCCGGGATCGTTGCGACCGGTGAAGCGCCCGTAGGCCATGAGCACGTTGCCGTCGCGCAAGGTGACGCCCGTCGCCTCGCCGCGGCGCGAGTGGTGAGCGTCCGCCGGGGCGACGGCCACGAGAGGGAACGCGTAGACGGAATCCGGCCGGGGAGTCATGCTTGCGATCTCATTCGTTCAGCACCGATTCGTGCGTTTTGCGATTCGATGTCGCGATCGCGCCATCGAATCGCACGGAAGCCTCGTTCACGGCGCGTCCAGCCAGGCGAGCGGCACGCGGACGAGCGCGGTGCCGGTGAGGCCCTGCAGCACGCCGGCGCCGCTGCTCACGCGCAGGGTGATCCAGATTTCCTTGTCGCGAAAGAGCACGCTCGGGTAGTCGGTCGATTTGGTGACGTCGTGCACGATGATCTTCCGTTTTGCGTGCGGCCAAGTGAGGCCGCCGTCGTCGCTCACGCACGCCATGATCGTGTTGCGTTTGCCCATCATGCTCTTGGCCGACTCGTAGTTCGGCGTCCACACCATCAGCAATTTGCTCGTGCCGGGGATGCGACTGAGGTTGGCGGGGGCAAGCGGGCTGACGAGTTCGAGGCTGCGCGGATCCGACCACGTTTCCCCACGGTCGAAGGACTCGGAAAAGAACTGCGTCCCCATCGGCGTGCGCATCGTCATGAGCAGGCTGCCGTCGGCGCGTTCGGCGATGCCCGGTTCGTGCGGACCGGATTCGAGGCCGATTTTGCGCTGATTCTGGCCGACATCGGTGGGCCAGCGGACGTAGGGGAGTTCCAAGGACGTCTTCGTGGTCCGCCAAGTGCGGCCGTGGTCGTCGGACCACGAGGTTTTCACGTGGAGATGGTGCTTATCCCAGTCGTCAGAGCAGTGGAGTGGTGCGAGCAGGCGGCCGGTGCTGTGGACGGTGAGCCGGTCGTTGCAACCGGTCATGTAGTTGTCGGAGCCGTCGGAAACGAGCACCGGTTCCGACCAGGTGCGGCCTTCGTCGCCCGAGGTGCTGAAGCGGCGCGACGCGGTCTTCGTGCTCATGCGGTAGCTGAACGCTAAGCCGATCGTGCCGTTGCCGAGGCGGCGAAGCGCGGGCGAGAGCGAGTTGAGTCCGCCGGGCGGCGTCGGCACGACGATCCGGGACTCGCCGCGCGGTTTACCCTGCGGTGACAGTTCGACGGCGGAGATGTAGCCCTTGGCGTTGTCGCTCTTGCCGACGAGATCGCACCATGCGACGAGGACGTCGCCGTTTTTCAGATTGACCGCGCTGGCCTCGGAGCGGCGCTGATAGTTCTCGCTCGCCGGGGCAATCCACGTGGGCGGGAACGCGTAATACGGCTGCGTCGCCCTGCCGGAGTAAATGTCGTATTGCGATGGAGGCGTGGCCGCGTCGGCGAGGGCGGAGGCGGCGAGGCTGAGGAGTGTAGTGGCGAAACGGTGACGAAACATGGGAGAGGAGAAGTGGGTGGACGAGACTGCGCGGTCGGAAATCTTCGGCTGTCTCTTGGGGCTGAAATCTCCGGTTCAGCGTGCGGTGGACGGCACCCAGGCGCCGGCGGCCGAGGAGGCGCTGTCCTTGTCGCCGGTGGTCGGCGGCTCGTCAAAGGGCAACTGGCCGACCTCGTCGATTGCCTGCCAGTTGGGTTCGCCGACCGTGCGGCCGAACTCGGCGCCTTGCGCGGCGAGCGTGTCCTGCAATTCTGAAATCGGGACCTGACGCACGCCACCGCCGCGCTTTACCGCGAGGGCGGCGGCCGTGCCCGCCGCCTGGCCCTGGCCCATGCAGATCGGAATCACGCGGGTCGAGGCGACGGCCTCGTGGGTGGCCGAGAGACATTTGCCGGCCATGAGCAGGCCGTCGACGTCGTGCGCGATCAGGCAGCGCAGGGGAATGGTGTAAGCGCGGACGTTGTGCGAATCGACCCACGTGCCGGCCGGGCGGTGGATGTCGATGTGGTAGGCGCCCATGCTGACGGCGTCGTCGAACACGCGGCCGGCGATGAGGTCTTCGGCGTTGAGCAGGTAGTCGCCCATGATGCGGCGGCTTTCGCGCACGCCGAGCATCGGGGCGATTTCCCCGAGGTGCGACTGCTCGAAGCCGGGCACCCATTTTTTGAAAAATCGCACGAGAATGGGGATCTGCTCGTAGACGCGGGTGTAGGCGTCGGTCAGGCTCGCGGTGTTGGTCGGATCGAGACCGAGCACGCGGGTCATCACGACGAGGAACTGATCCGGTTGGTGCAGTTTCACGCCGACGATGCGCGTTTGCGGCACGTTGAACTCGCCGGCGGCGCGGGCCTGTTCGACCAGTTTCGCGAAGCCGCCGCAGATGATGACGTGCATGTGGTCGAGCCGCCGCATCATTTTTTCCCGCAACTCAGGATAGGGCGATATCCACTCGCGGTAATTGATCGCCGGGTCCTTGCAGCCGGCGATGAACCCGGCGCGGTTAACGCCCGCGAGTTTGAACACAAGGGTGGGAGCCTGGACGAGGCCGTCAGCGGTGCGGCCCTTGGCCCAGGCCACGTGGCCGCGCGCGGCGACATCGCCATCGCCGCTGCAGTCGATGGTGACCGCGGCCTCGATGCGCTGGCGGCCGGATTTATTCTCGACGATGACGCCGTGGATGCGGTCGCCCTCGCGAATCGTGTCGACGACCTGCGTGTGCAGCATGAGGCGGACGCCGGCCTCGCGGACGAGCTGCATGGCGAGAATTTTCCACCAATGCGAATCGATGCTGATAGCCGAGGCGCACTTGGGATCGAGTTCGTGGTGGCTGGCGGCGCCGAGGGCCTGGAGCCGTTGGCAGAATTCCAGCGGGAGCCCCTTGACGATCAGCCGGTAGTCGCGGTCGTGAAAGCCGAGCCAGGGTAGCGTGGCGGAGATGCCGCCGAGAAATCCGGCGCTCTCGATGAGGAGCGTCTCCGCGCCATTGCGGGCGGCGGCGAGCGCGGCGGTAAGGCCGGCGGCGCCTGAGCCGATGACGAGGACTTCGGTGCGGAAGGTGGAAGAAGGAGCGGGCATGCGGCTGGAAAGGGAAACGGGTGGCGGCGTTGAAGTCAGGCTACGGCGGAGCGCCGGTGGTGGCCAAGCGGGGGAGACCGGTGCGCAGAGAAGACCACTCGGCGGAGTCCGAGTGGTCCGCGCAAGCGTTGGCCGCACGTCACGGCAGTCGGGTGCGCAGGGAAGACCCGTCGGCGGAGCCCGAGTGGTGGCGGTTGGCGGGAGGGTGGTGCGATCACGCGGATTTGGCGGTGGTGCGTCGCAGGCACCAGACGATGGTGGCGAAGGCGACGAGGTGGAGAAACCCCAGCGCGGTGAACACCGGGACATAGCCGGCCCGGTGGATGATTTTTCCGGCCGCGAGGGTCGAGATGATGCCGCCGATCGAGCCGCCGAGGGCGGAGACGGAGAGATACGTTCCCACGTGTTCGCGCGGAAACGTCTCGGAGACGAGCGTGAGGATGTTGGCCATCCAGCATGATTGGGCGGCGAGGATCACGCCGATTAACGCCAGCGCGACATAGGCGGACGGGGCGTGAACGGCGACGAGCGAGCAGGGCATGAGGCAGGCGGCGATGAGCATCATGCGTCTGCGTGCGTCGGCTGGTTTCCAGCCGCGGCGCACGAGCCAATCGGAGAGCGCGCCGCCGCCGGGACCACCGATGTCGGAGGCGAGAAAGGGAATCCACCCGAAGAGGCCGATCATCGCGAGGGAGAAGCCGCGCTCGGTCTGGAGGTATTCGGGCAGCCAGAAGGAAAAGAAAAACGAGAGGGAGTCCGTGAGGAACCGGGCGATGAAAAGGCCCAGCACGGCCGGATGTCTGAGCGCCTCGATAAAAGAGATTTTTTTCGCGACGGCGGTGGACGGAGAGTTGCGCTCGGCGAGGATGTAAGCGCGCTCGGCGGGAGGGACCCGTGTTTGTTTCTCCGGCGCGTCATAGAGCACCCACCAGAAAGCAAGGTAGACGAAACCGATTGCGCCAGTGACGATGAATGCCGCTTGCCAGCCAAGTTTCAGCGCGACCAACGAGACGAACGGCGGGGCGATGATGGCGCCGAAGATGTTCCCGTTGGAAAAGATGGCGACGCTGAGGCCCCGCTCGCGTTTGGGCGCCCACTCGGCGAGCGCCTTGATCCCGCAGGGCGAAGTGAAGCTCTCACCGAGGCCGAGCGCGAAACGCCACCCGAGCAGCCCGATCCAGGTGGTCGCGAGGGCGTGGCCCATCCCGGCGAGCGACCACGCGGCGAGGGCGAGGAGCACGGCGAGGCGTACGCCGATCCGATCGATGATCGTGCCGCAGAAAACATAGCCGATCGAGTACGCGACGAGGAACGCCGTGACGACGTAGGAGTATTCGACAGCGGTGAAGCCCAGGGTCTCCCGCAACGTTTTCGAAAGTACGGAAAGCGTCTGCCGATCGAGATAGTTGATCGCGGAAAGGAAGAACAGCAGCGCGACGATTCTCCAGCGGTAGGGAAAGCGGGACGGGCGCATGGGTGTGGAACGGTGACGGTTGGAAGGATACGCGCCGGCGACAAGGCCCGCATGCTGGTCCTCCGCGAATACCTTCGGCGGTTCCGCTCTGCGCCGCCGGCACCAATCCGCGCACTCAGCTACTTGTCACGTATTAAGGGACAGTTTGATCGGGCGGTTTAAGGTGGGCCTGGGGCTGAATTTTCTGTTTCGAGATTCGGGCGGTAAACGTCTGCGTGGACCGGTTTGTGCCTCCGACGGACGCAGCGCGGCAGAGCCGCCACCGAAGGCGATAATGGCCGCGGATTTTCTTCGACCAATCCCATCACACCGCAGAGATCCCCATCGCCTGAGCGCAGAGAAAGGCATTGGTTTTCTCTGCGTTGCCCTCTGCCTTGGTCCCTTTTTGCCCTCAGACTTTGAGGAAATCTTCGCGGGGATTCTGCTCGATCGCAGCGCGGAGGTCGTCCCTCCACCCGGCGATCCGGTGGCGAGCGGCGCCGGGCAACGCGATCAACGGGCGGCGTCCAACCAGTGGTCGTAGGCGCGTAACAATGCGGCGCGGAGCGGGAGGATTCCGGCGAGCCGGTGGCGGACGCGCACGAGTTGATCGGCGATTTCCAGGGTGCAGGGTTCACCGCGGGCGAGGCGCGGGGCGATGTTCTGGCGGACATCATCGAGGAGGGCGGTCTCCGTCGAGGCGGCAACTTTTTCGCGCGCGCGGGTGAGCACGGCGCGTATTGCGGGCGTGCGGGGCAGGGTGGCGAGGCGAGCGGAGAATTCTTTTTCGAAAAGGATGGGATCGTGTTTGGCGGCGACAATCGCCTCGGTGGTGAGGCCGGCGTGGGCGCGTTCGGCGGGATCGGTTTGCAACGCGCGGATTTGCGCGGCGGCATCGAGGGCGGCGGCGTGATTGCCAAAATGCAGCGCGAGATGCACCCGCAGACCGAGCAGAAGTTTCAACCGAGCTCCGTCCGGTGGTGGCGTCTGTTGCAGCGCCGCGGCCACTGCCGCCGCCACGCTTTGGCCGAGGGGAGCGAAGTCTGCCTCGTTCGTGACCAGTTGCAGCGGAGGCACCGCGAGAACAAACCCCGGATCCGATGCCGCGGCCCCGGTCAGTGCCAGCGAGATGAACAAAACCGGGATGCGCATCGCGGAAAATGGAAACGAAAAAATGAGGATCGTTCGAAGCATGCGGGAGGTGCCTTCACCGTGGCTATTATGTCCCGCAAGTCGAGCGGCGTGCGGACGGAGGGCACCGTCGGACCGCGGCGTAACGAAAAATGCCCCGAGGCGGATCGCCTGCACGATTCAGATTAAATCGGTCACAGCGAAAAATTGGATTTGCCATTTCCACCCCATGACCGACCCGGTATGCCACCCCGCACGTGCCGTTGCGTGCCATCCGATTCGGGGTCGTTCCGGAAATTCCCACACCTTTGAAAATGAACCAGCCGACGGCTCCAGCTTGGGCTCAACTCATCGCCGGTCGATGGCGGCCGGGCGTCGTCATTTTTTGGCCGGCCTCTTTGGCGCCGCGGCTTTTGGCTAGGTGGCGTTGACCCGCACGGTCACTCATTCCGCAAGCGGGGAAAAGCCAATAGGCCACTAGGGTCAGGCCTTGGGGTTTGGGGTTTTGACGAGCAGGGATTGCCTCCGCTTGCCGGGTGGTCGCTGTGAGTCGGCGATCTGGCGGCTGACTTCGTGAAAATTCCACCATCGGCATAGTTCTAGCCACCCAGCAGTTGGTCACCGTGCGGCGGCGTTTTAGTTCAGCGGCGATCGCCAGCTTTCAGTCTGCTGATTTTCCTTCCATAGATCCGCCTCGGTCCTTCCGACCGCCTTGAGCCGCCCGGTCAGGAACGCGGACCGCCCTCTGCAAATCTAGTTTCCCAAGAGCTCCGCCCCGAAATCGGATTTTGGCCGTGAACGAAAGAAACCCCCGCATATTGCGGAGGAAAGTTTTACGAATGCTGTTTCCGAGGAGCTCCCACCCCAAAACAAGTTTTGGCCCTGACGCGAAGAAACCGTTGCTGTTTCCGAAGAGGCTCGCCCGGCGCTGGGGGCGGTCGTCCTGGGCAGAAGTGGCGGCGGCGGTTAAAGCCGCGTGGACCTGGACGCGGCGCGGCGCGTTCTGACGTTCGTCTACGCCAGCAGGGGAATTCGGCACGGCAACGTAACCCACGGAGTCGAATTAGGGCGCAACGTAATCCGTTCGCTCGACGTCCTATCGTTTCCACCATGCAACGCCACCTCGTCACTTTCATTTCCCTTTGGGTCCGATACCCCGAAGCTTGCGTCTGCTTGGATGGATGGGAGCCTGAAGAATGGAGAGCCGGTATATCCACAAGCCGCACAACGTATCGGTTCTGATGTATCACCTGGTGTGCGCGGCGAATTATCGGCGGTTGGTGATGAGCAAACATGTAGACGAGGTGTTGCGCCGGGCGTGCGTGGAGATAGAGAAGCGGTGGGAGATACGATTTCTGGAGATCGGGTCGGATCGGGACCACGCGCACTTCTTAATCCAGTCAGTGCCGAGCTACAGTCCGAGTCGGATCGTGCAGATGGTGAAAAGCGTGATAGCGCGCGAGGTGTTTGCGCAGGCTCCGGAGGTGAAACAGAAGTTATGGGGTGGGGCCTTCTGGGGCGAGGGATATTTCGTCAACACGGTCGGGCAGCACGGCAGCGAAGGTGTGATCGCGGCGTATGTGGCCCGGCAGGGCGAGGGAGCAAGTTATCAGGCGGTGCACAAAGGACAGATGGATTTGGGATTGTTTCCGTGAATGCCCCGGAGCTTGCTCTGGGGATTTTTTCTCTGGAAACGCCGGATGGGAAGGTTTGGCTCTATGATACCGGTTCCGGTTATCCGGCGGAGAACGGTTGGGCGGGGGACTTTAATGCCGGCCGCGACCTCGTCGCACCCTTCCTGAAGGAACGGGGGATTTCCGAACTGGCCGGCGTGATGATCAGTCACGCTCACTACGATCACTTTGGCGGGCTTATTTGGCTGAAGGAACACTTCCCGATTCGGCGACTGATTGACTCAGGCTATGCGTTTCTCGGAGAGAGCGACCCGGCGTACGCCGCGGAGCTGGGGCACTATTCGCGGTTGCGGGCGGATTTTGCGGAGCGGGGATTGCATCAGGCGGCCCATGCCGGCGACCGGCTGGCACTTGATGCGCGCCTTGACGTTGAAGTCATCGCTCCGCCCAAGGCATTTTTTGCCAATCCGTCCGGTGCGGTGCGGGCGCCCTGCGACCAACCCGCGCACTATCTCGTCAACGCCAACTCCCTCGGTCTCCGGATTCGCTTCGGCGAAATCGTTTTTTATCTACCGGGGGACATCCAGACCGAAGACATCGACCGCAGTCTGCTGCCTGGGGTCGATCGAGCCAAACTCAAGTGCCATGTGCTGATTGCGCCCGGGCACGGCATCCACGGGTCCAAGGCATTTGCCGAGGCGACGCGCCCGGAGGTTTCGATTGCCAGTGTGTTTCCCCGCTACGCCCGTGGGCTCAAGAGCACGCCGGAGTTCAAAGCGGTGGGGGCCAAGGTGCTGATCACGGGTATTCACGGTTGGGTGCGGATTGAGTCCGACGGACGCACCTACACGGTCACGGTGGAGCATCCCGATGCGAAGTAAGGCGGCCGGCCGGATCGCGTTGGCCAAGGCGGTCGCCGGGCACGGGCCCGTTAGCATTCGGCGCGCCGCGCAAATTTTCTGTCAGCCCTCCGTCAGCCCTCTCCAACGATGAGCCTCACCGACCGCCTCCCTTCGACCCGCCGCCGCTTCCTGCAAACTGCCGCCACCGGTCTCGTGACCGGCGTACACTTGGCTGCGGCCGAGCGGTCGCCCTCGGCGCCGCCGGACGCGACGGGGGAGGTGGTCGCGATCCTGAACGACACGCACATCGGGGAAGAGCACGGCCCGACCCATGCGCACCCGGCTAACCTGCGCGGGGCGGTCGCCTGGTTGCTCGCCTTACCGCGGCGCCCCGCGTTGGTCATCATCAACGGCGATTTGGCCTTCAAGGTCGGAAAGCCCGGCGACTATCGGAATTTTATTCCCCTGATTGCTCCGCTCCGGGAGGCTGGGTTACCCGTGCACCTGACGCTCGGCAACCACGACAACCGGGAGGAATTTATCCGGGCGTTTCCCGCGGAGCGCAGCGCCTCGCGGCTTAACGCGCACCGCCACAACACCGTCGTTGATCTCGCGAACGTGCGGCTGATTTTGCTCGATACTCTGAAAGATACGCCGGCGGCACCCGGCCGGCTTGGCGCCGAACAGATCGCGTGGTTGTTGCAAGAGGTCGATGCGCGCCCGGATCGCCCCGTCGTGCTCGTTGCGCATCACAATCCGACGGTCGGCGGCGATCCGGTGCATTTTCCCGGAGGGCTCGAGGATACGGCGATCGTTTGGCCGGAACTCGTCAAGCGGCCCCAGGTAAAGGCGTTCATGCACGGTCACATTCACGACTGGAACCTGGCGCTCCACTCCGGCATTCATATCGTGAATACGCTCGCGACCTCCACGGTGGGCAACAAGGCGGTGAGCACGACGGGCTGGACGCTGGCGCACTTTCAACCGACCGGCGTCGAACTGAACATCCATACCCACGTCGTCGGCCACCCCTGGAGCGCCGAGCGCAAGTGGCTGTTTTGGCGCCCAGCAAAACGGGTATGAGCTGAGCGCTCGGTCCTCCGTGACTGCGCCCGCCGGACACCGCTGTGGCCGACTGTGTAAATGCGAAGCATCCTTGGTATTATATCCTCCGGCCCTCCGCGTGAACCTGGCTTGGGCGGAATGCGTCTGCGTCACGACCGGCGTTGATCGCGAGTCGCTGGGCTGCCGCGGACTACCGCTACGGGCTCATGGGTTGGAGATCGACGCCGGCGGCCGCAACTGCGGCTGGCGACCTACCGCGGACTACCGCTACGGGCTCATGCGTTGGCGGGCTGAAAGTGAAGGTTGAAATCCCGAGCGCCGGCGGGATTTTCAAGGTGTCCCTGGTGTGGCGCCAGCGCTCGAAGAAACCCCTCCCGCCGCAAATCCAGTTTTCTAGGAATAAAACAGACCTCCGATTTTTGCGCGTTCTTGTGCTTTTTGTGGCCAATCTGCCTTGGCGAATACCTCGCGCCGCCACCCAAACTCGGAACCACATAAAACCGAGGGCGGGGAGCCCGGCCACCGAGGCCACGGAGCAAGCCAGCGTGTTTGGCGAGGTGATCTCAGTGTCCGCCCTCTGTGCGCTCTGGAAAAAAGCTTTTGCAGAGTGGGTGAAATATCTGCGCTCTCACCCTCAGCGGATCGCACGCCTTTCTCTTCCCTCCCTCGCCCCGCCCGCGAATCCCGCTCCCCATGACCACCGACTTCGCTCCTAAAAAAACGTTCGCCCGTCACTTCCCCACCATCGCCCGTGTGCTGCTCGGGCTGATGTTTTTCGCCTTCGGCCTGATGGGCCTGCTGAATCTGATACCGCCGCCGCCAAAAGAGCAGATGCCACCGGGGCTGTGGGAGTTTACCCAGGCGATGATGAACACGGGTTATTTCATGAAGCTGGTCAAAGCCACCGAGGGGGTCGTCGGCGCGCTGCTGCTGCTCAATCGCTTCGTGCCGCTCGCGCTGACGATCAGCGCACCCGTCATCGTGAACATCGTGGCGATCCACGCCTTCCTCGCGCCGTCGGGACTGGGCACGGCACTCGTGATTCTCGCGTTGGAGCTCTACCTCGCGTGGTCGTATCGCTCGGCGTTTCGGTCGATGCTGGGCGCGCGGGTGCTGCCGGGCTGAACGGCCGGGTGTTGCCCGGATTGCCCGGCCGACGGCCGGACCCACCGCAAGCGACTTCTCACTGCCGCAGGAAAATCTGCCGCCCATGCAGAAAGCGTGCGGGCATGAGCATGATCACGCGCCCGACGGTCACGTTCCGCAGAGGACTGATGACAAAACTTACCGTCTGGTTTGCGGCGCAATTCCACCTTCGCGCCGCCACGGCCCGAAAATCGTTTCGTAGATGATTTTCCCGGCGCGATCGTAGACGACGTGGCGGCCCGAGGGCACGCCGCGCACGTAGGTGGCCTCGGCCCAGAGTTTGCCGTCGGCGTAGGTGGCACGAAACGGGCCGTCGGGCACGCCGCCGCGCCACGTGGTTTCGAAACGACGGCGGTCCGCCTCCTGCACAACCTGCACTCCTTCGCGCTTACGCCGTTCGGCGAGGAGGGACCGATGGTATTCCACCGCTTTGGGGGAACTCCTGTCGACGGCGATCTCGCCGCGCGGATTCTGTTTCACAATGCCTCCGACATATCGAAACACGATGTTTTGACGGCCGTCGCCCATAGTTGTGATCAGTTCGTCGTAGTCGCGCCGCAGGGGAAACAACTCGTGATAGTCTTCTCCGCCGTGGGCCCTCGCGGCTTTCATGTAACGCTGTGGACCGATGACGTCCTCGTAGTTCACAAAAACGCGTTGGGGGTTTTCGAAGAAAAATTGTTCCACGGCGGCCTGGATCTGGTAGGTCGCAATGGCGGAATCCTGCGAGCGATGGCGGATCTTGGCCGTGAAAAAGTAACCCGAAACCGTGACTGCGACCGCGACCGCACTCAGCAGCGCGACGATGCGGACGGGCTGCCACCGGCTCTGCAAGCTGCAATAAATCAACCAGCAGAAGGCGAGCGGGATGACGAGCAACAGACCAAGCATAAGCTTGAGGGCGGTTTGCGACTGATATTGGGCCGCGATCCCGAACGCGCCCACCGCAGTCGCGAGAATACTGAGACTGACGCGAATCGAAGCCATTGTGCGTGCGGCCAGCCCGCTCACACCCGCAGGAAAATCTGCCGCGCGTGCAGGAAGCGCGCGAGCGCGAGCATCAGCGCGAGGCCCACGATCGCGATGCCGAGGTTGCCCCAGCCGGGGCCGAGGGTCGCGTCGAACCAAGCGGCGAGGTCGCCGCCCGCGAGGCGCGCGGCGAGCTTCCGATAACCGACGAGGCCGCTGATGAGATAGAGCGTGATCGGGTTCATGCCGATCCACCCGAAGGGCACGCACCAGCGTTTCCACCCACGCACGTCGATCGCGTAGTAAAATGCCGCGAGGAGCAGCGCGCTGTAGCCGCCGGCCACGAGCACGAACGACGAAGTCCAGATTTTTTTCACGACGGGGAATTGCAGTCCCCACAGAAATCCCAGCGCGACCAACGCGGCCCCGGCGGCGGCGAGCCACGTGACCTTCTTCATATCGTCCCAATCGCGACGGCGAATCAGCAGACCGGCAAAGACCCCGAGCAGGCACGACACGACGGCGGGGCCGGTGCTGAGCATACCCTCCGGGTCCCAGTAGACGTCATATTTGCGACCGCCGAGATATTCGAAATCGAGGTGGTTGGTGAGATTGCGGCCGGGATCGTAGACACCCGTCACGCGCGCGGTCGTGGACGTGTAGAGCTGTTGCGCCTGCTCGAGCGTGGGCTTGGCCACGCCGAGCTTCGCGGGCACGGCGGCGCGCTCCATCGCGACATCGCGGATCGGCACAAACGTAAGCAACGCCCAATAGCCCACGAGAATTGCAGCACCGATGGCGGCGAGCGAGCGCGGCTTGAAAAAGCAAAACAGCAAGCCTGCGCCGGTGTAAGCGAGCGCGATGCGTTGGAGGACGCCGAGCACGCGGATATCGGGCCACTTCGTCTGGAGGCCGCCCGCGTAGAAGAGACCGACAGCGAAGAGCAGCGCGCCGCGTAAGAGGACGCGTTTCACGGCGGCGGCGCGGCCGTGTTTTTCAATGATCTTCGGCAGGGCGAAGACCAGAGAGGCGCCCGACATGAAGACGAAAAGCGGAAAAATCAGGTCGTAGAACGCGAAGCCGCCCCAGTCCTTGTGCTCGAGTTGCCCGGCGATGAGCCGCAGCGGCGCGATGTCGCAAACCTTGGCGAGTGTCGTGAAGAGCGCATCGGCGCCGAGGATCCAAAACATGTCGAAGCCGCGGAGGGCATCGAGGGAGACGAGACGTTGGGAGGCAGGCGCGCGGGTGGAAGAAGCGGCAGGAGAACTCATAGAGAGGCGGGTGCGGGCGAGCAGGGCGCAACGCCACCGCGCCGTCAATGCAGGGGTATGGTCCGGCGGCGGGGCGCTTTTCCAAGCGCCCGTTTTCGGGCGGCTGACAGCGGTTGGAAAACCGCACGTCCGGTGGTGTGGAAGGGTCACAGGGCGCAATCCCCGTGACCCCATCCGCTTCGTCCGGAGCACCAGCGTTGATTGGTGCTACGGCGACAACGCTGTGCGAACGGGGGCGAGGTGGGTTGCGCGGGTGAACGTTGCGCGATCGTGCACCATGAAATTCCCGCATTAACTACGGGAAGTTCATGGCAGGGTCCGTTCAATTAAGGAGGCGCCGACCATCGACGACCTCGGCGCATCCGGCTGGAGCAAACCGCCTCCCCAATGGGCGCAGCTATCGATGCGCGCCAAGCCGGGTAGCCGCGCCGACTACGGTGCGGACCAACGCTCCGGATTGAGGGTAGAAAGATGGCTGAGGTAGAAAAATTTCCTGACCCTCCGCCTCGCCTACGCACCGAGGATCGGGTTCTAAAATCCTTCTACCCAAGCTCCGTGCCCGCGAGTTCGCACCTCGTTCTGCCCCATTTTTCTGTCGTATGCCCCGTCCCCCTCATTCCTCGCGCCACGACTCTCCCTGAATTGTCAGAAAGATGGGGTCAGAAAAATCCGGAGCACCGTATCCCCAACCGCTCCGCTTATCGCCCCTTCGCGCCTTTCGGCCGCCGCAGGCGACTCGGCGCTACGCCCTCGCGGCAGCGGACCACCGATTTAGGCTTCCTTCGCGAGGCGCGCTGCGCCGTAATGCGCTCCGCAGCCGCCATGTCCGACGTCACGCCCCACGGCGTTTTTCTCAGCGCCGCCTCGCAGGATGCGGTGGCGGCGCGGCGGATTTGCGAGGCGTTGCGCGCGGCCGGGTCCGAGGTGTGGTTTGACCAGCGCGAACTGCGCGGGGGCGAGGCGTGGGACCAGCAAATCCGCCGGCAGATAAATCCCGTTTCCTCGGAATAAAAAACCTCTTTCGTTTTTGAGCGCAGCAGGGGGGGGCGTGAGCGGATTTCGGGTAAATCGCGGATGCGAGAGAGAATGCGGCTATTGATTGGCGAGAATGTGCCGATACGCACAGGACGCTGCAATTTTCACTTAATTATCTCCCTCGATTACCGATTCGTTTATGATGCGCCTCTTCCTCAGTTCATTTCTGGCATGCGGTTTTCTGGCCGCGGTCGCGTGCGCGGATCCGAGTGCCGAGGTTCGTGAACGAGCCGAAGCCGGGGCGCCTTGGTCTCAATACTACCTCGGTCTGATGTATGCTCAAGGTATCAGCATACCGAAGGACCTCGGGGAGGCCCTAAAATGGTATCGGCGGTCGGCGGACCAAGGTACCGCCATCGCGCAATTCAGCATCGGTGAAATGTACGAAACTGGCACCGGAGTACCAAAGGACCGCGCCGAGGGCGTGAAGTGGTATCATCACGCGGCGGAGCAGGGTGATGCCGACGCGCAAGTCAAACTTGGTGCGATTTATACTTCCGGTGATGAAGGGGTGAAGGACTTCGCCGAAGCCGCCAAATGGTATCTTCGAGCGGCGGCTCAGGGCAAGACCGAGGCGCAATACCAAATAGGCCTCATGTACGAGCAAGGGGCCGGCGTGCCGAAACACTTCATCGAGGCCGTGGCGTGGTATCGCCGGGCGGCGGAGCAGGGCGATGCCCGCGCCCAAGCCAGACTTGGCTTTATGTATTATAATGGGATCGGCCTGCCGGATGATATCATTCAGGCACATGTTTGGTGGAATCTCGCTGCTGCAAAGGGCATGGTCGCAGCCGAGCGGAATCGCTTGGACGTTGAAAACGAGATGACCGACGAGCAGAAAATTGAAGCGATGAAGCGTGGCCGTGAGTTATTCGTGCGGTTGGAAAAGAAATAGAGGCGGTGGCGCGCCCCCTCCGTTAATTGGGCAATCGCACCGAGCAACCCGACCAGGCCCAGGCCTGCGCACACGATCGGCCCGTCGGCTCCGGCCTGATCGAAAGCGGTCACAAGCACGTGCTTCAGGCCCGGATTTAAAAGGAGGGTGCCCGGTGGATCGAACTCAACACCCACGCACGTTTGAAGCGGCGTAATATCATCGAAAACCAATTTAAAACGCCATAGATGACGCTTTGTATTTATATCGAAAGGCTGTCACTTGGGGCGTTTTTAAGGCCGCGCGCCAACTCAATCTGCCGTTGGTAACGCGTTGAATTGATGTCACGGTCGACGGCCTGGATGCGAGTTTCTCCACGCCGGCCGGTGTTGCCAGCATCGTGCCCGCCTGGCGCAACTCCCCGCTCAGCCGCTTTGGCAGCAGTGGGTCGCGCCCGGTGGCGAGGGTGCGGGATTGGTGGAGTTGGTTTTGATTTTTGCCAACAGCGGCCCGGTGAGTTCGTCGAGACGGCGGGCGATTTCGGACGTTGGGCCGGCGAGGAGTTTGGCGAACCGCAGACCTTTGGGCGCAACCGGCTGAGACGATGGCTGTGGCGAAAGGATCGCCGCACCCACGGGCTCATCGAGTGCTTCACCGACGACCGGGTGGCAGGCCATCCAAGCTGGGGAACGGGCCGCTCACCGCGGCGTGGAAACAATGAACTCCGCTGAAACCGAGCCCAAAGCACCGGGACGCGGTGAGCCGTGTGCGGGAAAACCGCCTGCATGGTTTGACGGGTGGGCGGGCAGGGTTTGCGGGTGACTGCTTCGCTGCCCGCTCTAAGTTACAACCAGAAACGGCCATCGGTCTCGGCCGGGTGCACGAGTCACGGGCCCGGAAGGTCGGCGCGCGCGGGCCTCGGGCGTCTCCGCTCAGACGATGAGCTTCCGGATCACTTCTCCATGCACGTCGGTCAGGCGAAAATAGCGGCCCTGAAATTTATAGGTTAGCCGAGTATGGTCGATGCCGAGTTGGTTGAGAATGGTGGCATTGAGATCATGCACGTGGACGGGGTCCCGAACCACATTGTAGCAGAAGGCGTCGGTCTCGCCGTGGGCCATCCCGCCGCGCACGCCGCCGCCGGCCATCCACATCGTGAAGCAGCGGCCGTGGTGATCGCGTCCGTAGTTCGTCGGTTCGGTTCGACCTTGGCTATAGGTGGTCCGCCCAAACTCGCCCCCCCAGACGACGAGCGTGTCATCCAAGAGACCGCGCTGCCTTAAATCGCGTACGAGGGCGGCGGCGGGCTGATCGACGTCTTGGCTCTGCAGCCGCAAGTCGCTCGGCAAATTGTAGTGTTGGTCCCAGCCGCGATGATAGAGTTGGATGAAGCGGACGCCACGTTCCGCGAGGCGGCGCGCGAGCAGGCAATTGGCCGCAAATGAGCCTGGGAGGCGGGCCTGCGGTCCATAGGCCGTAAAGGTGGCGGCGGTTTCACCTTCCATGCTCGTCAGCTCGGGTACCGAGGTTTGCATTCGATACGCCATCTCGTACTGCGAGATGCGGGTTTCGATTTCGGGGTCGAGCTGACGGGCCATTTGTTCCCGGTTGAGAGCGCCGATCGCATCAAGTTGTTCGCGGCGCGCGGCGGCATCAATCCCCGGTGGATTTGATAGAAAGAGCACTGGATCGCCTTTGCTCCGAAAGCTCACTCCTTGGTGATTTGAGGGCAAAAAACCCGAACCCCAGAGGCGCGCGTAAAGCGGGTCGGCCGGTCGCGCCGCACTGCCGCGGGAGTGCAGCACCACGAACCCGGGTAAATTTGAGTTCTCGCTCCCCAGTCCGTAGGTCGACCATGCGCCTAGCAGCCCGTCGGACTTAGAAACTCAGGCGCGGGGTGATTCTCCGGGATTTTGCCGGCGGTGTGGGGCCCAACTCAGACGGGCTGCTAAATGCCGTGCGGAGCACGGCGGGAGAAGGGTCTTTTCGGGTATTTTTTCTTTGGGTACG